>JANOTN010000383.1:0-15659 GCA_031416375.1 Ilumatobacteraceae bacterium
GCACCGACCGCCCGGCAGTCTGCGGAGACCCGGTAACCGCCGACAACAGCGGCCTGCTGCTGGTCGACGGCACGCCACGCAACTACCGCGATCCCGACAGCCCGACTCCGCTCGACACGCATCCGTGGTGGGCCGAGTACCTCGTCTACTACGACAAGAACATCAACGACCTCGACGAGTTCCACAGCTTCGATGTCCAGGTCGGCATCAAGGGACTCAACAGCTTCGGCAACGACTACCTCGCCGGTGGTGCCCAGCACGACCTCGTGTTCGGCCAGATGGGTGACGACATCCTGATGGGTGACGGTCGGATCGAGGACGCCGCCAGTGGCGCCTTCCATGTTGGTGCCTCGCGCAGCCCCGACGGCTGCCCGGCCACGGATCTGGGCGGTGACAACTACACCCACGGCGGCACCTGCGACCTTGTCGGCGATATGGACCTGATCGCGTCGTTCGACGCCGCCACCGACGGCCAGGACTACATCGAGGGCAACGGCGGCAACGACATCGCCTTCGGTGGTGAGGGTCAGGACGACATCATCGGCGGAAGCTCCGACTTCTTCAGTCTGACCACGCCGTACATCCGGCCCGACGGCAGCGACCTGCTGTTCGGCGGCAGCGGCCTGCACACCGACCGCAGCGACAATGGCCTCACGCCGCTCGGCGCTGCCGTGCCGATCGACCGTCACGGCCACGACGCCGACACGATCGTCGGTGACAACGGCGAGATCATCAGGATCGTCGGCACCAACCGCTGCGACTACCGGACGGGTGCCTGCGGGCAGCAGCCGTACCGTCCTGCCACCAATTACGTGTCGTACATCTACGACGACGCCTACGGCGAGCAGATCGTCGTGCGCGGCGTCACCCTGCTTGATTACACGCCTGGTGGCCCCGACTTCCGGCCCGACGTGTTCGGCCTCGGCACTACCGGCCCGTGCAGCTTGTCGGCACCCGCAACGCAGGGCGGCGGGTGCAGCCAACTCCTGACCGTGGCGCGTGGCACGAACAAGTGGACGTTCACCAGTCACTGGGAAATTGCCGGCAACGATGAGGTCCACGGCGGGTGGGGCGACGACGAGATCTACCTCGGCGGCGGCCACGACGTCGCCTACGGAGACGCCGAGGACGACCGGATCGTTGCCGGCTGGGGCAACGACTGGGTCTCGGGCGGAACCGGCCAGGACGGAGTGATCGGTGACGACGGTCGGCTGTTCGTGAGCCGCAACAGCGACCGTGGCTACACGGCCGGGACCAACACCACGGGCAGCACCCCGGCCGTCAACCTCACCAACTGCACCGGTCTCGGTCTCGGTGCCTGCTTCAGCGAGCCGTTGTTCGGGATCACCGCCTTCCGCCCGGTGGGCACTTGCCCGGAGACCAAGTCGGTGCTGTGCGGCGACTTCCTCAACCAGTACATCGCCACCCCGGGCGAGGTCCAGACGGCGGTCATTAACATCCGCAACGACCTCAAGATGACCGTCGACCTCACGCCGTACAACCTGCGCCCGAACGGTGTGGGAGCGGATGAGCCGAAGTTCGACGCCAACAACTCCGACGACGTGATCTTCGGCGGTCTCGGCGGCGAGCAGCTGCCGCGCTACCCGGGCGTCGGCCAGATTGGACACCGCAACAACGAGGAGCCGCCCTTTAACCAGGAGCGCGGCATTGCCGGGGACTTCCTGCACGGTGGCGGTGGCGACGACGCGATCGCGGGCGGCGAGTCGATCTGGAACGGTTACACGCAGATCTGGAGCCGCACGACGGGCCTTCTACTCGGCAACGCCTACCGCACCGACTGGACTCGCCCGTTCAACCCTGGCGACCTGCTCCACTTCGGTGCCGACAGCGACGCCTGGCACGATCAGGGCCCGATCGTCAACCGGCTCGGCGAGTTCGCCCTCTACGACGAGTACGACCCAAGGCGCACGATCATGCTCAACGCCAACGCCACGGTCAACAAGGACAACAACCCCGGTGCCAACGTGCTGACGTGGTTCCTGAACCTCTACTCCGACGAGGGCCCGACAATGGACGGCTGCGTCAACTACGCCCCGAGCGGGACCTGTCTCGCCACCGGATTCCGCCACAGCGACGGCAGCGACGCGATCTTCGGCGACGAGGGCAACGACTGGATGGTCGGCGGCACCGGTCAGGACTCGATCTACGGCGGTTGGGGCAACGACCTGCTCAACGCTGATGACGTGATGACGATCACCGGCACCGGTCAATTCGGTGATCAGAAGGGCCGCAAGATCCAGCCCAGCCCGAACGACACGCCCGACACGCACCCGCTTTATGAGGATCGTGCCTTCGGCGGTGCCGGGCTCGACATCCTGATCGGCAACACCGGCGGCGATCGTTTGATCGACTGGGTCGGCGAGTTCAACAGCTACATCGTTCCGTTCGCACCATTCGGGATCGCCACCGTCAGCCGCCAGGTACCGCCGTGGCTGTTCGAGTTCCTGTACGCCCTGTCGGCCAGCCAGGGTGCCGACCCGACCCGGAACGAGGACCAGAACGCTCTCGACCCGGAACTGAGGGCCCGCAACGGTGAGCCGTACGGTGAGCTCGGGCTGATCACCCAGAAGGACCAGGGACTCTGGCAGGACCAGACTGGTGGCCCGTCGGACCCGCAACCGGGCAACATCCCTGGGGGATCGCGTGACGTCTTGCGCTCGGCCGACTTCAACGACGGCTCGTTGCAGGCCTTTGCCGTCGACAGCGGCGCTTGGGCGGTGTCGTCCGGAACGCTCAGTGTGGCGGCGTCGTCGCTCGGCCAAGATGCTGCCGCAGTGTGGTATCACGATCAGTATCTGCCCGTCTACTACGAAGTCAGCGCTCGTGTGCTGGTCGTCAAGCCGACCGCCGGTTGGAAGGGCAACGCTTTCGTGATCTTCGACTACTTCGGTCCGACCGATTTCAAGTTCGCGGGGCTGGACGACGCCACCAACAAGCTCGTGATGGGTTACCGCGATGCGACGGGCTGGTACACCGTCGCCCAGGCGGCGATTCCGAGCGGGGTGCGCTACAACGTCTGGTACGACATGTTGGTGGCGGTCAACGGCAGCACCGTGACGGTCGTGCTCGCCGGCACGAGCTACTTCACGTACAGCTTCGCGCCGCGGGTGATCGACAATGTCTCGTATGGGCTCAACAAGGGTCTGCTCGGCGTCGGCTCCAACAATTCACGCGGTCGGTTCGACAATGTCCAGGTCCGCATCCTGCCGCCCAATCTCACGCTCGATCGCAACGAGAACTTCAGCGACGGAGTGGCAGATTGGCTGGTGCCGGAGGTCGGCACCTGGACCGTGAACCTCCAGCGTTACGACGGCGTAGCAACCGGAGGGACCGGCGTGTCGCTCGCCGACCTCGGTCGTCAGGTTGCGTACGACGCGTACCTCGAACTCGACGCCACGGTGCGCGCCGGCACGGGCCGACTCGGCATCGTCTTCGACTACTACAGCGCAACCGACTTCAAGTACGTGATGATCGACGTCGTCGCCGACCTCGTCGTGCTCGGGCACCGCACCGCCGCCGGATGGGTGATCGACCGCTCGCTCAGCTTCACGATGACCGACACGATCGACCACACGCTCAAGCTGACGCTGAAGGGTGCCTCGGTGAACGTCGTCGTCGATGGACAGACGCTGTTCGGGCACGGGTACAACAGCGCCCTTGTCGACGGTGGCTTCGGCACCCTGACTACCGGAACCGGCACATTCGACAACGTTCGGGTGCGGACCAACGACTCCAACTTCGACGAATACAACCCCGTCAGTGCCCAGGTGTCGATCACCGACGCCTCGGTGACCGAAGGCAACTCAGGCAATGCGGCGGTCACGCTCACGATCTCGCTCGACGGGCCGGCGACAGGGATCACGACCGTGCAATGGGTGACCGGGCCGGGGACCGCGCTCGCCGGCACCGACTACGTCGCAGCCTCCGGAACCGTCACGTACCAAGTGGGGGAGACGACGAAGACGATCACCGTGTACGCCGTGGGCGACGTGCTCGTCGAGGGCAACGAGACGTTCTATGTGACGCTCTCGAACTCCACGGGCGGCTCTGTGATTGCCGACGGAATCGGTGTCGTCACGATCGTCGATAACGACTTCGCTGCTCCTCCGACCGTCACCGTGTCCGCGACCGGTGGTGCCGAAGGCGGATCGCCGGTTGTGATCACGTTCACCAGGAGCGGAGCGACGACCAACTCGCTCACCGTCAACGCTGCCAAGGGCGGCACTTCGGTGGTAGGTGATGTCGGTTCACCTGTCGTGGTCGGAGGCATCTGGAACGGAAGCACGGTCACGTTCAACGCCGGTTCGTCGACTGTCACGATCACCTACTCGATCGTCGACGACGCGCTGGTCGAGGGCACCGAGACGCTCACGATGACGCTGTCGGCCGGCACGGGTTACACGGTTGGATCACCGTCGTCGTCGACCTCCTCGATCGCCGACAACGACGCTGCCACGCAACCAACGGTCACCGTCGCTGCCACGAGCGGCAGCGAAGGCGGTTCGCCGATTGTGATCACATTTACCCGGAGTGGTTCGACAACCAGCACGCTCGCTGTCAATGCCACCAAGGGCGGGACCTCTGTGCCAGCCGATGTCGGTTCGCCGGTTGTCTCCGGTGGGACTTGGAACGGGACGACGGTCACCTTCAACGCTGGGTCGTCGACCGTCACGATCACGTACGCGATCGTTGATGATGCGTTGATCGAGGGCACCGAGACGCTCACGATGACGCTGTCCGCCGGCACGGGTTACGCGGTCGGTTCACCGTCGTCGTCGACCTCGTCGATCGCCGACAACGACGCCGCACCGACACTGCCGACGCTCGCCATCGGTGATGCGACGGTGACCGAGGGCGACAACGGCGGCCCGACCGTCACTGTCACCATCACGGTGACGCGTAGCGGCGACACATCAGGCACGTCGAGCGTGAACTGGACGACCGTGGCCGGCACCGCATTGGCCGGTTCGGACTTCACGTCGAGCTTCGGACTCGTTAGTTTCGCTGCCGGTCAGACGTCGAGGACCTTCACGGTGACGATCGCCAGCGACAAGAAGAGCGAGCCAACCGAAACCTTCACGGTCGTGCTCAGCAGCCCGACCAACGCCACGATTTCCGACAACACCGGAGTCGTCACGATCATCGACAACGACGGCGCAATCTTCGCTGCATCAGCGCCGGTGAACGCTGCGCCGGTCGCACCGCTCAACGAAAGCGACGCTCGGGCGTTGCTCGCAATTGCAATCCTTCGCTGGATCGAAAGCGGTGCCTCGGCCGACGCCTTCATCGGGCTGTCGTTCGAGATCGGTGACCTCCCCGGCACCAAACTGGCCGACACGCTCGGCTCGAAGATCACCATCGACTTCGCCGCCGCCGGCTGGGGCTGGAGCCTGACCCCTGGCGTCGTGAACCCAGGTCGCGTTGACCTACTCAGCGTTCTGCTCCACGAGGTCGGCCACGTTCTCGGTCACGACCACACGGCAACCGGCATCATGTCCGGCGATATCAACCCTGGTGAGTTGCTGGCGCTCGTCAATCACAAGAGTGCCGACCTCGTGCATGCTGCACAAAGCGCGCTCGAGATTTCGCCGATTGCCGTGCGGAACGTGATCGACGTCGCCGTACCAGTGATTCGGCCTGTGCAATACGTCGTGCCGGATCTCGCACGAACCGTGGCTGTCGGTGCCGTCGAGATTCCACGAGCGGTCACGGTGCGGTTCAACGCCGTTACCAGCGCGGCAGGCGACCTAGCTACAGCTCCGACCAGCGGCGGGCTGCCGCTCTGGCCGACGATGGCGATGGCGATGGCGCTCGTGATGCTGGCGATCACCCGTCGTCGCACCGCCTAAACATCCCGTTCATGTCGACATGGCCACGTGATAGAGGGGTTCAGCGCGACATGAACGCGGGTTTCGGGCACGACGACGCGGTGATCAACATCGGTAGGGTCGCCGTCATGGCCTCACCGATGGATGACGAACATGAGATCCGCAATGTGCTGTACACGTACTGCCGGGGGATTGATCGGCGCGACTACGACCTCGTGAGGTCGTGTTACCACCCCGACGCGACCGACGATCATGGTGGATTCCAGGGCGACGTTGATGGGTTCATTCGCTACATCAAGGCCGGTCTACCCCGGTTCGAACAAACGATGCACGTGATCGGCAACATCCTGATCGAACTCGACGGCGATGTTGCCCGATCAGAGGCCTACACGTTGGCATTCCACCGGGTACCGGCGAGCACCACCAAGCCGACCCGCGATTACACGGTGGGACTTCGCTACATGGACAGGTTCGAACGCCGCGATGCCCGATGGGCGATCGCCGAACGAGTCTGTGTGTTCTCGTTCCAACGAATTGACCCGTGTGACCCGCCGATGCCGTGGGCACCCGGCTTCGCTATCGCAGGTAGTTGAAACCGCCGTCGACCATCATCGTCGTGCCAGTGACGTACGCCGCGTCGTCGCTCGCCAGGTACACGGCCGCTCGGCCGATGTCGGCCTCCGGGTCGCCCATCCGTCCGAGCGGAATGCCGGCGAGTACGACCTCTTCTGAGCCGGGTGTCTCGCCCTTGAAGAACTCCCAGCCCGGCGTCTCTGCGAGTGGGCAGATCGAGTTGACCCGGATCCCGAACTTGCCCCATTCCATCGCGGTCACTCGTGAAAGCACCCGGATCGCTTCCTTCGCCATCGCGTACCCGCTCATCGCCGGGTGAGGCTGGATCGAGCTCCCTGATCCGAGGTTGATCACACAACCCTTGTTGGCACGGAGTTGATCGAAGCCGGCCTGCATGAATCGCAGGCAACCCATCGGCCCTGACTGGTACATCGACAACATGTCGGCCTCGGTGAACTTGCGGACCGATTGGTAGACGAGCGTCTGGGCATTGTTGACCAAGATGTCGACACGACCGAATGCCTCGATAGTCGCAGCGACGGTGGCATCGACATCGTCTCGAGATTCGACGTCGCATCGAATAGAAATGGCGCGCCCGCGGCGTGCCTCGATCTCACCAAGCACGGCATCACATTTCGACTGCGTGCGCCCGGTCACGGCGACGTGGGCACCTTCGCTCGCTAACGCCAGCGCAATGCCGCGCCCGACACCTTGACCGGCACCTGTCACGATTGCCACCTTGCCGTCGAGCTTGCTCATATGGGCATCGTTACAGGTCGAGCGTGTTGGCGATCACTTCGTCGGCGAAGCGGTGAAGCTCGTCACGCATCTCGGGAATCGTCGAAGCCCGCACGGCGATCGTGTCAGGATCACGTCCGAGTTCGGCCGCCTGCTGACGAACTCGGCTGAGTCTCGGCTTCACGCAAGATCCTCACGCGTTCGTGGGACTAGGCGTGGTCGGTGGCGTTGATTGCCCAGGCCAAGCCCTCGGATTCGTCGGTCACGACCAGTTGCAGCCGCCAACCGCCTTCGGGTTCGTGGGCGTCCCATCGGTACCAGCGCAATGACGCCAGCAGGTCCGTGATCTCGTCATTGGTCGGCGGCCAATTGTCGTAGAAATCACCAAGCGCGCCGAGCACCCACCACATCGAGAAGCGTCCGATCGCCATGCCGCGTCGGCGACCTTGGGCGGCTCCGCTGGCTCCCGCCCACGCCAGCGAGGCGAGCGCTTCGACAGCGGTGATCTCGACAACTCGCACCGACCTGACGCCGAGCGCGCCGAGCGCATCGAGATGCGTTCCCTCGACACACACCACTTCCGCCCGGCCTGTCGACGCAGTCGTCCAGGCTTCCAGCAGTTGAGCGACGGCCAGATCAGTGGCGTCATCGTCGACGATCACACCGTCGTTCGTCGTTGCGACTGATTCCATCGTGCCGATCCGGGCAGGTGCCGGGTGCTCTGCTCCGACGTCGCTATACGACGACCGCGGATAGTCCGGCTCCCACGGTTGCAACGCAGCAGGGATGTCGAGCACGGGTGGCACGTCGGTGAGGTCGGCGGGGTCGATTACTTCGCCACGGATTGCCCGCTCGTGGGCGACGAACATGGCGACCGGAACCGGTGCGAGGTGTGGTGCCAAGTCGGCCCATGTGTGATGGACGGCGACGACTTCCGACAGTGGGCCCATCGTGAATCGACCAGATTCGCCGTCGAGCACTCGCGCTGCCCACTCGGGAGGAGCGAGCAGGGCGAGTCGGTATTCGGCGAGGGTGGCCGCCGGCCAGAGCTGGCGGCCTGTTTCGACGGCCGCGGAACTGCATCGATCACGCAGCCGCAGAATCCCGGCCCAGTCACGAGCCGAGCATCGGTGATCGACCATCCGGACCAGCCCGTCCAGATCAACTCGATGAATCAACCCATCCAGATCGGTATCTCGATCCTCACGCATAGCGCCAGGCTCGCTCATACCATCGGCCAGGGGTAGCGGTGTCCGGTGGAATCGGACGGGAACACGCGCTCCGTGAGGAGTTTGACGGCGCGGTACTGCATCGCTGCGATTTCGTCCTCCGACAACAACGCGGCGACATCAATCGGAATCCTCTCGACCAGCGCTGCGACGCGATCCAGCAGCGCGTCATCGATTAGCTCGTCGCTGAACTCCCAGATCACCGTGCGCAACTTGAAAGGAGCGCTGAAACACAAACCTTGATCAATCGCCCAGACCCGGTCGTGGGCGAGCAGGCAATGTCCTGACTTGCGGTCGGTGTTGTTGGCCAGCACGTCGAGCACGGCGATCTCGCGCAACTGATCGTGGAGATCCTCGAACTTTTCGAAGATCGTGAAGTAGTGCTCGGAATGGTCGGCATCGACGAACCATTGGAACGAACCCTCGCCGTACGGCCCGTCACGAATCACCGTTGGCGGCACTGCGCCGATTCCGAGATGCTCGCTCAACAGGTAGGCGGCGCGTTCACGCTTGTGGAGACCTCGCTCAAAGTCCCACAGTGGGCGTTCGCCGCGCACGGGCTTGTAGATCGCCTGGCGCACCACGTCGCCGCACCGCAAGGTGGCGAGAAACGTTGCGTTCGAACTCCACGGCATGCGGCCCTCGATTTCCGGCTCAGCGTTGATCAAGAACGCGATTGGGTCGGGAACGTCAGCCGTGATCAGTTCATGCGCGGGCAAGGGTGACCATCCGGGTCGATCGGCAGGCCGCACCACTGGCAGTCGGGACGGCCGGAGGCGATGATCAGTTCGGCGTGATCACAGAATGCGGCTGCCTGGGCGCGGGTGACGAACAGTCGAATGTGGCCATCGGCGCCCTCGATCGCTTTGCCGTTCTCATCGGCTCGCACAATCTCCTCAAGCTGCACAATCAACTTGTCGGCACTGCGGTCGTAACCGAGCCCGATCGGGCCGAGCACGAACACCGACTCGACTGGTTCGACCAGCTCAAGTGTGCCGGCAACAGGTTTGACATCGGGCGAGGGCAGGTCGTTCAGCACACGCCGCAGATACTGGACAATCGCCCCGACCTGTTGCTTCTCGCACTTCACTGCGACGCGTTGGCGACCCTGGCGTGCCTGCAGAAAGAAGGTACGCCCGCCTGGCCGGCCGACCGCGCCGGTGGTAAACGAATCGACGTCGTCGAATTCGTAGAACACGCTCACGATGACACGCTCACGATGACACGCTCACGATGGTGTCAGTTCACTGAGTGAGCCGCCAGTCGAGTTGACGGTCAACGCGATCGGCCCGTCAGTTGTCCACGAGATGGCGCTGATCGAGCAGGTCGAAATCACGATTCGTTGGAACAGATCGAGGTGGGTTCCGAGGGCGTGTGCCATTGCTGCTTTGATTGGATCGGCATGACTCACGCACACGATCGTGCCGCCCGGATGGGCGACGCGAAGCCGATCGAGTGTGTTGACGATCCGGACCTGCATCTCCGTGAAGCTCTCACCATTCGGGAACCGGAACGTCGACGGTGCTCGCTGCACGGTTCGCCACTCCGGCAGCTTCATCAATTTCTTCAGTTCGGCTCCGGTCCAGTCGCCGAAGTCGCATTCGAGCAGACCCTTGTCAACTTTGGCTCGAATCCCGGTCGCCTTGCTGATCGGCGCAGCGGTCTCACGGGCACGTTCGAGAGGTGAGCAATAGATCGCATCAACTCGCTTCAGTTCGGCGATCCGCTCGCCGGCCCGTTCCGCCTGCTGGATACCTGCCTCAGCGAGATGCAAATCGGGTGCACGTCCGGGAAGCAGTCGGCCCGTTGTCGGGGTGCGCCCGTGGCGCACCAGCAAGACGGTGGTGGCGTGAGGTTGGGGAGCTGGTTTCTTGGCTGACTTACTGGCTGACTTGGATGCCATGGTGTAACCAACCTACTGCCGAGCGCCCGGGGAGCCTTCGATGAAACCGACGATCGCGCTAGTAAGTGCCTGATTCGATGTTGGTTTCGCCGATCACCATGCCGGCAATCGGGCAATGTTCGGTGTCCACTAGCCGACGGCAGCACGTCGCCAGAGTCGCCGCCGGTCGGGAGAAACGAGTTCAACTCGGATCACGGCTGAGATTCTGCCGGCCGGGCTGGTCGAAATCGCCGTTAGCCTCGGATAGCTGTGAAGCCTGGTCGATCTACCCGTTTGTTTGCCGTCGCCGTGATCGTTGCTTCAGGCGTGTTGACAGCGTGTGGTGCCTCGTCGCCTCCAGCCCCTGAACTCGCCCTCGAAGTCATCGAAACGCTTGACGTCAGTGACTCGGTTAAGGAATGCATGCGCCAAAAGGTGGCAGCGTTTGATCTGGCCGATTTCGAAGCGATTGAGAACGCCGCCGCCGACAATGTCGCCGCCAAGGACATCGAAGAACTCAACAAGTTCCAGGATGCGCTCGCTTCCTGCATGGCCGTCGGCTAGCCGGCAGGAACTGGCTCGGCGACTTTCCTTTTGGGAGGCGGGACGCCAACGGCGGGGGCCGGATCGGCGTCGGTCGGCCAGCGACGACGGCTGACGATTGACAGCATGCGCAGCAGCTTCATCGCCTTTTCGTCCTCTTGAGCGGGGCGGGCGATGATCGAACCGTCGGCGATCATCCTGTTGATGACCTCTTCGCCCAACTCGGTTCGCACGATCGTCAGCGTCCAATCGTTGTCCTCGCCGATTCCACCGGTTGAGACGTCGGCGTGTTCGGCGGCGAAATCAGGGCACGACACGCAACCCTTGCGGGTCCATCCATGGCATTCCTTGAGGTCGATCTCGTGGTAGGAGCCATCTTTCATCCAGATCTGGAAGACGCCCTTGATGTTCATCTTCACCATGTCCTGCTTCTTGAGCCCGTACTTGGCTTCGAACAGTTCGGTGAAGATCGCGTCGTCGAACGATTTCGAGCACAGCAACCCGATGTTGAACAGGAACGGTCGCGAGACCTTGCCGACTTTGCGGTCCCACATCACCGGTGGCGACGACGTGTGACACCCCATCCCGACGAGGGCGAGCCGCTCGTACCCGGCCGCTTTGGCCTCGCGCAGCGCGAGTGGGTTGGCGCAGTAGGTGTAGCGCGAACCGGCGGTTGCGAGGATCTCGTCGTTCGTCGAGACGACTGCCGGCCTGGTCTTCCAGGCGTCGTCATCCTCGACGCCTGACACCAGGGCTGCGTCGATGTAGTCGTGCTCACGCAACCAGATCAGCATCGCCGAGACGAGCCCGCCGTCCTGTCCCATCTTGTGCACCATCTCGTCGCTGGCTCGAGTGAGATGGAGCGCACGCCATATCCCGTACATCTCGTCGGGTTCACGGATCCGACCGAACAGGTGCATGTCGGCCGAGGGCTCCCATGCTCGGAAGCGGGGGCACGCCCTGGTGCAGGAGGTGCAGCCTTTCTCGCCGTGGATGCAGTTGTCGAGGCCGAGCTCCTCCTCAAGGTGGAACGGTATGTACTTGCCCTCTTCGTGCTCGTACCCGATCACATCGTGTGGACAGGCGACGACACAGCCGGCGCAACCCGTGCACAGCCCGGTCGTGATGACCTCGCTGTACAACTCTTTCCACTGCGCAGTCCAACGTTCGGCCATGGGATCAACCGTATGCGACTCGAATCGCCGATCAGGCATTCCGGAGCGCGCCGCGCCTCATGGATTGGCCGGAATGGGCCTGATCGCCGAGTGGTCGCATCGCTTGGATGCAGTTCGTTCTACGGGGTTTCGGCGGTGCCTCCGGCGTTCGAGCGGAGCACGTTGATGTCGAACGAGGTGAGCGGCTCCTTGACGATCCGGTAGCTGTTCCCGCCGCCATCCTGAGTGATCGTCATCAACGGGTCTCCCGTTGATGTGAACTCCTGGAACAGCGGCTGCAAGCCGCCCCAGCCAACGAGCACATCACCATCGGCGGCAACTCGAGTTGAGCCGAGTCCGAAGCTGCTGAGGCCGGTCGGATTGCTGATCTGCCACAGCATGGTTGCCGTGTTGGCAACATCGTCGATGCGGTAGGCGACGGCCCGCGCCGCTTGGCCGAGGCCGTTGGCGTGTCGGTTGTCGAGCAAGGTCAGCACGTCGCCGTCGAGCCGAGCGTCGTGAGGTCGCAACGGACCACCCAGCGGATCGCCGATGATCGACAGCGACGCGGGGTTGCTGGTGCCGCTGCCCAGAATCCAGTCGACGGTGCCCGTCGCCCGGTCGACCCGGAATACGGCGTCGAGATGACGCGCCGAGAGCACATAGTCACCGCTGCCATCATCGACTTGATCGAGTGAGTTGAGGTGCCACACGTCAACCTCTCCTCCGTTGGGTTCGGACGGATACAACCCGAACCGCACCGGGAATCGGACCTCGTCATAGCCGAAGTGCTCGCCCGCTCGCCATGACCACTCCAAGTTTCCGGCGGCGTCGATCTCTTGAATCACGCCGTCAACGATCGTGTCGTTCGCAAAGTATCCCGCGCCGAGCACCGTGAGGTTCTGAACGGTCACCAACGGGTACGACAGCATCGCCCGACCGCCGGAGGCAAGTTCGACGTAGTCGTGGTGGTCGGTCGGGAAGTTGGTCGGATCAACCGTGCGGTGCTCGGCAACCAAGGTGCCGGAAAGTGTGGTGATCCGGTATCCCCGCGCCGGCATGACTCCAAAGGCGTTTCCGAGGTTGGGCGTGTAGATCAGTCGCCCGTCCGACCGACGTTTGAGGTCGAGCCCGCCGCCTGGCACTCGCTTGTACCAAATGGGCGCGCCGTGATTATCGAGGATCGCTAGGTAGCCCGCCGTCGAGCTGGGCTGCTGCAAGGACGTCAGATACCAGCCGGGATCGGGTTCGCCCGATCGATCGACGAGCAGCCGTGGGAAGTCGGTTGGTACGCACCGGAACCAATAGGAGTCGGTTTCGGTTCCCCGCGTGAGACGTAGACGCAGCAGATCGTCGGGGTTCGCATCGACCATCGTAGAACCAGCTGAAATGCTGACCCCGTTGAGTCGAGCAGTCACCGACGGGAGCAGGGCGAGGTTGAACTGCACCTGTCCGTCGGTCCCACACTCGACGATGTAGTCGGTTGCCGCCGGGTCGAACGGCGGCCAGGCGTACGAGTCGAATGTGATTCCCTCCGCGAGAGACGACGTAGGGGCGTGCATGACGCCGAACAGGTCGACGATCACGTCAACAGCTGACGACGCATAAAAGCACACTGTCCGCGCCGCTGAAAGGTCAACGACGACGAGGTTGGTCGCTTCGGAGTCGGGTACATAGTTGACGGCCGAGACGAACGGTCGATCGCCGGCGGCGGCACACGGATACACGGTCACAAACCCTGGAGCGTCGGCGTTGACGGTGGTGACATTCAGCACGACCGAACTGGCTGTGTCAGCGTTTGCCCCGATCAATGAAGGCTTGAGGGTCAGCACGGGATCGAGTTGTCGGACCGTCCCCTTTGCAAACAGCCCTGACCATCCTCCGATGTCGTCGCGGGAACTGGCAATCCGTTGGCCGGTGAGCGACGTGAGCGACACGGTTGGCCCGAACTGCGGTGTCGGTGCGTAGTAGCCGGCAACGTCGATCACGACGTGGTGGCTGGTGTTGGAGTAGATGCAGATCGCACCGGTGTCACCGATTCCCACGATCGCCGAGACGGCCCGCGACTCACCCGGAACGAAGTTGAGATTCGATGCAAGCGGTGGCTCGGTGCCGCACGGGTACGCCGTCAGGAATCCGAAGTCACCTGGCTCGGTGACCGTGAGATTGATCAGCGCCGCCGTCGCGTCAGCCGGGACGAACGCGCCGGTGAGTACTACTGCTCGGACGTTGAGAGCTGGTAACGGTGCCGAATTCGTGAGCCGTGAGTCGTCGGCTCGAACCGGTGTGATCGTCTGGAATCGGTCGGGGCCGGGAGACCACCAGCCAGCCAGGTCGATGATCAAATCCGACGCTTTCAGACTGTAAATGCAGACGACGTCACCGGCGTCTGGAGTAGCGACGACGAGGTTGGGTGTTGGCACGTTGGGGCGGGCGTTGAGGTTCGATGTCTCTGGCCGACCGCTGGCGCACGGGTAGACGGAGTAGAAACCCCGCTCCGACGAGATCGCCGTTAAAGACAACGCCACCGCGTCGGCGTCGGTCGGCACGACCGACCCGGTGAGATCGAGCTGGAGTGTGCACCCGGCACCGATCTGCCCGGTGAAACCTCCGGTTCCGTTACGTGAATCGACCAGTCTGACTGGTGTGATCGCGTGGTAGCTGTCGAGCGCCGTCCCAGGTGCCGAAGTCGCCGTCGGCGCGGTGGCACACGTCACGGATGCGGTGGCGGCGGCGGCAACATGCTGCGGCGTGGTGATCGAACCGACCGACGTGAGCAGCAGACCGGTAACGACGACTGAAGAAACGACTCGCATGAAAAGTCACCGTACGAGGCAATCATTGTCGGTTGTCATCGCGCTCGGGATCGGACCGGGCGTCGGGGTTAGATCTGGGTTAGACCGCGTCGGCGCCTTCTTCGCCTGTCCGAATGCGGATGATCCGGTCGACATCGGTGACCCAGATTTTGCCGTCACCGATCTTGCCCGTGGCTGCCGACTTGGCGATTGTGTCGACGACGAGGTCGGCGCGGTCATCGTCAACGACAACTTCCAACGACACCTTCGGGACGAAATCGATCTTGTATTCGGCCCCGCGGTAGGTCTCGGTGTGGCCGCCCTGTCGACCGAACCCGCGGACTTCCCCAACGGTCATGCCGGCGATTCCGGCTGCTTTGAGAGCGTCTTTGACTTCGTCGAGTTTGAACGGCTTGATGACGGCGGTGATCAGTTTCATGAGCTCGTCTCCTGTGATTCGAATGTCGTTGTCGTGGTGAGTCGCGTACCCACCATCATGCCTGATATGCCGACTCGGCGTGTTGGCTCTGATCGAGACCAATCATTTCATCATCCGGGCTGACCCGCAGACCGATCGTTTTGTCGATACCCATGGCAAGCATGTACGAGACCACACCGGAGAACAGCATCACTGCGGCGGCGGCGACGATCTGGTCCTTCAGGAGCTCGCCTCCGCCGCCGTAGAACAGCCCGTCGGCACCGGCAGCGTTGATCCCCTTGTCGGCGAAGAAGCCGACAAGGATCGTTCCCAGCAAACCGCCGACGAGGTGAACGGCGATCACGTCAAGGCTGTCGTCGAGTCGCAGCTTTGACTTCAGGCTCAGCGCCAGGTAGCAGACGATGCCGGCGGCGAGACCGATCACCAACGGCGAAGCGTCACCCACGTAGCCGGCGCA
>JANOTN010000384.1:0-1998 GCA_031416375.1 Ilumatobacteraceae bacterium
GGTTGAAGTTACGTCGCCCTGACCTCGACACGATTCTGTATCCGGCGATTTCGTACCCGACCTACGAGATGGGTGCAATCCTCGCCGGCTGTCGGGCCGTTCCGGTACCGGTCACGGCGAGTGGCGGGCTCGATCTATCAACGATTGATCCCGCCGATGCGGCGCGCGCGTTGGCGCTGTGGATCAACAGTCCCGCCAATCCGAGCGGAGCGCTCGACGACCTCGGTGCCGCCGCGACGTGGGGTCGCAAACACGACGTGCCCGTCTTTTCTGATGAGTGCTATGTCGAGTTTACTTGGGTCGACCGCGGTCGCACGATCCTCGAACATGGCCTTCACGGGGTCGTCGCCGTTCATTCGCTGTCCAAGCGTTCGAATCTGGCTGGCATCCGGGTCGGGTTCTACGCAGGCGATGCGGAGCTCGTCGAATACCTGCGGGAGGTCCGCAAACACGTCGGGATGATGGTCCCGGGTCCGGGCCAAGCCGCTGGCGTCGTCGCCCTCGACGACGACCGCCACGTCGAGGTCCAGCGCGGCCGCTATCGACACCGCTTGGAACGACTGGCCGATGTGCTCAGTCGGTGGTCTGGTCTCGACGTCTCGATGCCTGACGGGGGGTTCTACCTGTGGCTCAAGGTTGGGGACTCTGCGAGTGATGCCTGGGAGTTCACCGAGCAACTCGCCCGCCAAAGTGGGGCGCTGTTGAGCCCCGGCGACTTCTACGGTTCCGCCGGAAGCGCGTTTGTGCGCGCCGCCGTGGTACAACCTGACGAACGAATCGAGCTGATCGCTGCTCGACTCGGTATCTAAACGGGGGCCACAATGGGACAACGATCGAGAGGACGCGGCGTCGCCGCTACGTTCGGATTCCTGCTGCTGTTCGGTGGCTTGATCGTTGGCGGAGTCTTGTACGTCTTGTCGACTCGGCGTGAGGAGAGCGCCGTCGAGTCATTCGCGCGTGCTCCAATCGGGTGTACTACCACGCTCGAGTTCACCGAACCCGGCGTGTTCTACGTCTATGAGGAGACCGATTCGGTCGCCGAGATTCCCATTGGCGATTGCCAACCCAAAGCTGAGTCGGGTCGGGCGTTCAATCTCAAAATGAGTGGTCCCGACGGACCTGTTGTACCTCGCCGGGATAACTCGATCACCTATGACACACCTGGAGCGTCGGGCACATCGGTCGGCCGGTTCAGTATTGAACAACTTGGTGAATACGAAGTCGAAGTCGTCGGTGACTCGGTTGGAACGGTCGCGGCCATCGGGCGCGACCCTCAAGATGGCGTTCAACAACTTCGCCGGGGCTCACTTGCGGTCGGCATCGGCGGCGTTGTGCTCGGCTTGCTGTTGCTGTTGTTGGCGGGTCGTCGTTCCAAACGAGCAGCCGCGATCACTACTCTGGAAGGGCCAGGTTGGCGCCCTCGTCCCGTCGGAAGTCAAGGTGTGTGGCCACCTGAGCCGCCTCGCATCCCGCAGTTACCGGTCAACCCCCACCTTCCCGCCGAGCCGGCGCGGGCGGTACCGCATCCGCCACCACTCGATGTTCGTGTTCCTGCGGCTTCACCGTGGGGGCCGCCGCATGGACCGCCTAGAGGCGACGCATGACGGTGACGACTCGCCCGTAGACCGTGACCTCGTCTGCTGGGAACTGCATCGGCTGCATCGTCGAGTTAGCAGGAGTCAACGTGATCTGATCCCCATCCTGCTCGAACGTCTTGACAGTTGCCTCGCCACCTGGAATGCCAGCGACGACGATCTCACCCTTGTTGGCGGTTGGCTGCTGTACGGCAACCACGAAGTCTCCGTCGAGAATGCCGAGTTCGATCATCGACTCGCCACGCACCCGGAGCATGAACAGCTCGCCCTCGCCGGTGAAGTCGAGTGGCATGGGAAGGATCTCTTCGACGTTTTCTTGCGCCAGCACGTTGGTGCCGGCCGCCACGTCGCCAATCAGCGGCACGTGGCGAACGGGCCGACGTTCCATGATTGCCCCGGAACT
>JANOTN010000385.1:0-43514 GCA_031416375.1 Ilumatobacteraceae bacterium
GGCGACCCCGAGTGGTATCCCGACCTCGGCGAGCCGTTCCAGCCGTCGAAGCTGTATTTCACGACGTGGAGCCGCCGCCGCATGCTGGCGATGCACGAAGGCTTACTGCACCATCGTGGCGAGTCACCGTTTGACGACGCCTGGTTTCAACGTCCCAGTCACGATCACCGGATCACGACCCGGATTGAGGTCAGCGAGTTCATGTGGGCCCGCACTGGAGCGTTGCTGGCTCATGCCACCCAGGTTGACCCAACGGAACCATTCTGGTTCGGGCTCGATGAGGAACAGTTGGCGGCGATCTATCCATGGGAGGATTGGATTTTGGCCCGTTCGCTGGTTGGTGAGATCCCCGGGTCCGATGAGGAACACGACCTGTTTGCCGGCATCGAGGTCGGGATCGAGGCGTCAGCGTGAGCGTTCAATATCGGGTCGTCGTCGGCAAGAAGGACGAGATTGCTGTCGGTCCCAGTGATGCCGAGATCGTTCTGATCGTGCCCGCTCAGGTCGCTGCCGCGGATGACTTCGATGCCACGGTCGAGTTCATGCGCGGTCGCTTGAAGGCGACTGGCCACACCGGGCGGATTCTCGACGTGCTGAAGTCTGGCGAAGCGACGTCGGCGCTCAGTCGGCTCGCATCGCCGCCCTGAGGTCGCGATAGCCGATCAGGACCGCACCGACCTCGGCGATCAACGCCGGAAGCGACGGGTCAGCGGTGACGAACAAGTAGTCGTCGATCCATGATTCGGCGCTGTCGGTGAGTGCACGAACTTCTGGCGTATCGATCGCCGGCTGCACGTGTACTTCGGTGACCCCTACTTGTAGGTTCTTCAACGTGGCGTAGACGCGGTCGCGTGAACCTGCCCGCCAGTCGTGGTCGAAATGATCGGGGAACACGACGCCCTCGTCGGCAGCGAGCTTCCGGAATGGAAACCCGGCCTGCTCAGCGGTCACCGAGGACGGCAGTCGAATCGGTAGCTCGAACTCGCATGCCAATTGAAGGTAGATGTCGAAAAACTCCGGCCGCAGCGTGATCGCCGTCAGGTGCGGTGCCAAATGAGTGACGTCGATACCCCAGGCAATTGCTCGAGTGATTTGTGCCCGCAACTCGCGGAACACCTCCTCAGGGTCGGCGTGTTCCCAGAGGTCGTTGATATTGCGGGGGAACCCGCCCTCACCGGATAGCAGCGAGGGAGCGTGAGTCAGTGGACCCCACCGGTAGGCGGCGTGCTCGGCGTTGAGCGTGAGATGCACTCCGATGTCGTCGCTCGGCCGATACATCTCGGCGGCGTGGCGGGCCCAGGGGGCCGGCACCATGATCGAGGCGCACGTTGCCACACCGTCGCGGATCGCCTCGTATACGCCGACGTTGGCGGCGTGGCATGAGCCGAGGTCGTCACACGACAGAATCACCAGCTTGGCGTCGGCTGTGTACCCGAGACGTTCGACCAGCGTGCTCACCGTTCAGACGCTACCCGGCGGGTTGGTCGGTTACAGGTGGCGGACAGCGTCGAGCAGACGATCAACGTCGTCGTCAGTGACGTAGAGGGCGATGCCCGCACGTACCGCTCCGTCGGGCAACCCGTAGCGTTCCATCAACTCGACGGCGTAGTAGTTGCCGTCCCAGACAGCAATCCGTTCGACGGCCAATCGTCGGGCGAGATCGGCTGGGTGGATATCAGCAACGTTGAACGCCAGCGTCGGTGCCCGATTGTCGAGGTCGTGTGGCCCGAGCACGGTGATCCGATCATCGGCGAGCAACCCATCGAGTAGCCGTGAAAATAGGGCCCGCTCGTGGGCACGAACATTCTCCATTCCGATTTCCATCAGGAATCTGGCGGCGGCACCGAGCGATGCGATGTTCTCGTAGGCGGGCGTTCCGAGCATGAACTTGCCTGGCCCGGCTGATGGCGCCGGTCGAACCTTGTAAGCCTTGAGTTGGTCGAGTAGTTCCGGTCGGACCCAGGTGATGGCAGCGTGCGGGCCGTACCACTTGTACGAACTGGTGGAGTAGACGTCGCAGCCGATCGCCGACAGGTCGACCGGCGCGTGCGGAGTGAGGTGTACGCCATCGACCACGACCTTCGCCCCGGCGGCGTGTGCCGCGGCCGCGATAGCCGTGACGTCGGGCATCGTCCCGATCGCGTTCGATGCGCCCGTCACGGCAACCCATTTTGTTCGATCAGTGAGTTGATCATCGATGGCACTCGTTTCGAGTCGGCCTGTCGTGGTGTCGAACTCGGCGAACTTGACGGTTGCACCTGAGTCTTCGGCGACTTGCAGCCACGGTGAAACGTTCGAGTCGTGATCGAGTCGCGTGCAGACGATCTCGTCGCCAGGGTGTAGGTCACGTCCGATCGCCCGCGTGATCGAGAACACGTTCGCTGTCGTCGATGGCCCGAAGATGAAACCGGACGGGTCAGCGCCCAGAAACTCGCCCATCATCCGTTGCGTGTCGGCGACGAGCGCATCACAGGCGTCAGCGGCGGCGAACGACCCGTGGCTGTTGGCGTTATTTCCGCTCCGCTGCCACGCCGATGCGGCCTGGATGGCGCTGTCAACCACCTGCGTGCCTGCCGGGCCATCGAACCGAGACCACGCCCGATGGACTCCCTCGGTGACCCCTGGAAACCGATGGTGCATATCAATCATGGCCATCACTGTGGCACACGAAACCCGCTCGACTCAGGTTCGGCAGGCGGCCCACAATCCGGCTTGATCTGATTCAGCGTCTCGGGCACCCTCGACCATCAGTTTCGAAAAGATCACGTTGGGTGGGATCGTGAGCGGCTGGGCGTAACCGTGACGGACGATCTCGTAGTTGACGAAGATCCCATCGCCGGCTCGGTACACGTAACCGAGGATCCGGCCGTAGTCATCACGGGCGACGACATCGCGTTCGAGCCGAATCGGTGTTCCAACTGGGAGCAGACTGGTCGTGAACGCCGTTGCCTCGTCGCCGAAGCACTCAGACGGCTCAGGTTTACCCTGGTGGGCGATCTCCGGGGTGTCGATACCAATCAGGCGAACGCGTTCCTGCTTCCCGTCAACGATCACATCAACGGTGTCGCCGTCGACTACGAACTCAATCGTTCCGTTCGCCTCTAGCGAGCCAGGTGTGAGCGTCGTCGGGCTGGGAGTCGCCGATCTTCCCCCGCACCCGGCAAGCACGAGCAGCACGAAAATTCGGGAACGACGAGCCACACGACAGTTCTATCCGGTGGGTGTCACACTCGCTCGATGAGCGTGCCCGTGCCGAGACCGCCGCCGCAGCACATCGACACGAGGCCGTAACGCCCATTCATGCGTTCCAATTCGTAGAGCGCCTTGGTCAGCAGGAATGCACCGGTCGCCCCAAGCGGGTGGCCGAGGGCGATCGCCCCACCGTTCGGGTTGGTCTTGACAAGGTCGGCTCCGACTTCCTTGGACCAGGCCAACACGACTGAAGCAAACGCTTCGTTGATCTCGAACGTGGCGATCTCGTCGATTGTGAGACCGGTTCGCTTGAGCAGATGCTTGGTGGCATCCATCGGGCCGGTCAGCATCAGCACCGGATCGACACCAACCAGGCAGGTGTCAACAATCAGGGCGCGCGGCGTGAGCCCGAGTTCGTTTGCTCGCTCCTCGGTCATCAGCAGCACTGCGGCCGCACCGTCGGAAATCTGTGATGAGTTCCCTGCTGTGTGGACACCGTTGTCTCGGGCGATCGGCTTCAGCGCAGCCAACTTTTCGAGCGTCGACTCACGGATCCCTTCGTCGCGGACGACCGTGTGGGTCGAACCGGTCGGGTTGCCCCCCTCGTCAAGGTCCGGCGCGTCAATCGGAATCCACTGCCCATCGAATCGGCCCTCCGCCCATGCCAGGGCGGCGCGTTGTTGCGAAACGAGCCCGAAGCCGTCGGCGGCGTCACGAGTGACACCCCACCGGTCGGCGATCCGCTCGGCACCCTCGAACTGCGAGGTGAACTCGTACTGCTCGAAGTAACTCTTGGGAATCGGCACACCGAGTCCCAACTTCTTCGACGAGTTGGATCCAATCGGCACCCGACTCATCAACTCGACACCACAGGCAACAGCAATATCGACTACGCCGGAACCGATCAGAGACGCCGCCAAGTTGGTCGCCTGCTGGCTCGATCCGCACTGCGTGTCAATGGTGGTGGCGGCGGTGGTCAGCGGCAATCCTGCCGCTAGCCAGGCTGAACGGGTGATGTTGAAACTCTGCTCGCCGACCTGGCTGACGCAGCCACCGACGACCTGCCCAACCTCACTCGGGTCAATCCCTGATCGCGTGATCAGCGCGGATTGCACCTGGCTCAACAGCTGGGCGGGATGCACCGACGCCAACCCACCATTGCGTCGCCCGATTGGCGAGCGAACGGCATCAACGATGACGACGGAACGACCGGTAGAACGACCGACTGGGAGCGACGAGGTATGCATCTGGCCGAGCCTACGAAACGAGGACTACTCACGGACCAGCCGCGCCGCCAGATGGTGTTGCAGCGGGAGTCCGACGGCAGCCATCGAGATCTGGTAGTCGAGCACGTCGCCGTCGATTCTGATCGATCGTTCAAGTGCGGTCACGGTCTTGGCGGTCGTGGTCATCGAGATCACCTTGCTGATCAGTTCGATCACAATCACACCACTCGGCTCCGTCATGATCGTGCCCTGCTCAATCTCGGTGATGCCCGTGGGGTGGCTGAGTACGACTTCCACAAGGCCGACCACCGGGAACCGCCAGTAGCCCGACTCGGCGTGCATCGGCATGCTGGTCGCAATCGACCTGCTTCGCTGGGCGTACGCCAGAAACGGTTTGCCGACATGGTCGAACGTGATTGTTTCGGTGTACTCGAATGGCTCGATCGTCGGATACTCACCGCGGCCGCTCCCTGTCCAGGTCCCGAGCAGGGTCGCAACGTCGATCAATTGGGGGTGTAGTTCAGCCATCGTGAGTCGCTCCTTTCGACTGACAGTAGCTGCCCTCGGGGTAGCGTTTCTGGCCGTGACGACTAGTGCTGACCTCGCCGCCCGCTATCGCAGGGTGCTCCCTTCGTTCCTGTCCCCTTACTATGCCGAGCCGATCTCGATTGACCGTGGTGATGGCAGCTACGTCTGGGACTTGGAGGGCAATCGCTACCTCGACTTCTTCGGTGGTGTGCTTACGACGATGATCGGGCACAACAACCCAGCGGTCACCGCCGCGGTGCAAACCCAAGCAGCAAAGGTGATGCACACCTCCACGCTGTACCTGTCGGAGCCGATGATCGAACTGGCCGAGATGATCGCCGCCCAGTCGGGGATCCCCGAGGCGCGTGTGTTCTTCACGCCGTCGGGCACCGAAGCCAACGACACGGCGATCCTGCTGGCGACCTCGTATCGCAAGTCGAATCAGGTGCTGGCGATCCGCAACAGCTACCACGGCCGCTCGTTCACGGCTCAAGCGATCACGTCGCATTCGGTCTGGTCATCGACGTCGCTGAGCGGACTACAGGTCCAGTTCGTCCAGGGCGGGTACCGGTTGCGCTCACCGTTCCGGGAACTCGACGACGACGCCTATTCCCAGGCCTGCGTCGACGACCTCGTGCAACTGCTCGACATGACGTCCGCAGGTGATGTTGCCTGTCTCATCGCCGAACCAATCCAGGGTGTCGGTGGCTTCGCGACCCCGCCTGACGGCATGTTCGGCCGGTTCCAAAAAGAGCTCTCGAACCGCGGAATTCTGTTCATTTCTGATGAGGTCCAGACCGGTTGGGGTCGAACCGGTGAACACTTCTGGGGCTATCAGGCGCACGGCCTCGTACCAGACATGCTGACGTTCGCCAAGGGCGTCGGCAATGGAGCCACGCTGGCCGGGATCGTCGCCCGGGCCGAGATCATGGACACGATCAAGGTGCTCAACTTCTCGACCTTCGGCGGTAATCCGCTGTCGGCGGCGGCTGGGCGAGCAACCCTGCAGTATGTGCTCGACAACGACCTACAAGCGAACGCCAAAGCCATGGGCGAGCGCTTCGGTGCCCGATTCCGACCGCTCGTCGAATCCACGCCGTGGATCGCAGAACTGCGCGGCCGCGGTCTGATGTGGGCCTTCGAGATGTGTCACCCGGGCACCGTCGAGCCCGACAAGGCGCGTACCGGCGCGGTTCACGAAGCTGCCAAAACTCACGGGCTACTCGTCGGCAAGGGGGGTCTCTATGGCAACGTCGTGCGTCTCGCGCCGATGCTCAATGTGACCAGTGACGAACTTGACGCCGGTCTCGATGCCCTCGTCGCGGCAATCGCCGACGTCAGCTGAAGGCGATGGTCGACGGACGGTTCCGACCCCTGAATGTGCTCCCTGGCGACCACGATGGGGAGCATCAGTACCTCCACGTCGTGGGTGCCTTGGTCTGGATCGATGACCGGCCGGCCGAGCACGGCTGGACTCGCCATTTCATCGGCGTCGTCGATGGGCGTGCGTGGTGGGCTGTCGACGTTCCGCGTGGCGACGACCCAAGTGACGGTGCCGCTGTCGATCTGCGTTCATTCTTCGGTCGAGCCCCTGAGCATCAGTGGCTTGCCGCCGGACGAGCGGTGCAAATCGTCGAATGGGCGCGCACGCATCGTTACTGCGGCCGCTGCGGCGAGCCAACCGAGTTGGCGACAGGGGAGCGGGCGATGCGCTGCCCGGCGTGCACGATGCTTGCCTTCCCTCGATTGTCGCCGGCAATGATCACACTCGTGACGCGCGGCGCCGCGGGGCCCGATCAGGAAGCGCTGCTCGCGCGTGGCGTGCAGTGGACCGTTCCGATGTACTCCTGCCTGGCTGGTTTCGTTGAGCCGGGGGAGTCACTGGAGGCGGCCGTGATCCGAGAGGTCAACGAGGAAGTTGCTTTGACCGTCACCAATCCGACCTACTTCGGGAGCCAGCCGTGGCCGTTCCCCAACAGCTTGATGGTTGGCTTCCGCGCCGATTATCAATCGGGCGAAATCATCTGCGACACGACTGAGATTGCCGACGCAGGCTGGTATCGGCGCGATCACCTACCGATGATTCCGCCCGGAATCTCGATCGCCAGAAAGCTGATCGACAACTGGCTGACCGAGACTAGTCAGGTGAAGTAGCCGAACACGTCCGCGAGGAATCCCCCCACTGGCGTCGGCAGATTGGCCGAGCCGTCCTCCATGCGGAACCGGGCACGACCCTGGTCCACCGCGGTGATCGCGGCGCTGGCCCGAATCTCACCGGGCGTGGTCCAGTTCAACGCCGATGTCGGCGGCTCGACCTGGTCGGCGGCCCATCCTCGAACGAATCCCGGTCGTGATACCGAGATCGCAGCGACGTTCCACATCACGCCTGATGCGTCAGCTGGTACGTCGACGCCTGGTGCATCGGAACCGTTGATGACGACGACTTGTTGGTCAACCAGGGCTCCGGTTCCGAGTCGCGAGTCGAACGCCCGATTCGGGCGTACTGGTACGTATCGACCACTGGTCGATGCTGTCGCACCAGCTGACGTGATGTAGCCGATTGCGTCAACGACCACATCAGCCCTTCCGTTGCCGGCGAAGAAACCAGCGACGGCAATCCCGTTCGATCCGACTGGGACGATTGCAGTGTTGGCGACCGTTCCCCCGGTCGTGAGGTTGACCGTCGACGTTCTTCCGATGATTCCCGGTTGGTCGGCCGGGTACGCCTGCACCCACCCGGGGTTGGATGCGGCGGTCCCAGTCACTGTTACTACAAGAGCTGACACCTGACTGTGGTCGATATCCGTGGGCCATCGAACCGCCCGATTCGTTCCCGATTGAAGCGGTGTGATCGGCGCATCGAGACGGGTGTCCAGCAAGCGTTCGGCGGTGGGCAATTCGACGAACCGGCCGCTGGTGATCGGTCCAGAAGTGCCCTCGAACCAACCGAGTAGATCGACGACGACGTTCCCGGCGGCAACCGAGTACAACGAAATCGTGCCGCCATCTCCGACCGGAACGATGGCAAAGTTGGCACGCGTCTGCCCCGCTGCATCGAAGTTGAGATTCGAGTACGAGCCGACCGCCGCTCGGTTGGTCGGTATCGCCTGAACGTAACTCGGGCGGTCGGCTTCGACGGTCGTGATATTGACCGCGACAGCCGTCACGCCCGTCGGTGGAACATCAAAGACGCCGACAACCGGGAGGTCACGGATCTCGCCTGCCCACAGCCGACCGATCAATTGCGGTGGGCCGATTGCCTCAGTCGGTCGAGTGTCGAGTATTCGTGTTGGTGAGGAGAGCGGGATGAATCGAGATGGAGTCTGGTCAATCGCGACCGTCGGTGGTTCCGGGAGCCGGAACTCGCCATTGCCGAACACGTTGTCTGGCCCTGCAGCACCCCAATCGATAGTGAGGTGGCGGATCAGGTTTCCGACCGTGGTCGCATCGACAGCGAGTCCTCCGTCGAGCAGCAAGGCGGCTGCCCCGCTGATCACTGCCGACGCAGCGCTAGTGCCGGCGAACGAGCCGCCGATCGAACTTGCGAAGGAGGCCGGGGCGGCGACGTCAGGTGCTACACGCCCGTCATTGGTCGGCCCTTGCGAACTGTAGGGGGCGATGCTGCCGGAGCCTGATGGCGAGACTGCCCCGACCGCAATCACACCTGGGTCGGTCGAGTCGACGACCGTCGTTGAAGCCGAGTAAGCCGACTGCGTGTGCGCGGTCATGCCAGAGCCGTAGTCGAGAATCTCGATCACGTCGCCGTCGGCTGTGCCGGCCCGCAGTACGACCTCAAGATAGAGCGCGTTCCCCGCCGTCGGACACCGCTTGTCGCCGATGCTCTCGATCGGCGGGGCACCAGCGCGTTGGTTGTCAGTTGACCGATCGATGATCGTCCCGATCGCTGGTTGACCAACGGGTGAATCCCACAGATTGACGTCGTAGTCAGTCCGAGATGAGCGAGGAACATCCCAGTCGTTGGCCCAGCGGATTCCCGCCAGTGAGATGCAACCGCTGAATCGGAGGTACGTGTCTTCGCCGGTATCACCGAAGGCGACGCGGCTGCCCACGATCCGAACGGGATGCCGGTAGTACCGGTCGGAACCGTTGTTACCGGCAGAGTTCACCCACAGGATCCCTTTCGAAACGGCATACGTTACGACGTCGTTGAGTGGGCTGCGCCCGTCACCCGGTCCGTCGTAGCGGCTTCCGAGCGATCGGTTGATGATGGTCACACCGTTCGCCGCGAACCAGTCGACGAGGGCACGGTAGTCGGGTGTCGTGAGCGCTTGGCCGATGAAGATCTGAGCGCCTGGGGCCATGTCGAGGATCGCCTCGACGACCGCAACGCCGTGATTTTCGCTGCCAGTATCGGTCCCGTCGAAGAACTCGTCGGTGCAGTCGGACCCCTGCGAGAAACATTTCGCCGTGACACCGTTGACGGGTCTCGGTCCGTGCTCGGCCTCGTTCCAAAACGACGTGACGTCAAAGAAGTCGATCACGCCGACCTTGACCCCGGTCCCGTCGATTCCGGCGGCATGCCACGCGTCCGCATTGGTGATGGCAACTTCTCCACCGGTGAGCGGACCGAATTCGACGACGCTGCCATCGGATGGCAACGACTCTGGAACGACGTCGACAGCGAAGGGGCTGCGTACGTAACCGTGCACCTCAGCGGCGAGTCGTGCTCGTTCGGCGATTGGAATTCGCACGAGGACCGCACTCGGTGAATCGCTGACGACACGTCCGCCAAGGTCGAGCGTCAGCTCGACAGCTGCAGCGAGCCCAATCGGGTCTTGATCGATGATCTCTACGGTCGTCATCGCCCTTGCAACGTCAGCCGACAGCGGACGCGCTGACGCGTTCACCGGTGCGACGTGCGCGGCCATTGTGACAAAGATGCCGAGCACTACCAACGTCGACCGGACGGTCCGGACGATTCGTGGGTGGGCGAAGGCAAGCATCATTGGTCGAGTTTCAAGATTCGGGTGATCGTCGGCCCAAGAAGACCGGTCGGACTCTACTGCCGGTGATGCGTGTGCGCCGATCGCCTTTACCAGAATCAGACAGAAGCGGTCAACCCCACGTGACGTTTGTCACTCTCCGCGATTCTTGCCTCCTTTCATTTGACGAAACGTCATCGAGTGGTGCAAGGTGGATCCCGGAACACAGGAACTGGCGGTCGCAAATCCAGCGGCCTGCCAGTATGTAGCTGAGGGCAGAACGGGTGATGAGCGGAGAGACCACAACACGTTGTGGCCCGGGAGTTGGGCTGTAGCTAATGCGCATGGCGGCGCACCGGGCGATGGGTTTGGCGCTCGTTGTCGCGCTCGTTGCTCCGTTGGTCGTGGTCAGTGAATCCGAGCAGGTTGCTGCATCTGCGCCGGGAGACAACATCGTTGTCTCCGGGCCCGCTCCGGCAGTGCCGGTCACGACGCCGATCGTTGATGCCGATGTCACGGCAGTGCGTGGTGCCGCCGAGGCGTTGTGGGTCGGCGCGACGTTCAGCCCGGCGGTCTCCTTCGTCATTGCCGACCTGCCCGACGATCGTCTCGCCACAGCGTTGGGAACCACGATCACGATCGATCCGACTGCCGCCGAGCGAGGGTGGCACACAGCGGTTGGTGCAGGGCCAGTTCTGGCGACTGACGGTGTTGACCTGCTGACCGTCGTCGCTCATGAACTCGGCCACGTGCTCGGCTTTGCTGACCTCGCCGGTGGCGACGAAGTGATGACCGGATCGATCGCTCCCGGCGTGCGTCGTTCGACGATCAATGCACACACCTGGACCGTCACCATCGACGGCGCGGCGTCGTTGTCGGTGGCCACCCCGGTCGCCGATGAGATCGTTACTGTTGGGTCGGCGACACTCAAAAGTTCGTTCGTCGCCGACATCGCGATCATCGGTGGGTCGAATCCCGATGTCGTCACGGTCGCATCGGCGCCCGGTCGACCGGTGTCGTTCGCGGGTGGTGGTGGCGCTGACTCGGTGAACGTCACCGCTGCCGGACCGGTCACGTTCGTGCTCGGAATCGGAACCGTGCCACCCCTCGCGACTCACATCGCGGTCTCCACCGTCGAGACACTGACTGGCAGTGCTGCAGCCGACACGATCGTACTCCCGACCGGTGACTCGAGTGTCCGGTTCTCCGGCACCAATGCGGGCGCCGTTCGCGACTCGTTCAACGATGTCGTCGCCGCGTTCACTGCGATCGAGAACGTCGATGGTTCGGCGGCGGGCGCAGTCACGTACACCACCGACGGCCCTTCGACGATCGGCAACATCGTGATGACCGCCGATGATCGGATGATCGTCGAGGCGGTCGTCACCGAAGTTCTCCCGGCGACCGATCCGAAGTCGTATACCGCGACGGTCGACAAACTCACCGTCGGAACGGCGACTCTCGCCGGCACGCTCGAGATCCGCACCAGCGGTGTCGCCGGTCTTGCCGATGTCACCACGCCGGTCGCACTCGACTACCTCCAGTTCACCACGGTCCCGGCGACCGACTTCGCGTCGTACGTCGGTCTCGACCTCGGCGGCGGCGACTACGTGAAGCTGACCCGGGTCGCAGGACCGCCCGAGATCCGTCGGCTGGTTCCGGCCACATTGCCAGATGGCATCGTGATCGAGTTCCCGACGCCCGAGGATGCAAACGCGTTCTTCGCTTTTGTCACCGACGAGTTGGCGGCCCCTGCCGGAGCCGTCGCCGTCGAACTCACCGTGTCGGACCAAGGCCTGTCCGGCCAAGCCACCTTCTCGGGTTCAGGCGGCGACATTGGCATCGCCCTCACCGGTGCGACATTCAGGCTCGGCGACGAGAACGACCCATTGTTGACAATCAGCGACGGTATCGTCGCCGCCAGCCTGAACCTGGCCACCGGCGAGCTCGCTGCATCAGTGAGTGGCACGGTGTCATCGTCACTCGACGAGTTCTCAGTCGCTGGCACCTTCACGGTTGCCATCGACACTGCCCCGGCTGACGCCGATGACCCTTACATCACGGTGTCTGGCACCGGCGTGCAGATCGAGGTCGGTGGGCAGACACTCGACGCTTCGGGTCAGACCGTCACACTGAGCCGTGGCGACTCTGCCGGTCCGGCCGAGTTGAAGATCTCTGGTCTCGAGGGCGCGTCGGTGGCACTGGGCGGTGACCCTGCCGTCGTGACCGCCCAACTGTTGGCGACCAACGCCGACACCGCGGCCGCCAATGTTGATGCGCCGACCTACCATCCGACCGTGTTTCTCTCGGCGAGCGGCGTGCGTCTCGCTTCCGTGAACTCGACTGGTGCCGAGACGGCAACCGAGGCCGTATTGACCGTGGCCGCAGGCGTCGTCGCCGTCAACACCACGATCGCGATTGCCGACATCACCCGCGCCGCCAACATCGTGACGGTCCGCACTACTGGAGCTCACGGCATCTCGGTCGGACAAACGGCCGTGATCGCCGGTGCCGCGACCGGCTACAACGGCACGTTCACGGTTGCCTCGATCAGCGTGTCCACGGACCCCGCCCCACCACCGGGTGAACCGATAGTCGATGCCAACCAGTTCACCTTCCGTCAGACAGGTTCCACTGAAGGCGGACCGAGCCCTGGTGGCACGGTCGCGATCCCGTTCAAGGTTTCGCTCGACACCACGACTACACCGGGAACGTTCCGGATCTCTGGCGATCGAGTCAACATCACGTTCGGATCGCGCATATTCACGACGGCACTCCTGATCGACGAGTTGGCGGACGAGTCCGGAAACCGCACGGTCGTGATCGGTGTCAGTGGGTTTGGAACCACGATCAAGCACAGCGGTGACGATCTGCTCGTCGTCAGCGACGGCACCGGAACCCTGATTCTGAATTCCGCCGGCGTCGTCGGCTCGGCGTCAGCGACGGCTGCGCTCACCGTCGCCGGCCTGGCGATGGCGACCGGCACCACCACGGTCGAGCTCAGTTCGATGCCATCGCCGATTTCTGAGACGGTCACCCTCGGCCTGTCGACTACGACGGTCGATCTGCCCGCTGGCCCCTTCGTCCGAGTGCGGATTGCTGGTGCCAACGCAACGCTCACCCTGCCAACGCTCGGTGGCGTCGTTCTATCCGGCGACTTCCTGTTCGAATACACCGGCGGAGCGACACCACGCACGGTGCTCGGTGTGAGTGACGTCAGCGCGACGCTTGCCGGCGTCGGGATATTTGGTGCCGAGGGTGCCTTCGTGGTCACTTCGGCCGGACTTGCTGGCGTGATCTCCGGCAAGGCAAGTTTTGCCTCCGGTGGGGTGGATGCGGGCGGCCGGCTCGGCCTGCGAATCAACTCGACCGGCACGCCGCTCACGCCCGCCGTCGACGTCGTCGTCGGTGGACGCACGTTTACCCTCGAGTTCGCGACCGGCGAGGTGCTTGAGGTGTTCGGATCGATCAACACCCTCTCGCTCGGCTCGTTCGCGACGATCGAGGGTGCGCTCACGTTCACACACGGTTCAGGTGGCACGGCGACGATCGCCGACGGCACGGTGATCTTCGTCGGTGAGGGCCCGGCCCGAATCGGCGTCAGCGACAATCCCGCCGCCCGCGGTGTCAAGTTCGTGACCGACGGTGTTTCGACGCTCACCAGGGTCGGCAGCGGCAGCGCCGCCAAGTACGCGCTCAAGGTGACGGGTGCGTTGAGCCTGGTCGGGGTGAAGGGCGTCTCGGCTACCGCTGATGCGGAGTTCAGAATCAACACGACGGGAGCGGTGCAAGGCGCTGATTTTGTCACCGGGGCTGAAGTGCTCGAGGTTGCGATCGCCGGTGCGAACGACCTGGCGATCACGATCGACGGGCAAGTCATCACTGCCGACACGGCGACCATTAAGCGGTTCACGTCGTCGTCCGGCGATGATGGTCTGGCCTTCGCCCTCGAAGGCGTGGCATACCAACTGCAGATCGGCGGGTCACCGGTTGTCGTCGGCGCCGACGCTGCGGTGGAGTTGACCGGCGGTCTGGGTGCACTGCTGCTGACGGGGGGCGGGGCCGTCGCTGTGATCAGCGGTGCCGCCGAGGTGCTCGGCGATCCGTTCGTCGTTGCCAGCCTCACGATCAACACGACCGGTGTCGCAATCAACGAGCGGTTCGGTTCGACCGATATTCGACTCCCGGCCGGATATTACTTGCGGGTCGCCATCACGGTCCCCGAGAGTTCTTTGCTCAACTTCGGCCCGGTTGGCATGAGCGGCCTGTTCGTGTTCCAGGTGGGCATCGCCACGATTCACGTCTCGGTGACGAACGGAATCTTCCATTTCGGTTCGATGAAGGTCGAAGACGTCAACGGGTCGTTCGACTGGGATGGAACCAGTTCGATCGGATCGATCTCCGGCAATGTCGATTGGGATCTCGGCATCGTCCACATCATGGGTGCGGGCACGATCGATCTCGCCGATCTCACCGACCCAGCCGTGTCCGGGTCGCTCACGATCACCGTCGACGGCTATCCGATCAGTGGAACTGTCGCAGTGACGAAGACGGCCACCGAAACCGTATTCACGCTGTCGAACGGCATCATCGATGTCGGGCCGGTTCGAGCGATCAATGTTGCGGGTGAATTACGCAGGTCGGCGTCGAGTTTCGACGCAATCTTGACTGCCGTCGTCAATGCCTCGGTTGGGGGGTTCTCGGTTGCAGGCAGCGTGGCGTTGGCGGTCGACACGACACCCACCGTGCCGACCGATCCCAAGCTCTCGTTCAGCGTCACACCGACGCTCGTGAAAGTCGGCGACGTCGTCTTCAACTCCGGGCTCAGCCCACCACTCGTCAAACTGTCACGAATCGTCGGTGGCGCCGCGATTTCGATCGAGAATATGAAGATCGAATACGAGGGCTTCACTGCTTCGATTTCATCCGGCTCGTTCAACCTCTCGTCAGACGGTGCAGCAGGATCGTTCACCGTCTCGCTATCTGAGAGCCTCAGTTCCCTGACCGGCCTCACCGTGGGGTCGGCGACGGTCGAGCTGAACACCTACGATCATCCGGTCGCCAGCCCGGACCTGCCCGCTGGTCCCTTCGTCCGTGTTTCTGTCACCGGCCTGTCGGTCACGGCAGGCGGAGTAGCGCTCACCGGCAATGCCGTGTTCGAGCGCTCCGGAACCAAGACGATCTTGGCGGTCACCAACCTCGGTCTCACGATCGGCGCCAGCACGATGAGCGGCGGAAGCGGCGGATTCGTCGTCACCCCAACCGGGATTGCCGGGATTGCATCGGGCACCGTCGGGGCAACCCGGGTCGGTCTGCGTTTCAACTCCACGGCGGTCGGTGTCAACGAGACTGTGCAGGTCGGCGGGCAGGCGTTCAGCATCGTGGTTGCGGGCGGCGAGCGGGCCTTCTCGGTCGAGAACCTGAGCTACTCGATCGGCACCTTGCTCACGATCGAGGGTTCCTTCAGCTTCTCGTCGATTGGGAACGGGCGTGAAACGTTCGGTGCGGTGAACACCACGGTGTTCCTCGGCTCCGGTCCGTACTTCATCAATGGCACAACCGTGAATCCGTCGGCCCGTGGTCTCGTGCTTTTGAACGCCCGAGTCGGGGTCGTGCGGATCGGGTCTGCCGCCGGTAGCCCCGTGGCCGCGTACGCGACCGGAACGCTCGGTCTCGTCGGCGTCGCCGGAGTCACCATCCTCGGAACGGCAACCGTCGAATACAACGACACAGGAGTCGCCATCGACCGCGTGATCTCGGTGGCGATCCCGGGCGGCACCGATCTGGTCCATGTGCAGGTCGAGGCGAACACCCTGCCCGCTGTGATCGCCCGATTCGAGACGACTGCGCTCACGTTCGAGGTCGCCGGTCAGAAGTTCACGGGTGCCGCGTCGTTCACACGCGGACTCGCCGGACAGGTCAGGATTGCCTTGGCCAGCGGCAACGTGACGATCGGCAACGGCCTCGTGACGGTTCGCCATGTCAATGTGATCCTCGAGGTCGGTGCAGCCGGAGTCAGAACCGTGAACTCGTCCGGTGTTCTGACTCCCGGCACGGCGACCGGAACGGCTCTGGAGCCGAACGCGCTCGTTGTTGCATCCTCGACCGGTACCGGCCTGACGGCCGTCTCGGCGTCGGTCGAGGTCGACACGACCGGCACCGTCCCGTACGCCCGGCTGGCGGCGACCGGCGCGACCATGACCGTTGCGGGGCTGACGATCTCGGCGAACATCGCTGTCCAACTGAAGACCGGCGACGTCGTGATCGCCGTCACCAATGGGTCGGTGACGCTCGGCGGCACCGCCTCGGTGATTGCTTTGTCAGGTGCCTTGCTGCTCACCTCGAGCGGCGTCGCCGGGCGTGTGAGCGCCAACGTCACGATCAACAACACGAGCCTTACCATCATCTCCGGCACCTGGGCGCTGGCGATCTCGACCCGCACGACTCCGACTGTCGAGTCGATCGTTGTCGGTACCGGCGTAGTCGAGATCGACCTCCCGGCAGGTCCATTCGTACGGGTCGAGGGCACGGGCATCTCGTTCCAGGTCGGCGGGCTGACGCTCGGTGGCTCGCTCGTCATCGAGCAACGAACGCTCGCCGGGGCCCCGGCCCTGGCGGTCGCCGTAGCCGGGATGTCGCTCAGCCTCGGGACCGGCTCGCTGGTGTCGGTCAGCAACGGTTCGGGCCTCTTCGTGTTCCTGGGCGGAGCCACGGTCTTCGGGCGGGCCACGGGCACGCTGGCGACGAACCTTCCGGCCGTGCAAATCGGCGGCACGGCGTCGATCGTGGTCAACACGACCGCACTACTCCAATCGGCGGCGATGACGGTTGGCGGTCAGGCGCGCAGCGTCGAGGTTTCCGCCTCGCATGTCGGGATCTCGGTCTCTGGCGCAGTGCTGAACGTCGCCGGTGTTCGTTTCACGGCGGACGACCTGAAGCTGACGGCTTCCGCCGGCGTCGTGAACGCCTCCGGTTCCGGTTTGAGCGCGCAGGTGTCGGCCAACGGTCGCCGGGTGATAGGCGTCGCCAACGCCGACTTCGCGATGCGCCTCTCCAGCCTCGGGTTCGCCGTCAAGGTGCGGGGTGTCACGGTGCTAGGGCCGCAACTCGGCGGCGACCTGACGATCACCGCGAGCAACGTCGCCGTCGACGTCAACACGACCACTTTGGCGGCAGCGCTCACGGTCGGGGCGGACACGACCGACCTCCCGGCCGGGGCCGCAGGTAACCCATACGTACGAGTTGCCGCGACTGGCGTCTCGATCGGGGTGCTCGGGGCGACCGCCTCGGCTGCCTCGCTGGCGTTCACTGTGAACGGCCCGGCTGTCGATGTGACCGGTACGACCGTGAGCCTCTCGTTGGTCGCCGGTGGCCAGACCGTCGTCGGTGTGACCAGCAGCGCGATCGCACTGCGGGTCACCGACGCCGGCGTGGCATTCGTGATCGCCGGCGCCACGCTGATCACGCCGACGTTCCCAGGAGCTTCGCTCACTGGAACGGCAACCCTGCGGGTCAACACTACCTTGGCAACCCAACGGCTTCTCGTCGGAGGCGTGACGGAGACCTTGGCGGCTGCGGCGCCGGGTGACCCGTACGTGCGGATCGACGTGGTGGGCGCTGCACTCACAGTCCTGAACCTCACCTTTGCCGCCGACCGGATCGTGTTCGAGCGCAACGCCGGCGTGGTGACGGTCGACGCCTCAGACGTCTCGGTCGAGCTGCAGGTTGGCGGCGTACGCGTCGTCAAGCTCTCCGACGCGGATTTCGGGGCTCGGTTCGCATCAGCCGGCGTGACCGCCGCCATTCGTGGTGCCACGTTGCAGGGACCGGCGGCCGCGGTCGGCGTCGACATCTCCGCAGGGTCGATCTCGGCGACGGCGAACAGCGTGACGAGTGAGGTGACGATTGGGGTCGGTGGAACGCCGACCGTGGTCGCCGGGGCCGCCAACGCGGCCGGGTACGCCAGGGTCGAACTCCGCAACGCCACGGTCACGGTGGCCGGTTCGGGGATCTCAGTCGGACGCCTCGAACTGGTGCGCGTCGACGCCGCCACGGTCACGGCAACCGCGGAGGACGTCGACGTTGCCCTGATGGCCGGTGCAGTGAGCGTGGTTCGCATCGACAACGCCGCCGCCGCGTTGAAGTTCACCGCGACCGGTACGGCGGGCGTGATCGGTGGTGGCACGATGACCGGCCCCGGTCTGCCCGGCCTCACCCTGTCTGGCACGGTGACGGCGAAGTTCAACACCGGGACGAGTGCGGTGACGGTCTCGTTCAACGGTGTCGACATGATCGTGCCTGGCATCGCCACCCCTCCGTACCTCCGGATCGAACTGGCGAACGCAACCCTCGGGGTGCTGGGGAACAGCGTGACGGCCGAGTCGTTGACGTTCGAGCGAGCGGCGGCGATGGTCACCGTCGGCGGTACAGGCCTCGGACTGACGATTGCCGCCGGCGGCCGCAGAGTGGTCTCGATCACCGGCGCCGGGGCCACGTTCACCTTCACGGCGGCCGGCCTGTCGGGCTCGGTCACAGGTGGGACGGTGCTCGGTCCCGACTTCGCCGGAGCGTTCACGTTCGCCGGCACCGTATCGGTCGCCGTCGACACAACGGTTGCTTCGCCGTTCGTCCGGGTCTCGGTCGCGATGCCAAGCCTCACAATCCTCGGTGTGACGGTGTCGGCCACAACGGTCGCCATGCAATTGGTGTTGGGGACCAACGGGGCCGCCAATACCGTTTCGATGGCAGTCACAGGGCTGGGCGTCATGCTCGGAGACGGGGGAGCGCCACTCGTCACGTTGTCGGGTCTCAACCTGTCGCTCACGATATCGTCGGCCGGAATCGTCGCCAGTGCAAGCGGCGGCACGGTCAACTCGGGTGCGATCACAGGTGCCACGTTCATCGGAACGGGCGGTCTGAGACTCGACACGACCAACTCGTCCAATCGATATCTGCGTGTCTCGCTCGGGACCACGCTCGCTCCGGCAACCTTGACGATCGGTACTCACGTGCTGTCGGGAGTGTTCGTGTTCGAGCAGATCCAAGCGACGGCGTCACGCACTGTGGTCCGAGTCGCCGCCGCTGGCGTGTCAATGTCGATTGGGTCAGTGCTTACCGTCACGAATGGGTCCGGCTTCCTGCTCGTCAGTTCGCTCGGCGTTGCCGGGTCGCTCGGCGCCTCGGCAACGATTACGATGCCGACCGCTGACGTCGAGATCACCGCTACCTCGTTCCGGATCGATGTCAACGCCACATCGTCGCCCGTCTCGGAGTCGCTGATGCTCAACGGCGACGCGCTCGAACTGTCGCTCCCGGCCGGGCCGTTCGTACAGGTCGTCGTGCTTGGGGCGTCGATGTATGTGGCCGAGGAGCCGGCCATCACCGCCGATCTGTTCTTCCGCACCGATGGCGCCAACATTGTGTTCGCCGTTCGGAATCTCGCCGTCACGATCGGGGTCAACGCCGTCGGCGGAGGAGAGGGCATGTTCCTGATCCTCCCAACGGGCATCGCAGGCGTTGCCTCCGGCTCGGTGTCGGTGTCGGGTGGAGGCTTTAACGGCGGTGCCAGCGGTGCCTTGCGGGTCAACACAACCGGCCTCGCCAGGACCGAGACGATCAACTTCGGCGGCACACCGTTCGCGCTCAACATCCCTGCCGGCACCGGCGGCCTGTTCTTCGACCTCACGGTGACGAGCGCCTCACTCAACATCGGCGGCTTCGTCACGATCGAGGGATCGTTCGTCGGCGACACGGTCAGCAATGTCCGGATCTTCCTCGGCCAAGGCCCGTCCCAACTCGACGGCCAGCCGAACCCTGCCGCAAGAGGTGTTCTGATCTCGGGTGCCTTCGGTCGCAAGGTCGAGATCAACGGCGGGGTGTTCTTCTACGCCCAGGGTCAGATCAGCCTGCTCAACCTCGGCGGCATCACCATGTCTGGTCTCGCTCGGGTCGAGATCAATACCTCTGGTTCCGCGTCGACCCAATCCGTGGTCGTCGTATCGATGGGTGTCGCCACAGACTTCACGATCGGTGCGAACACGACCCGGGTGGCGATCGACGACGTCACCTTGTCGATCGGCGGGCAGACGCTGACCGGTGCCGATCTCAAGTTTTCGAAAGACGGCACGCAACTGTTCGTCGGTGTCGCCGACGCCTCGGTCAACCTCGCCGCCGGCCAGCTCACGGCGACTGCTGTCAACGGGTTCCTGCTCGTCGGGAGTACCGGGATCGCCGGGCGCCTAGCCGCCACGATCGGCGTGTCGACTCCTGGCCTGGCGTTCCAGAACGCTCGCCTGTCGGTCGCCGTCAACAGCGGTGCGGCACTTGCGGATGCCACGTTCGCCGTCGGTCCGTCGAGGACTGGCTCGGTGACGTTCGCCAACGACCGGCTTCAGGCAGGTGTCGACTGGTCGTCACTCGGGTTCGCTGTCGGTCAGACCGTCACCGTGTCGGGGATGGCCGATCCGCTCACGATTGCGGCGGTCAGTACCGACACGACTACCAACGACACGATCAGGTTCACGACCGGCGGCCTCGGCACCGACACGAAGAGCGTGACGGTCACCCGGGTGATCGTCGCCGACGTACCGGCGGGCCCCTATGTTCGGGTCGAACTCTCACGCGCCGACCCGCTGCTGGCGCTGGCGCTCGTAATCAACGGGCAGACGATCGAAGGCGAGTTCGCCTTCGAGGCGATGCCGAGTGACGCCGGTGGACAGGCGCTGCGGATCGTCGCCACCAACGTGGCGATGCGCTTCACCGCAGCCGGATCTGACGTGCTCACGATCACCGACGGTGAAGGCTTCGTGGTGGTCAACTCGGTCGGGGTCGGCGCCACGATGCGTGGTGCTGCGGTGCTCGACGTGCCTGGCGTCGCGATGTCGGCCAGCCTCGACATCGCGATCAACACCTCGACGACGACCACATTCATGGAGGAGTTCACGATCGGCACCCGCACCGTGACCATGAACTTGCCGTCGTCGGCGACGGGTTACGTGCGGGTGATCGGCACCGGTGTGTCGTTAGTGGCCGGCGGTCAATCGCTGACCGGCGACTTCACGTTCGAGGACGGGGGCGCGACTACCAGCCTCACGATCGCCAACGGAGCGCTCGTCCTCGGCGACGGCGCGAACGACTTCGTGTTCGCGTCCGGCATCAATGGCTCGTTCACGATCAGCAAGCCGGGCGTAGTCGCAATCCTCGCCGGTTCGCTCACGGTCGTCACATTCGCCGTCGTGGCGCCGCCGGGCGTGCCGTTCAATCTCACCGGTTCGGCGAAGATGAGGATCGACACGGGCGCCGGGTTTTTCGGGCTGGACGTTGGTACGTCGGGTACGCCTGCGACGCTGACTGTGTTCGGTCAGGAAATCACAGCCGTAGTGTCGGCCCAGGTGCAGACGTCGACCTCCGGTGATCGGCACGTGCTCCTCGCGATCAGCGATGGCGCGATCGAACTCAATGACGCCGGGAGCAACGTTCTGCTCGGTCTCAACACCGGGACCGGCATCTTCAGCATCCGGTCGTCGGGGGTGGCGGGCCGGATTTCGATGTCGTTCGACGCGACGATCCCCGGCCTCACGCTCACGGCCCAGAACTTCGAACTCGAGATCAATACGGATGAGGCACCCGTGAACGCCACGTTCGCCGGTCAGACGCTCGGCGTACCGGGCGGCCCGTTCCTGCAGATCCGTGTCGACAACCTCACCATCGTCACAACCCAGGCGACCTTCGGCGCCGACGTGTTGATCCGCAAGGACGCCAACTCGCTCACTATCCAGGCCTCGAACGTGTCGGCGACGATTGGCGCCGCGGCCGGCGTCCACCTGGCGCTTCGCAACGGCAGCGGCAACCTCGTGATCACCAGCGCCGGGGTCACGGGCGCGGTAAGCGGAATCGTTGAACTGCTCGGACTACCGGGTGTTGCCCTCGAGGCGGCGATGGTCTTGTCGTTCGACACTCGGACCGCGACGGCGTTCTTGAAGGTGAACGGCAACGTGGTGGTGTCGGTGACCCCGGGTGCCGGTGCCGGCGGAGAGGTGTCGGCGGTCCAAGTCTCCGGCACATTCGAAGTCACGCACGACGCAATGACAACCCCGGACGAGCCGGTCTTCTCAATCGCCGCCACTGGCGTCGAGACCTTCATCGGTACGCCAAACGTGCTCGGGCTGTCGGTGAGTGCTGGCGCATTGACCTTGTACAGCTTCGCCGACGGGACGTTTGCAGCGGTCCTCGCCGGCACTGTGCAACTGGCCGGGGGTGGCGCCGGCGGCTTCGAACTTTCGGGAACGCTTGACCTTCGCATCAACACCTCGGCGACCCGTACCGTCACCGGCCTCGGCGCTGACCTGACGCCGAACCTGTTCAAACTGATGGCCAACTCGATCACGATCCGCGGGCCACCGATCGGTGAGCTCCAGATCGCTTCGATCAGCTTCGTCCGCAACACTGCCGGCGAATTCTTCGCCTCGGCGACCGGCATCAGCTTCACCATCGGCACGCCGGCCGCCGGCCTGTCGGTCGTCGCCGCCGGATTCGCCCTCTATCTCAAGCCCGATGGCACCCACGCATTCCGTGCCTCCGGCACCGTCAGCCTCGCCACCACATCATCTGCGCTCTCGATCTCCGGAACCCTGTCTTTGGAGCGCAACACCACCGGCTTCGACGTCAACCTCTCGACTCCGATTACTCTCAGCGTCGCTGCCGGCGTGACCCGCATCGGCGGCGCACTCACGATCGTCGTGACCGACGCGGCGACGACGTTGGCGACAGTCACCGGCTCGTTCAGCGTGCAGCAGAGCACCGCTGGCCCCGATCAGGCAGTCGGTACCCCGGACGATGTAGCCGAACTGTTGGTCGGTGCAACCAACGTAAACGTCACCCTCGGTGGTGGCGCATCGGTCGGCTTCTCGCTCAACAACGTCGATCTGGCTTTGTTGCTCCGTGCGGCCCACCTCAATGGTGTGACACCGGTTCCGGCCGGATTCGCGCTCGACGTGAGCGGCGGCGTGTCGCTGACCGGGGTCCCCGCGGTTCAACTGAGTGGACGGGTAGGCGTCCGGGTGTCGACGCTGACAACAGCTGTCTCCAGGACGATCGTCGTTGCCGGTAAGTCGTTGCAACTCGACGTCGCAGCGGGTGAGCTGAACGTTCGTGGTACCGGCGTGCAGTTGTCGATTGCTGGTCAGATCCTCAGCGGTGATTTCGAGGTGTCGTTCCCGGACGCCGACACGGTCGAAGTGACGCTCACCGATGTGACGTTCTCGATCGGCGATGGCGAGCGCTCGTTCGTGTCGATCACGAACGGCAATGGCTCGTTGACGATCACCACAGGTGACATCGAGGGTTCGTTCTCCGGCCTGACCGCGGTCGACATTCCCGGGGTGACGTTCGGCGGCACGTTCGCCGTCGAGTTCCGCCAGAGCGGCACACCGGCCAGCGACTACGTGCGGGTGCGCATCGGCACCACTGCGTTGCCTGCCACTCTGACGATCGCCGGTCAGACGCTGACCGGCGCATTCACGTTCGAACAGTTCACCACTGTTGCCGGCGACACGGTGATCAAGGTCGGGGCTACCTCGGTCGGCCTCAATCTCGGCGGCATCGTCACGATCAGCGGTGGTACCGCAGCGTTCGTGATTCTGCCGACCGGTGTCGCCGGAACGGTGTCAGCCACGGTTGCGATCGGTGACTTCACTCTGCCTGCTGGTGTCTCCTTGACGGGGTCGATCGAGGTCGAGGTCACGCTCAACACCACACCGACAGCCGTGGATCAGCTCTTCGACTTCGGCGGTGGCGACACGCTCACGCTGCTCGTGCCGCCTGGGCCGTACCTTCGTGTCGAAGTCAACGGACCGGGCGGCGCCCCTGCAACGTTCAGCTTCTCCGCCGCCGGCGCCACGATCGGTGCGTCGGGTCGTGTCTCGTTCGAACGTCAGACCCGTGCTAATGGAAGCACGGTCACCAAGATCGGGTTCGCCGACGTCAACTTCACCCTTGCGGTCGGCGACGGTCTGGGCGTGGCCGGTACCTTCTCGAACGGGTCGGGGGCATTCGTCGTTGTTGCGGCCGATCCGTTGGTCCCATTGTCGGGCGGGATCGCCGGGATTTTGTCGGGCAACTTCAGTGGTCAGGTCGGCCCAGTTGAAGCCGGCGGGTACGTGACTGCGCGTATCAACTCGTCGCTTCTGGCAGTCGAGGAGGTCGTGTCGGTCGACGGCCGCGATATCACTGTCAGCTTCGGGGCCGACGAGGGGGACGTGTTCAAGATCTCGGTGTCGGGTGCGTCACTGAAGATTGGTGATTTCGTCACGATCGAGGGCGATGTCTCGTTTGATGCAGTGACGGGACGCTTTGCCGGCACCAACCTCGAAGTCTTCCTCGGGAAGGGTCCGGCCCGCCTCGACGATGGTTCAATCAACCCGCTCGCCACAGGTGTGCTGCTGACGAACGCCACCGTCGGTGTCATCAGGACAGGTGCTGGCACAGCATTGGATCCGTTCCTGTACGCGGTGTTCGCAACGGGCACGCTGCAGGTCATCGGGGTGGCCGGAATTACGGTGGCCGGCACGGCGACGGTGCGGTTCAACAACACCGGCGCTGACGTCGACGAGATCTTGACCATCGAAGGTAGCGACCGCGACGTCGTGGTCCGGGTGCCCGACGTTGCAACCGTGGGCGTCGACACGGCAATCTTCGAAGCCGTCGGGCTCGAGATCACGGTCTTCGGTCAGACGCTGCGTGGCGACTTCACGTTCACCCAGCCGGCCCCGGGCACGATCTCCGTCGAGGCCCACAATGTCAGCCTCCTGCTCGGTGGCGGGATGGTCAGCCTCACGAATGGAATCGGCGACATCCTGATCACCCCGACGGGCGTCGCGATCGACATCGACGTCGACGTGGCGATCAACGTGCCCGGCGTGTCGCTCGGAGCAGGGTTCTCGATCCGGGCCAACACAATGGGAACCGAGGCCCTCGGACTTCCTCCTGGGCCGTACTTCAAGGTCGAGGCGAACGGTGTCTCGCTGACGATCGCCGGGCAGACACTGATTGGCAACTTCGCGATCGAGCGGGTCACCAAGGCCGACGGCACTTCGCTGACGAGGATCGCCGCCACCAACGTCGGCCTGACGCTCGGTGGTGTCGTCGTGCTGTCCAACGGTGCGGGCAGCTTCGTCATCACGCCGACCGGCATCGCCGGCCAGCTTGCAATCGATGTCGATGTGGTGATCCCCGGCCTGACCATCGACACCCGCCTGGCATTGGCGATCAACACCACGGGGTTGGCCGTTAACGAGCAGTTCCGGGTCGCCGGGCAGGACATCGTCCTACAACTTCCTGCAGGGCCGTATCTGCGGGTCGAGGCGACCAACCTCACACTCACGATCGGCGGGCAACAGCTCACGGGCGACTTCTCGTTCGAGCGGATGGTCACCGGTGACGGTGGCGTCGTCGTGCGGGTCGGGCTCGCCAACGTCTCGCTGTCGCTCGGCGGTGGCGCCCTCAGGCTCGCCAACGGCAACGGCAGCCTCCTGCTCACGGCGGCCGGCGCTGCTGGGCGCTTTACAGTGGATGTTTCGGTGGCGATCCCGAACGTGTCGCTGTCGGGCCGGTTGCTGGTCGAGATCAACCAAACCGGCCTTGCGATCGACGAGACGTTCCTTGTCGGTGGCGTCCAGCAGTCGTTGGTGCTTGAGGCGGGACCCTTCGTACGGGTTGCCGGGCGTGGTATCCAGCTCTCGCTGTTCGGACAGACCCTGTCCGGCAACTTCCTGTTCGAGCAGGCGGGCACTCCGTTGGCCCCGCGGGTCAAGATCGCAGCTTCCAACGTCAGCCTCTCGCTCGGCGGTGGCCTGGTCGAGGTCTCGGTCGCCTCGGCGCTGTTCGTAATCGGCCCGAACGGCTTCGCCGGCAAGCTGGTGAACGCCGCCGTCACGGTCAACATCCCCAACGTGTCGATCTCGGTTGCCGTCACCGTCGAGGTCAACGCAACCGGACAGCTGGTCAACGAGGACTTCGGACTCTTCGGAACACTGAATCTGTCCGCCGGTCAGTACGTGCGGGTCAATGGCTCGGGCGCGATCAACGTGTTTGGTCAGTCATTGAGCGGCGCCTTCTCGATCGAGCAGACGACCCTTGCATCAGGCTCAGTGGTCAAGGTGGCGATCTCCGGCGTCGCCCTCTCGCTCGGTGGGGTCGTGTCGGTCAGCGGTGCCGAGGGCGGCTTCCTGATCACACCGGCGGGCGTCGCCGGCTCGCTGAGCGGGTCCGTCGCCCTGACGATCCCCGGCTTCGCGGCGTTCTCCGGATCTGCGTCGATCCAGATCAACACGCTGACGAGCGAGGTCCACGAGACGTTCGTGGTCGCCCCGCCCCTGGGTGCTGCAACCACGATCCAGCTCGACCTGCCCGCCGGCCGATTCGTGCGGGTCAGCCTTGAAAACGCGTCGCTGACGTTGTCGTCTGTTGTCATCACCGGCGACTTCGTCTTCCAGCAGCAGACGCTTGCTGACGCAAGCACGATCACGGTCTTCGGCCTCTCCGACGCAGCCCTGACCGTCGACAGTCAAGGCGTCACCGACGCTTCCGGCGCCTTCGTGATCACCGCAACGGGTGTCGCAGGCGTGCTCTCAGGACACGCTGGGTTGGCTGGCGGGCCGGTGTCGATCTCAGGCGACCTGCTCGTGAGGGTCAACACCACGGGCCTCGCCAACGGCACGCTCGGGGCGATCGATACGACCGTCGAGGTCGGCGGGCGCAGCATCCGAATCAAGTACGGCGACGGTGAGCTCTACGGATTCGCGATCTCGGCGTCGAACTTGTCGCTGACGATCGGCGACTTCGTCTCAATCGAAGGTGACATCTCGTTCGACAGCAACGGCAACTTCGCCGGTCAGAACCTCGAGATCTTCCTCGGCCAGGGCCCGGCGCGGCTCGAGAACGGCGAGATCAACCCGCTCGCCGTCGGTGTGTTGTTGACCAACGCCCGGATTGGCCTGGTCCAGGGAACGACCGCTGGCACCTACGCACTCCATGCCGAAGGCACGGTGATGCTGCTCGGGGTCAACGGCGTCACGATCACCGGAACAGCGATCGTCGACGTCAACACCACCGGCCAGGCTGTCAACCGCAGCCTGGTGATCCCCGGGTCGACCGGTGACCCGGTCGTGGTCAGCTTCGCCACGCCCAACCGGGTGACCAGCTTCCAGGCCCTCGGTGTCGAACTGTCGGTGCTCGGCCAGACGCTGCGCGGCAATTTCTCGTTCGACCGCGACGCCGCCACAGGGGTCATCAGCATCGCCGCCACCAGCGTCGAACTCCACCTCGGTGGGGCCGGTTCGGGCATCTCGATCTCCGATGCCCACGGGGCGATCCTGATCACGCCGACCGGTATCGCCGCCGACCTCACCGGCGACATCGACCTGACCATCCCCGGGCTCGCGCTCGACGCCGAGTTCCGGTTGGCGATCAACACCACAACATCGGCGGTCGACACGGTGCTCACGGTCGGCGGTCAATCGGTCGCCCTCCACCTGGCTGCCGGCCCGTACCTACGGGTCGAGGGCAACGGCATCGCCCTTACCATCGGTGGCCAAGTCCTGACGGGCAACTTCACGTTCGAGCGGTTGACCGCTCCCGACGGCACCGCGGTCACTACCATCGCAGCCACCGACGTCAGCCTGTCGATCGGCGCCGGCGGGGCCGACATCGTCAGGCTGACCAACGGCAGCGGGCTGTTCGTCGTCGACGGGACCGGGCTCGGCGGACGGCTGGCCGGCACGATCGCCATCAACGTGCCAGGTGGAGTGCTGTCGGCGAGCGGCTCGTTCCTGGTCGAGATCAACACGACCAACCACGCGATCAACGCGTCGGTCGTGGTCGGCGGTGTGGTCCGGACGCTCAACCTCATCAGGGGCGCCAAGCTCCGTGTCGTCGGCACGGGGGTCACCCTGACCGTGATGGGCCAGACCCTCTCGGCCGATGTCTCGTTCGAGCAGATCGCCACTGACGGGGCCGACAACATCGGCGGCAACGCCGACGACGTGCAGGCGGTGCGGATCGGCGTCGCCAACCTGTCGATCACACTCGGCGGCGGGGCCGTCACGGTTACCAATGGCAGCGGGGCGCTGTTCCTCACCAGCAACGGCACGCAGTCGACGATCGCCGCCAGGCTTACGGCCACGATCGGCGTCTCGATCCCCGGTGTCAGCCTGATCGGCACACTCGGATTACGGATCAACACCGGTGCCACCGAGGTCAACGAAACGTTCATGGTCGGCACGACACCGGTCAACCTGCAGGTTCCCGGCGGGCCGTTCCTCGAGATCTCCGGCACAGGCATCCAGATCGAGATCGCCGGCCAGCGGATCAGCGGCAACTTCACCATCCGCCAACAGACCGACACAACGGGTGCCAGGACGCTGCGGATCAACGTCGCCAACGGATCCCTCACGCTCGGCGGAGCAACACCGGTGGTGTCTGTCACGAACGTTGCCGGCGACATCCTCGTCGTCACCGGTGGCGTCGCCGCCAACCTTTCCGGCCACGTCGCCGTCACTGTTCCCGGTGTCGGCCTGAGCGCCAGTATCCAGATCTCGATCAACACGACGCTCGCATCTCAGGCGGTTGGTCTGGTAACCCTCCCGGCAGGTCCGTACCTGCGGGTGACGGGCACCAACCTGTCGCTCACCGTCGCCGGCCAGACGCTGGTCGGCAACTTCACCTTCGAGAAGGTCACCCGCACCGATGGCACTGCCGTCGTGCGTGTCGGCGCTACGAACGTCCACATCACGCTGGGCGGTGTGGTGGCCGTCACCAACGGCACCGGCTTCTTCCTGATCACCCCGGCCGGGATCGCCGGTCACGTGTCGGCGAGCGTGGCGCTCACAGGGATCACCGGTGTGAGTTTCTCGGGCACATTCGGGCTGGCTATCAACAACACGGCGAGCGAGATCGACGAAACGATCCAGGTCGGTGCCGCCACCGTGCGACTGGTCTTGCCGGTCGGGCCGTATCTACGTGTCGAGGGCACCGGCATTCAGCTCACGATCGCAGGACAATCGCTGTCTGGCAATGTCGCCTTCGAGCAGCTGACCGGCCCCAACGGAGCCTTCGTCAAGGTCGCCCTCAGTCAAGTCGAACTGGCGATCGGCGATGGCACCAACGACCTGTTGACCGTCTCGAACGGCCAAGGTGCCGTGGTCATCTACCCGGCGACGCCGTTGATTGTCGGTGACCGCGAAGGCATCGCTGGTTCGTTCTCGGGCGACCTGGCGCTGCGCATTCCGGGCATCACCCTGTCGGCCTCGGTCCAAGTCGATATCAACCGCACCGGGTTCGCCGTACACGAGACGTTCACAGTGGGCGGCCAGCCGCTGACCCTCGACCTCGGAGCCGGTACCTACACCAGGGTGGCGGTCAACGACGCCGTACTCGCCTTCGCAGGCCTCAGCCTGACCGGTGACTTCACCTTCGAACAAGGCGGTGGGATCGGCACCAGCTACCTCAAGATCACGATGTCGGACGTCGACCTGTCGATTGGTAGCGGGCTCGTTACTGCGGCAATCAGTGAGGGCGCGATCGAAGTCAAGGGTGGGGCGATCTTGGCCCGGTTCTCCGATGTCCACGTCGTGCTCAACGTCCCAGGGGTCCAGTTCACGGGCACGTTCGACTTCGAACTCAACACGTCAAACACCCCCCAGACCTTGTCCTCCGGTGGCGCTGCGCTGGCGGCGGAAACCTTGACGCTTCACGCGACTGGCATCCAACTCGATATCGCCGGCCTCGAGCTGGGTATCGGCACGCTCGACATCGTGAAGAATCTCAGCCCGGGCGGCACATTGTCGATCGCGTTGACAGGCGGTTACGCCAACCTTGGCCCGCTCAGCGTGACTGGCATCAACGGCGCGATCGTCATCAGTGCGGCGGGCATCTACGGATCTCTGGCGGCAGGTGTGATCAATCTGACGGTCGGACCGGTCACGATCACCGCAAGTGTCGTGTCGCTTCGCATCAACACAACGCGCGACCCGCAGACGATCCCAGCCCTACCCGATCCGATTTTGTTGCCGCCTGGACCGTTCATCGAAGTCGGCGCGCATGTGACGGTGACTGTCACCGGGTTGCTCGCGACGATCGAGGCTGACTTCTTCTTCCAGCAGTACCAGCGGCCTGGTGGGGGTTCGGTCACGATCATCGCCGTCAACAATTTGACGGCTGAGATCGGCGGCCAGGGGATCACCAGCGGTCATGGCGCCTTCATACTTCTGCCCGAGGGCATTGCCGGTTACGCCTCCGGCCAGGTAAGCGTCAGCACGGGGTCTGTCTCGGTCGAGGGTGGGGCGACGTTGCGGATCAACCGCACCGGGCTAGCGATCGACGAGACGGTCGTCGTCGGAGGCGAAACCCTCGCGATCAAGTTCCCGACATCGGCCGACGTCACCGAGGTGTTCCTATCCGACGTCAACATCGTCATCGGGAACTTCGTCTTCGTGTACGACGCCAGCGTGGCGCTCGGCAACACGGTGACCAACGCCAGCGGAACCTTGTTCGTCGGCGAGGGGCCGTACAAGTTCGGCGACGGCAGCATCAACCCGGCCGCCCGTGGCGTTGTTGTCACGGCCAACAGCTTCTCCTACAACCGAACGACCCCAGGTGCGACGACGATGTCGGCGTCTGGCTTTGTCGCACTCGTCGGCATCCCCGGTATCACGTTCCAGGGCGGGGTTACACTCACGATCAACGAGTTGGCCGGAACACGCCAGATCGACATCGGTACGGCCGCTCAACCGGCCGTCCTCGAGGTCGCAGGGCAGCGCCTGAGCGGGCAGTTCCGGATCACCCAGGACATGACCACTCGGGTTCTCACGGTCACGATGACCAACGTCGAGCTGAACTTGGCCGGCGGCGCGGTCGTTGTGACGATCACGACCGGCGGCGTCGCGCTGAGCCCGGCGGGCGTCACGGTCGCCCTGGTCGGCAACATCACGCTGAACGTGCCGGGTGTGACCCTGACCGGCAACGTCGAGGTACGACTCAACTCGACAACCGGTGTTCGTACGATCACGGGCATCGAGGTCACACCTGGTATCTCGGTGCGGGCGACCAACGTGACCCTGGCGCTGTTCGGCCAATCCCTCACGGGCGACTTCGCCTTCGAGCAGGTCGCGCTGCCTCGGAGCCCGCAGGCGATCGGCCCGGCACCGACAGCGCTGCGGATCGTGGCGAACAATGTGACCCTGTCGATCCAGGCCGGTGGCTCCAACATCGTGAGTCTCACCAACGGCTCTGGCTTCTTCTTGAAGACCGCCGCCGGCCTGGCGGGTCGAATCGGTGGCACGGTCGCGATCGCGCTGCCAGGCGTGGCGGCCAGCGACTTCGGTGTGGTCGGGACGTTCGAGGTTGTCGTCAACAACACCAACCAGCAGATCGCCGAGCAGTTCGAACTGAACGGCCAGACGCTCACCCTCGACGTGCCCGCCGGCCCGTTCCTGCGAGTACTCGGCACGAATGTCACCCTGCGCTTGTTCGGCCAACGCCTGACGGGCGACTTCGGTTTCGAGCAAGCGACGATTCCGTGTGCCCCCGAGCCTTGCACACCGCAGAAGGTCGTACGGATCGTCGCCAACAACGTCACACTCGCCCTCGGTGATGGCACCACCGAGTACGTCCGTCTGACCAACGGCACCGCCTTCCTGGTCGTCCTCCCGGCCGATGGATTGCTGGCGGGCGGTGTCGCCGGCCGGGTATCGGGCACGATCGAACTCGACCTGCCGGTGCCGGTCGGGTTCTCCGCCACCTCGATCGAACTGGTCATCAACACGACCGGCCAGGACGTGAACGAGACGTTCAGCATGAACGGAGCGCTGCTGACACTCGACATCGACGCCGGCCCGTACCTGCGGGTCGCCGCCTCGGGTGTCCAACTGATGATCGCCGGTCAGACCCTGAGCGTCGAATCCCTCGTGTTCGAGCAGATGACCTTGTCGACCGGTGAGCGGAGCGTAACGATCGGGTTGAAGAACGCCACGCTGTCGCTCGGCAACGCGGTGACGGTGTCGATTGTCGAGGGAACGATCGTGGTCGCCCCGACCGGGCTGGCGGCCAAGTTCGTCGTCAGTCTCGTGCTCGACCTCCCGGGAATCAGCTTCACTGGCAAAGCCGAGCTGTTGATCAACAACGGCGAAGCAGCGGTGCGACGAACGTACTTCGATGCGCTCGGCGTCGAGACGTTGCTCGACGTCCCGGAGGGGCCGTACCTCCGCATCGAGATCACAGGTCTGACCGCTGGAACACCTGCGACCCTCAACGTGCTCGGCCTGCAGCTCCACGGCAGCTTCGTGCTCGAGAAGAGCACCACGGCGTCGGGGGCCTCCGTGATCCGGATCGGCATGGCGCAGGTCGGCCTCAGCCTGGGCGGCGTCGTCACGATCGCCAACGGCCAGGGTGTGATCCTGCTGCTGCCGCCCGAACTGCAGCCGGCGAAGGCGATCACAGGCTCGACTGCACCTGACCGGCTGAACGTCATCGGGCACGGGTTCTCGAACGGAACCCGCGTGCTTTACGACAAGGTCGGGTCGGGTGCACCGGTCGTCGGGCTCGTCGATGGCACGGTGTACTTCGTCGAGGTCGTCGACGCCAACACGATAAGGCTCAAGCTGACGGCTGCCGGCCCGGCGCTGCCAGTGACGTTCAACGCCGCTGCCGGCACCACGCACGGTTTGTTTGCCGCCAACGGAGCGGCTTTCGGCACCCCGATCGCCGGTACGGGTGGGCTGGCGGGTTCGCTGTCGGCGAACGTGACGCTGACCGTGCCTGGCGTGAGCTTCAGCGGGTCGTTCGCGCTCAAGATCAACACCACCGGGCGGGCGGTCAACGACACCCTGACGGTCAACGGGATCCCGCTGACGATCGACCTGCCGACCGGCCCATACCTGCGGGTCGAGGGCACCGGCATCGCCCTGACCGTCGCCGGTATTACCCTGGCCGGCAACTTCGCCTTCGAACGTCAGACGGTCGACTCGACCCCCGGCGTCGCAGGCGGCGAGACGACCGAGACGGTCATTCTCGCCAGCAACGTCAGTCTCGATCTCGGTGGCGGTGTGCTCGAGATCTTCGACGGCAGTGGTGCATTCATCATCAAGCCGACCGGCATGGCCGGGCGACTCTCGGTCTCGATCCGAGCCAACTTTGGCGGCGCCGTCCAACTCGGTGGCACCGTCGAACTGCAGATCAATCAGACCAATGCCGACGTGGTGGCCGGCTTCGAACTCGCCGGTGAGACGATTTCGCTCGATCTTCCCGAAGGCCCGTATCTGCGGGTCAGCCTCAAGGGGATCGGCGTCGATCCCGCCTATCTCGAGATCGCCGGTCAGCGCCTCACGGCGGCCTCGTTCAGCTTCGAGCAGCAGACATCGAAAGGCCCCGACGGACTGCTCGGCACTGCTGACGACGTGAAGGTGCTGCGCGTCGCGGCGAGCGGCGTCGGACTCAATCTCGGCAACGGCCTGGTAGTGATTTCGGCTGGGGCGCTCGCTCTGGAGATCACGCCGGCAGGTCTCGCCGGTGTGGTTCGCGCCCACATCGAGGTGCAAATTGCCGGCGTCTTCTCGGTGTCGTCGGACATCACGGTGATGATCAATCAGCGCACCACGGAGGCGACGTTCGAGCGTGACTGGCTGGTCAGCGAGTTCACCCCCGACGGTCAGCTCCCGTCAGTGGGCGAGGGGATCGTCGACGATATCTTCGGCGCCGGCGAGCCGACAATCCTGCCCGCCGGCAAGTTCCTGCGGGTCGAGGCCGACAACTTGACCGTCAACATCATGGGCACGTTCTCGCTGACGGCCGACTTCGCCTTCGAGCAGTCGACGACAGCCGGCCCGGACGGCATCGCAGGGAACCTCGACGACGTCAAGCTGGTGCGTATCGGCGTCGCGGACGTCCATCTCGTGATCGTGGCCGGGGTACTCGAGATCACCGACGGCCAAGGCCTGATCGTGCTCGGACCCACCGGGATGGCCGCTTCGATATCGATCACACCGACGTTCACGGTTCCCGATGTCAGCTTCTCCGGCACGTTCCGCCTCAACATCAACAACACCGGCCTCCCGGCAGTCCAATCGTTCGTCGTCGGCGACACCGTGTTGTCGTTCGACCTGCCCGCTGGCCCATACCTGCGGATCGACGCCGACGACGTCGAGGTCAACATCGCCGGCCAGATCCTGCGCGGCGACTTCTCGTTCGAGCGGTTGCGGCGAGTCGCCAACGATCCTCTGAGTGACGAGTTGAAGATCGGGGCTGCCAACGTCGAGCTCCGGCTCGGAGACGGCACCACCGACTACGTCGTCGTGACCAACGGCACCGGCCTGATCTCGGTGACCAAGCGGGTGGGTGGGCCGACGGGAGTCGGCGGACTCGCCGCCGAGATCTCGGCGACCGTCGCGGTGAACATCCCGGGCATCTCGGTCGGTGGCTCGTTCAAGCTGCGGGTCAACAAGACGAACGGAGCGGTGAACAGCGCGTTCACGATCGGCGGTCAGCCGTTCCAGCTCGTGTTCACGGCTGACGAGCCTCAGTTGCAGGTGTCGGGCGTCGGGGTCTACCTCGAGGCATTCGGTCAGCGCCTCAGCGGCGACTTCGCCTTCTCGAAGGAAACCCGAACCTGCCCGTTGATCCCCGGGAGCTGCCGCGCCGGCAGCATGATCAAGCTTGGGCTTGCCAATGTCGAGCTCCGGCTCGGTGACGGCACCAACGACTTCCTGATTCTGAAGAACGGCACCGGCGCCCTGATGATCGGCAGCTTCGAACGCCCGTGCCCGCGGCCCGCCGGCACTCCGGCCTGCGCTCCGGGGCAGCTCAGCCAGGTCGTGTCGGGTGTCGCCGGTGAATTCTCGGTCGTGATCGAGCTCGGCCCGTCGCTCGCCGACACGATCGGCTTTTCAGGGGCGTTCCGGGTGCAGATCAACACGACTGGCGTCAACGTGGTCGACACGATCATGGTCGGTCTGACACCTGTCGATCTCGACATCCTTGGCACGACGATGTTGCGGATCGAGGGAGGCAATTCGGTCAACAGCAACCCGATCGTGTTGACGATCGTCGGCCAGACGCTCTCAATCGACGAACTCTTCTTCGAGCAGTCGCAGACTGCGGCGGGAGCCAGGGTCATCAAGGCCGCGATCACAGGCATGACGTTCGAGATCAACACCGGTGATCAGCTGATCAGCATCGGGCCGATCAGCGGCGCCCTGATGATCACGAACCTGGGGATCGCCGGCCAGGTGACCGTCGGCACCAACCAGATCACGTTGCTCGAAGGCGCTGTCGTCAACCAGGCGATCGATAATGACGACATCTGGATCGGATGGACGTCGGCAACTTTCCAAATCAACACGATCCCGACCAACGTCAACGAATCGTTCGGTGGCCAGACGCTGGTGCTGCCGCGGGGCAAGTTCGTCCGTTTCGAGCTGATCGGGGCCACGCTGTCGGTGCAGGGCACGGTGTTGACGGGCAGCATCGCGATTGAGCAGGCGAGCCTCCCATGCACCCCGGTGTTCCCAGCCGTGACATGTACGCAGCCAGTGATCACCAAGATCGGCCTCGCCGACATGAGCCTCACGATCGGTGGTACGACCTACGCCGGCGTCAACGGCGCGCTGGTCATCCTCCCTGACCTCGACGGTCCCGCAACCGGTCCCTCGACGGGCATCGGCACGAAGGGCATCGCTGGCATGCTCCAGGTCGAGCTCGACATCAGCGGTGGCGGCGTCAGCCTCAGCGCCGCACCAACGATCTCAGTCAACACGACCGGCATCGCCGTCGACCAGACCGTCATCGTGGGCGATACCGAACTCAGGATCCAGGTAGGTCCGAGCAACTTCGAGGTCGGCACCGGCGACGTCCAGATCATCATTGGCGACTTCCTCGTGATCGAGGGCAACGTCTCGTTCGATGGTTCCGGTGGTTTCACGGGATCGGACCTGCTGCTGTTCGTCGGTTCGGGCCCGCTGTACACAGCACCCGGCATCCGCAACCCTGACGCCGCCGGGATCCTGATCAGCAACACCAGGATCGTGATGCGCAAGGTCGGCACCGGCCCCACCGCTGGCTATGCGCTCGCCGCTACAGGCGACCTCGAGATCCTCGGCATTCCCGGCCTGGTGCTGACCGCCACCGGCGTCTACATCCGGCTCAACACGACTGGCCTGCCGCAACTCAACCTCGTGATCCCGGACGGAGACCCTTCCCAAACGCTCGCTCAGCGCACCGTCAACTTCACCACCGGTGATGTCGTACTTGACTTCGGGGCCGCCAACATCGAGTTCGCGATCGGCGGCATGATCAAGATCGGTGGCGGGGTTCGGTTCTCGAAGCGGCCGAACGGCACGATCGATATCGCCCTCGCCGGGGCGTCGGTCCAACTCGACATGGATCCGGCGGGTGCGTTCGAACCGCAAATCAGTCTCGTCGGGTCGGCCAACTTCTCGATCGGCGGGCCGGAGGGCTTCAAGCTCCAGTCGTTCAAGGTCAACAGCTTCAACCTGTTCGACAGCGCAGGTGCCGCCGCCACTCCCACCCCGCCCAAGTTCCAGCCGACCGCCGACCTCAAGTCGCCGTTCGCCGGCCAGGTGCTGGCCCGCAGCACCTTCAACGGGCAGGGCTACATCGACATCCAGTTCAACGACCTCAACGACGTCGGCATCAACAGGACGAAGATCCTCGACCCGGGCGCCGAGTTCGACCTGTTCATCAACGGCCAGACCGCATCGACATTCGGGATCACCGTCAACGGCACCCCAACCCAGGTAACGGGCCTCAAGAACACGTACCGATACACGCTCACCGGGGCGATCCCCGAGGCGGGCGAGATCTCGATCCGGTTCATCGCTGGCTCGTTCGAGGATCTCAGCCCGATCGCTGCCACCAACGCCGTCGAGACCGAGTACTTCACGCTCGTCAACCCGCTCCCGACCGGCGCCCTCCCGCCGGCCGGCCCGGTCGGCCAGCTCGCCAACCCGGTCAACGGGTCGTCGATCTCGCTCACCCAGATCAACGGCCAGCGTTACATCGACATCACGTTCGTGTCGCGCAGCGGCAGCTTGATCAACGAGGCGACCCTCAACGGCGACGAGTTCACGCTGTCGGGCGCGATCGGACCCGACCTCGTACTCCTCGCCGGCACCGGCGGGATTCCCGACGTGATCGGCCAGCCGATCAAGATCGGCACCAACACCTACCGGTACTACCTGCGCACGGTCCGCCCCGTCAACGCACCGATCCCGCCCGGCACACCCCCGGGCACCCCGGCCCCGGCACCGGCGCCGTTCACGACCGGCCTCGTCACCGTCACGTTCCGCCCGGGCAGCTTCGCCACGATGGACGGCGGGCTCAACGTCGAGCGCCGTGAGACGTTCACGATCGACCCAGCCCAGGCAGGCGAGACCGCCACCGCCGGCTCGATCGACCTCGGCCCGCTGACCCTGCAGGGTCCGACGGTCGGCCTCGCCGACTTCGGCTTCAAGGACGGCAAGGTCGTCCTCACGATCGCGATCGGCGTAAACCGCGCCAGCCTCGACTTTGGAAAGAAGACCGTCCCGACCGATCCGACCGCACCGACCCAGACGACCAGCGGCGTAACCGTCGACCTACTCGGCATTCTCGGCACATTCGACCTGGCAATCGACGTGTTCGGGCTGCTGGGTGGCACCGTCGACATCGGACTGACCGGCAAGTGGAGCCTGTCGGTGCAGTCGCTCGAGATCGTCGTACCCGGCGTCGTGATTGTCACGGCCGAGGGCATTTCGGTCAAGTACGACCCCGACTCGACGGTCGAGGACCAGGAGATCATCCGTATCGAACAGGCCACGATCCAGTTCATCCCGTTCGCCGTGCGAGGCAGCATCTACAGCTACGACCCGACGCCGGGTCCGACCGGCATCCAGGGCGACGAGATCCCCGGCTTGGTGATCCGTGAGAAGGGCTTCTCGCTCGGCGTCGCCGAGATCTGCTACGGCTGCGAGGCGCTCCCACTGGTCGCCGGCACCGGCCCGAACGGCACCGCCACACCGCCGCCGACCGCAGGAACGTCGACGACTAACCAGACCGTGATCAAGTTCGGCAGCTTCCTCGAGTTCGACGACATCCGGTTCATCATCGAGAACTTCAGCTTCACCGTCGGTCAGGGCGTCGACTTCAACGGCTCGATCGCGATCGCGTCCGGCGGCGCCAGGCTATTCCCAGGCCGCCCGTTCAACGCCATCATCAGCGACCGCCAGACCGCCGACGACCTGCGCATCGACGGCACCCAGGACACCGAGGCGATCAGGCTCCAGCTCGACTTCGCTGGCGGCAAAGTCAAGGGCTTCGTGTTCGAGATCGACACGTTGAAGCTCAATATCAACAACTTCGTCGAGATCAACGCGGTCGGGTTCCGGCTCGACACCGGCGCAGCCGCCCATGAACAACTCGTCAAGTTCATTCAAGTCTCGGCGAAGGTCACGATCGGCGGGCTGCAGCTCGGCGGCGAAGCCCGCAACTTCGCGATCCTCGGCAATGGCGACTTCGATGCGCTCCCGGGCTTCGGGGTGTTCCTCTCGGTCGGCTCGGCTGACGGTGCGAGCTTCAAGTGGCCGTCGTGGTTGCCGGTGCGGATCAACGCACTCGGGCTCGAATGGCCCGACTTCGATGCCCATCCTGAGCGGTTCGTGATCACGCTCTCGGTCTCCGTCGAAGGGCTGCCGGCGGTCGCCGGGCTCAAGTTCTCGGGTGCTATCGAGGGTCTCAAGATCGACCCGTTCCTGCTGGCTGAGGGCAAGTTCCCGATCGTCGACATCAAGTCGATCGCCGTCAGCATCAGCGGTAAGTTGTTCGGCGGCGAACTGACCGCCACTCTGCTCGGCGGGATCATGCGTTTCGACGCGGCGGGCAACACGATCGGCGACTTCGACTCGACGACGCCTGTGGCCGACCGGGTCATGTTCTTCGGGATCGAAGGCGGCTTCAAGCTGGCAGGGATGGGGCTACAGATCCGGCTCGGCCTGTCGGAGCTCGGTCCGCTCGAGGTCCAGATCGTCGCCGCCATCCCCGTCCTCATCGTGCCCCAGATTGGGCTCACGCTGACCAACTTCACCGCCGGCGTGAAGTTCTTCACGACGCTGCCGGCGATCGACGACCCGTTCGACCTGCGCCGCCCGGAGTTCAGCGCATCGACCACGGCCAGCGCTGGCGACTGGCTGACCACACTCAAGCAGCAGGTCGCCAACCAGTTCCGGGCGATCAAGGCCAACCCCGGCATGAGCGGGTTCGCGGCCGCCTTCACGGCACCGATGCTGATCACCGGTGGCGCCGACGTCTACTCGCAGTTCCTCTCGCAGACCGTGTTCAGCGGCCGGATCCAGATCAAGATCTCGACCGACGGCAAGTTCCTGATCGTCGGTCAGTTGCGCTTCATCGACGGCCTCCTCACCATGAGCGCCAAGCTCTACGCCGACCTGTCACGGATCGCCGAGGGCAGCGCCACGATCCTGTTCCTCGCCGACATCCCCGACGACCCGAAGATCCTGACCCTGTACGGCAAGTTCCAGATGGGCTTCAAGAGCGCCTCCGGCGAGGAAGTCCACTTCGACCTTGTCGACGAGGTGCCGAACACGGTCAACATTATCCGGCCGACCGCCGGTGTGGTCGACCCGGCCGGTGGCGTCGCCGACGTCGGCGTGATCAACGCCGCCGGGCGCACCCAGGACGGCCGCAACTACCTCGACGTCGAGTTCACCCCGCCGAACGGCGCATCGCTCGACATCGACTCGATCCTTGACGCCGAAGACGAGTTCACGCTCACCGTAAATACCGTCGCCGTCGCCGTCGACGGAGTGCCGATCGCGATGCAGTCGACGATCGACGCCAACGGCAGTCTCGTCATCTCAGCCTTGGTTCCCGAGGCGGGCGAGTCGATGGCCGATGCGATAGCGCGCATCGGCACCAGACGGTTCCGATATCTGATAGGCCCCGCCGGATACGATTTCCCGCTCGGCACGGCGAGCCTCACCTTCACGCCCGCCGGCTTCAAGACGTCCGACGTCACCGCCGAGAGCGGCGCCGTCACGCCCGGCACACCCAACGAGAGCCTGACCGTCGGGTTCACGATCGAGGGCGCGACCGCGATGCTGCGCGAACGTGGTATCGACATCACGACGATCAACGAACGCGGCTGGTTCGAGGTCGAGTACCGCGCCTCGAGGGGCGCCACGCTGATCGCCGGCGACGTGCTCGACGGCAGCGCCGAGTTCGTGTTGACCGGAGCGGCGGCGACCGGGGTGACGCTGGTCAGCGTCGAGCAGACGTCACCGGGCATCTTCCGCTACCACTTCGACGGAGGCTTCACCACCGGCGTGGTGACGGTCTCGTTTGCCGTCAACACATGGAATGACTCGGCCAACGCCGGGAACCGGGCCTTCGCCACGACCTTCGAGGTGCGTGGCGCCACTGGCGATCTCACCAGCCCTGGTGTCGGGGCCACGATCGGGCGTGGTCAGATCAACACGCTCCATTACCTCGAGGTCGTGTTCCGGCCGACCGCCGGCTCGGTGATCGACTACGACTCGATCGACGGCGGCGAGATCATCCTCACCGACAGCGCCGGGAACGTGATCGCGCTCGCCAACCCGGTCCGCGTCGAGACGACATCGAACTACAGGTACGCGTTCACGGGAATGCTGGCTGCCGGCACCTACACCGTCGAGTACGTGGCAGGCACCTTTACCGATCAGTCTGGCTTCCTGAACCTGGCCGAGACCGAGACCTTCATCGTCGCTGAGGCGACCTCGGTGATCGTCGACCCGGCCCCGCTGGCGAAGATCGACCGTGAGGTCCTCAACGGCGACAGCAGCGAAGAGCAGCACAGCTACCTCGACGTCGTGTTCACCCCGGTGTCGGGCAACTGGAAGAAGGTCGTCAACGCGGCCGGCCTCGATCTGCGGATCGCAGCGATCATCTCGATCGTCGACAGCGGCGCCGAATTCACCCTGAACGGGGCCGACGCTCAGAACCTTGGCGTCCTGAGCGCCACGGCGGTGATCATCACCGGCATCGGCGACGAGATCGTCGTGCTCCGCAACACCGACGGCGACGCCGCCTACGCCGCTCGGATCCTGTCGGCGCTCGACGCCGCCGGCGAGGGCGCCAAGCTGCGCTTCCGGTACACGAACTCGGTCTCCGAGTCCGGTGGGGTGTACACCTACTCGTTCGCCAACAGCTTCGACACCGGTGTCGTCACCGTCACGTTCGTCGAAGGCGCTTGGGTCGACCCGTTCCTGAATGGTGGCGCCGCCGGCATCCAGCAGTTCGCCGTCATCACCCAGGCAAAGTCGTTCTTCATCTACCTCGGTGGCGGCGTGATCCTGAGCGCCCTCGGCTTTGCCGAGCTGATGGCGATCGAGGCCCAGGTGCTGATCGAGATCGACACCGCTCGTTCTGTGTTCTCGCTCGACTTCAACGGCAGCCTGCGTGTGATCGGGCTCGGCACGATCGGCTCGACCGCTGGCCACTTCGTACTCGACACCCGTGACGACATCAAGTTCTGGGGTGTGCTGACGGTCGAGACCGACTTCACGACACTCGAGCAGTACGGCATCTTCCTGTTCGGCAAGGGAACACTGGCGATCAACACCACCGACGAGGAGCGCTGCGAGACGATCACGCTGCCGGGTATGGCGACGTCGCAGAGCACCACGATCCCGTGCGTCGCCGCCCCGGTCAGCTTCGGCGCCGGCACCGGCGCCACCCGCACCTTCCTGCTCGCACCGCAGAGCTTCCTGATCGAGATCGTCGGCCAGGCCCGGATCCGGCCGCCAGGCAGCAACACCGATCTCGTGCGCATGCAGGGCGGGTTCGTGCTCAGCATCAACCCGAACAAGATGGAGATCTTCGCCACGGCGTCGCTGTCGTTCGGGATCGGTGACGCCCAACTCAACTACGGCTCGGCGACCGGTCTGATCATCGTCAAGACCGGGCTCGACGGAAGCAATCCGGGTGTCGCCGCCTACCTCAAGGTCAGCCAGTCGGCCGGTCTTGGCATCCCGGGCGTGGGTTCGCTGTTCAGCATCAGCGGCAGCGTCACCGTGATGTTCAACACGACCTTCGAGGACCAGATCTTCGTGGTGCCCGAATCGTTCGCGCCACTGATCGAGTTCGGCGGCCTACCGCCGTCGATCTCGATCTTCAAATCGGCCCCGGGCCTCGACGGTCTCGTCGATCCGGCTGGCAACCCGAACGGCGAGGTCTACGTCGTCGCCGCCATCGAGGCCACGATCCAGATCGGCCCCGTGACGCTGTTCGGCTTCGTCCGGATCGAGGCCGCCGCCGGAGCGCAGGGCGCCCGGTTCGAACTGACCGGTGCCGTCTCGACAGAGATTGCGTTCCTGGGCGCGCTCAGCGGCACGATCAACCTGACGATCTACATCGGCGCCAAGACAGGCGTGGTTGGCCGCGTCCAACTCTCACTCCAGGTCGGTGTCGGGAACCCGATCGGGACCGCCGACCTGTTCCGGCTCGAAGGTGACTTCCTGCTCGAGATCAACGCCGTGATCGGCGGGAGCGGGCCCGAGACCGTCGACACGTTCATGATCGGTGCCGATGGGAAGTTCCTCAGGAACGCCGCTGGCGGGTACCAGATCGGCCAGGTCACGATCGATCCGGGCGTCAAGCTGCGTCTGTCCGGCAAGCTGACGCTGCTCGACGCGGTCGAACTGTCGGGTCGGTTCACGCTCCTCATCTCGCCGTCCGCGTTCGAGATCACGTTCGTGGCCCTGTTGAGGATCGACCCAATCGGTCAACTCGACGCGACCGGCGGCTTCCGCGTCGATTCCGGCGGTGTGCTGCTGTATGCCACGCTGTCGATGAACACGTCGTTCGGTGACGCGATCGGCCTCAAGTTCTCCGCCAGCGCCCACGTCGAGTTCAACTCGAACGGCTCGAGCAGAACCCTCAACATCGACGGCACCAACTACACGGTGAGATCGGGTCTGTTGATCCGGATCGAAGGGTCGATCGAGTTCCTCGGGTTCGCTTCCGCCAGCGGTTTTGCCGAGTTCAGCGTCTCGCCGACCGAGACCCGAATCCTGTTTGGGGTCACGTTCAGCCTCGGCGGCCTGGTCTTCAGCGCCAACGGTGGCGCCGAGGTGGCCTACGGCAACGACCCGGGCATCGCCCTCAAGTTGGCGGTCACGGTCGAAGCCGACGCCGACATCTTCCGGATTTCTGCCTCGGGCCAACTCGAGCTCAACACCACCAACACGACGCGCCTCGGTGTCGCCGGTAACTCGTTCCTGCTGTCACTCAGCGGCGAAGTGGCAATCCTCGAGTTGTTGATCTTCGAAGCCGGGTTCACGGTCAGGGTCGCCAACGGGGGCTGGCGCTTCGACTTCAACGCCAAGATCGACTTCTTCGGCCTCGTCACGATCGACGGGTCGGGCTTCCTCGACTCGCGGGGCAACTTCGACATCACGCTGCAGGGCCGGTTCGTGATCGGCACCGACGACTTCGGCCTGTCGGGCCAAGCCACGTTCCGGGTCTGGAACGTGACCACACAGAGCACCTCCGGCAACCCGATCTACGACTTCGGCCTGTCGATCTC
>JANOTN010000386.1:0-2620 GCA_031416375.1 Ilumatobacteraceae bacterium
ACGGCGATCGGGATTCCCGGCACGCTTGCCGTAGCCTCGGGGCAGGCATCGGAAACGGTGGCGTTGCTCACCTTGTGTGAATCGGGCGACCACGTCGTTGCGTCGGCGTCGCTGTACGGCGGCACATACAACCTGTTGCACTACACACTTCCAAAGATGGGGATCACGGTCACGTTCATCGATGACCCCGATGACCTTGGGGCATGGAAATCGGCGATCCAAGACAACACCAAGGCGTTCTATGGCGAAGTGCTTGCCAACCCACGCAACAATTTCCTCGACATCGAAGGCATCGCTGGTGTCGCCCACGATCACGGCATCCCGTTGATCGTCGACAACACCGTACCGACGCCATACCTCGTACGGCCGATCGAGTGGGGCGCCGACATCGTCGTGCACTCACTCACCAAGTTCTGCGGCGGGCACGGCACGTCGATCGGTGGGTCGATCACTGATGGTGGCACGTTCGACTACGGGGCCTCCGGCCGATTCTCCAACTTCACTGACCCAGACCCGAGCTACCACGGGCTGGCCTACTGGACCGCGCTTGGCCACGGCGCGTTCATCCTCAAGGCTCGCGTTCAGATGCTCCGCGACCTCGGATCGGCGATCTCACCGTTCAACGCCTTCTTGATCCTCCAGGGTCTCGAAACGTTGAGTCTGCGGATGGATCGCCACTGGGAGAACGCCCAACAGGTCGGTGAGTACCTTGCCGCCCACAAGCAAGTCACGAGCGTGTCGTACGCAGGGCTGGAGTCGAGCCCGTGGCACGAGCGCACCCGCGTCTACGGCAAGGGCAAGGGCTTCGGTTCGATCATCGCATTCGACATCGACGGCGGGGTCGACGCCGGCAAACGCTTCGTCGAAGGCCTCACGTTGCATAGCCACGTCGCCAACATTGGTGATGTGCGCAGCCTCGTGATTCAACCGGCGACAACCACTCACAGTCAGTTGTCCGCTGACGAGCAGGCGGCGTCAGGTGTGACCCCAGGCCAAGTCCGGCTGAGTGTCGGTCTCGAACTAATCGACGATATCATCGCCGACCTTGACCAGGGCTTTGCGGCCGCCGCTGGATGATCAGTCGTTGCGCTGATCGCGGAGAAACTGTTCGAACTGGGCGCCGAGATCATCGGCGCTCGGAATCGCAGCTTCAGCGCGGCGGTCATATTCCTGCTCGAGCATTCGCACATACATCTTGATCTGGACGTCGTTGTCAAGCACCTCGTCGTGCAATGACCGCCACCGGGTGATCTCGTCGGCAAGTTGATCGGCGTCGGTCGGCGCGGTGACATTCAGCACGTGAGCGAGATGAGTCTGCAGGGCGGCGACCGCCTGGGGGTGCTCGGCGTTGATCAGGTAGTGGGGGATACCGACCCGCAGCGAAACTGATGGGATTCCGTGATTGGCGAGGTCGGTCTGGATCACGCCGACGACCCCGGTCATCCCTTGATATGTGGGCTGCCCTATGCCGAGCCGTTTCGCCAGATCGGCATCCGTCGTACTGCCCGTCACCAGTGGGGTTCGCGTGTGCGGCACCGCTTCAGCTGCCGATCCGACGGTCACCACCGCCTCACAACCGAGCGCCTTGGCGACGGCGACGATGCATCCGGAGTACGTACGCCAGTAGAGATGCGGCTCGACACCGACGAGCACGACGAGGTCACGCGAGCCGACGCCGCGCACGATGTCGAACCGGTTCTCGGGCCAATTGATGACACGGGTCTCGCCCTCATCGAATTCGACCGTCGGGCGTTCCTGCGTGAAGTCGTAGAACGGATCAGGGTCGATCTCGGCGACGGTCACCGCCGTGTCAGCTGGAGCGAACTCGTCGAGTGCCGTCGTCGCGACGCCGCTGATATCGAACAAACCCGTCAGGGCGATCAGCATCACGGGCGATCGCAACGGAGCGAGTTCGTCGGTCTCTAGGACCAATACGTCATCGACGTTCACCGGGTGCAGTGTGTCAGCTGGCGAGCGCTTCCACCAACGTCTCGACCACGGCGTCTATGCAATGTGTCAACGCCTCGACGTCGGATGGATCGATCGCCGGGAACATGCCGACCCGGAGTTGGTTGCGGCCGAGCTTGCGGTAGCTGTCCGTGTCGAGGACTCCATTGGCTCGCAACGCAGCGCACACGTCGTCGGCCACTATCGAGTCATCGAGGTCGATCGTTGCCACAACTGACGACCGTTTCGACGGGTCGGTGACGAACGGCGTCGCCCAGTCACGTGATTCGGCCCAGCCGTACAGAATCGCCGCCGATGCGTCGGAACGGCTTGCGCAGAACTCAAGGCCGCCGCTGGAGTTCATCCACTGAAGTTGAGCGTCGAGCATCAGTAACGTGGCGACGGCGGGAGTGTTGTAGGTCTGATTGGCGCGGCTATTCGTGAGCGCAACCCCGAGGTCGAGTGAGGCCGGGCGCCAGCGGCTGCTGATGGCGATCCGCTCGATCCGCTCGACGGCGGCAGGTGAGCAAGCGGCCAGCCATAGGCCTCCGTCGGCAGCGAAACACTTCTGCGGAGCGAAGTAGTAGACGTCGACCTCGGTCGGATTCCAGCGCAATCCACCTGCGGCTGAGGTCGCGTCGACCGCCACGATCGAGCCCTGATCGATTCCGTC
>JANOTN010000387.1:0-13823 GCA_031416375.1 Ilumatobacteraceae bacterium
TCGCTGCCGAGATCAGGAAGGTGCCGACAATTGCGTAGCGCCAGCCACCAAGCAGCGTTTGCGGCGACACAATGCCCAGCAACTGCAGGAACACGAGAAGCACCGGGATGATGAATCCGACTCCGAAAGCGACCACCATCAGGGTCACCAGGCGCACGTACGGTTGTACCTGGAAGGCCTGGTCGACGTCTTCCCCTGCCCATCCGATCAGGAACTCGAGCGCTCGTTCCAGCGTTGTGTAAGCGATGAAACCTCCCACGCAGAACAGAACGACCGATGACAGCACAAACCCAATCGCGTGTTTCTTCTCGTTTTTGTGCAGCGCCGGCACGTTGAACTTCCAGAGCTGCCACAACACGACCGGGAGGGCCAGAATTACGCCGCCATAGAACGCAATCCTCAGGCGTGTCGAGATGCCCTCGATGGGGTCGAGGTTGAACAGCCTGACCTTGCCTGTCGTCTCGTCAGTCGATGTGCCGCAGAAGCCTGGCTCACGACGGTCACACAGGTTCTGGTACGGCCTCAGCAACCAGCCCATCACCGTGTCGTAGAACACCCACACCACGATCGAGCCCAGCAACACAGAGAGTCCAGCGCGAATGATGCGCATCCGCAGTTCAGCCAGATGCTGCGTCAGGCTCATCTGTCCGTGTTGAGAATCCGGCTGATCAGCCTTGGATCGGAAACGACTCACTCAGCCGACTCCTGGTTGTCGATCTCGGCAGTTTCGATCTGAGCCGGAGCGACGGGCGGTGCCGCAGAGAACTTGAGTGAGGCCCCAAACGGGTCTGGTGCCGAAACTGCTGGCTGCGCTAAGGCATCGGCAATGCTTGTGGGTTGGAACGGAACGTCTGCGCTGGGGATCGCCTCAGGGTTTGCTGCTTCGACCATTTTGGCTGAGTGCGGCTTCTCCGGACGATCACCGTCTTGCAGCTTGCGGAAATCTGCCGAATCTCTGAGCAGGTTGGCGGTTTCCCGCATCTCGCGCATCGGCTCATCGACGACGGATTTGAACTCCTGCTGAAACGTCGTCGACAACTTCTTCAACTCGGCGTACGCCTTACCGGCCCGACGCATTGCGTCAGGCAGTTTCTCCGGCCCTAATACGACAAGCGCGAGCAACACGATGATGATGATCTCACCGCCTTGAAGGTTGAACACGCAGCGAAGTCTAAGAGTTCAAGCCGAAGGGTGAGGGTTCGTGACGGCGGAGATTTGATTTCGCTTGCCGCAGAGCACCTCCGGCGGCTGGCAGGATGGGGCTCGGTGCAACAGCGACTACCCTCCCTTCTGGACCCGCCGATCCTGTTCGCCCATCGAGGGGCCAGGGCGTACGCGCCCGAAAACACGATCAAAGCATTCCAACTAGCGCTGCGACTTGGGGCGACGGGCCTCGAAAGTGACGTGTGGTTGACGGTAGACCGAGTCCCGGTACTCGATCACGATGGCATCGTCAGGCTCGGGCCGTTCAAGAAACTACCGATCGGCAGGGTCAAGCGAGTCGATCTGCCTGCCCATATTCCCTCACTCGCGCAGATGCTTGCCGCATGCGGCACGGGATTCAATCTCTCACTTGACCTCAAAGACCGCGATTCGGGGCCCGACGTGATCGACGTTGTTCGTGCCCAGGCTCCAGATCTACTGCCGAGACTTTGGCTCTGCGACCAAAACGTTGACGCACTTGCAGCGTTACGGTCGTTCGACGCCCACGTCAAACTCGTCGACTCGACCCGGCTCGAACGGATTACCGAGGGGCCAGAGCGGCGAGCGGCGCGACTCGCTGAACTCAAGATCGACGGAATCAACATGCGCGGACCTGACTGGAACGGCGGACTGGTGACGCTGTTCCACCGTTTCGACATCACGGCGTTCTCGTGGGATCTCCAACACGAACATCTACTCCGTCCTGCACTTCGGATGGGTATTGACGCCGTGTACTGCGACTACCCCGACCGAATGGTCGATGCCTTTACCGCCGAGTTGGGCTCGTCGAGCTGATCGCCGCTACAGCCACTGCCAGTGGCCCTTGGGCCAGAACACGACGAACGCCCGACCGACGAGATCGTCTTCTTCGATCGCGCCGAGATCACGGCTGTCTTGTGACCCTGGGCGGTTGTCGCCCATCACGAACACATGATTCTCGGGAACCACTTCGGCCGCAACATCACGGCCGCAGTTTCCTGGTGTCACCACGGTCGGGTCGAGGTATGGCTCATCGAGCACTAACCCGTTGATCCGAATCACGCAGTTGACCATTTCGATTTCCTCACCCGGCAAGGCGATCACACGCTTGATCAAGTCGCGCTCGGTGGCACCCGTGAGTTCGTGCAGGACCACGACATCGCCTCGATTGGGGTCGTGTAACCGATACGACATCTTGTTGACGAACACCCGGTCGGTCGTGTCGAGGGTGGAGTACATCGAGGATCCCTCAACGACGAAATGGGCAAGCAGAAACGTTCTGACCAGAACCGCAACGAGCAACGCAACACCAACGACGACGACCCAGTCGAAGACAGCACGTGCCCCGGCTGACATACTCGACGACTTTCCTGGCAAACGACTTCGGTCAGATTCGAGTTCGTCGTCGTGATTAGATTCGTCCACGTCACTCAAATCTCGGTCGATGGGAGGGTCGGAAAGTTGGGTCACTGGGGCGTCACGGTATCTGGTCCGGTTGCTCGCTGGACGTCACATCGGTGCTGGCACCGACGTCAGAGCGACTCGATCAGCTTTTCGACCCGTTCGTCGCGACTCTTGAATGGATCCTTGCACAGCACCGTTCGTTGCGCTTGGTCGTTGAGCTTGAGATGCACCCAGTCGACCGTGTAGTCACGACGACGCTCCTTGGCACGTTTCACGAACTCGCCACGCAATCGCGCTCTGGTGGTTTGAGGCGGTGTATCAACCGCAGTCTCGATGTCTTCGTCGGTGCAGACCCGCTCGACGAGTCCACGGTCGTGCATCTTGTAGAACGGACTGCGATCACGTGCCACGTCGTGGTACTGCAGGTCGAGTAGCTGCACGCGGGCGTGACCGAGCGGAAGGTCGTGGCGTTCTCGAAACGCCTCGATCAGCTTGTACTTGATCACCCAGTCGATCTCACGGTCGAGCTTCAGTGGGTCGTTCTCTAGGTGCGTCATGCAGTGTTCCCACATCTCCAGCGCCTTCTGTTCGAGCGGCGGAAAGCCCTGGCTGTCGGCATAGCGGAGCGCCCGGTCGAGAAACTCACGTTGGATGTCGAGGGCGCTGAGCTCGCGTCCGTTGGCGAGCCGCACCGTGCGCCGACAGGTGATGTCGTGACTGATCTCGCGGATCGCCCTGATCGGGTTTTCGAGCGTCATGTCGCGGAGCACGACATTGTTGTCTTCGACCATCCGCAGCATGCATGCCGCCGCCCCGACCTTGAGGAACGTCGTGTACTCGCTCATGTTCGAATCGCCGACGATCACATGCAGGCGGCGGTACTTCTCGGCGTCGGCGTGCGGTTCATCGCGGGTGTTGATGATCGGACGACTGCGGGTCGTTGCGGAACTGACACTCTCCCAGATGTGTTCGGCGCGCTGGGCAATCGAAAACGTCGCGCCGCGTGCAGTTTGCAGCACCTTCCCTGCGCCGGCGTAGATCTGGCGACTGACGAAAAACGGGATCAACACCTCGGCATAGTGGGCGAGGTCGTCGCTGCGGTTCGTGAGGTAGTTCTCGTGGCACCCGTAGCTATTGCCGGCAGAGTCCGTGTTGTTCTTGAACAGGTAAATCGTGCCCCGAATGGATTCCTCTGCCAATCGTTGCTCTGCCGACTCGACCAGCGATTCGAGAATCCACTCCCCAGCTTTGTCATGGACGACGAGATCGTAGAGCGAATCACATTCCGGCGTGGCGTACTCGGGATGGGACCCGACGTCGAGGTACAGCCGGGCACCGTTTTGGAGGAACACATTCGAAGAACGTCCCCAGGAGACGACCTTGCGGAACAGGTAACGAGCGACTTCGTCGGGGCTCAGTCGACGTTGTCCGCGCAGGGTGCAGGTGACCCCGTACTCGCTCTCGAGCCCAAAGATGCGGCGCTCCATAACCGCACCCTAACGGCGGGTCACAGGACACACCAGTTCATTCACCGATCAACCGAAACCTGACTGAAGAGCCAGGAATCTGTTGAGCGACAATGGCGACATCGTCGGGGTGCACTACCGCGATCACGGGGTATCCGCCGGTCGTCGGATGATCGGCCAACATCATCACGAGTTCGCCGTCGGGTGGCATTTGAATCGCACCTCGAACCAACCCCTCGCTCGGTAGTTCGTCACGCCGAATCTGCTCGATTGCAGTGCCGGTGATACGTACACCGATTCGATTGCTGGTCGAAATTGTCCAGTCATTGTCGGTCATCGCGGTTTGCCAATCGCTGGCGAACCAGGAGGCGCGTGGCCCGCCGGAGATACGGGCGACCACCGGAATCGCACCTACCGGTGCTACGTCCGTAATGATCAGTTGATCAGGCTGATTCCCGACTCGAAGCCGCATGCTGACCGCAACGGGCGGAGGTCCAAGTCCCGAAAGCGTGTCGATCGACCGCGAGCCGAGCACCGGCTTCACGTCGATTCCGCCGCGGATCGCCAGGTAGTGCCACAGTCGTTTGTGATCCGGTTCGAGTGTGTGGGTGGCACCGTCTGACAGCGAGATCGGCGTCAACTCGCGGGTGCTGGCGATCAAAAGAGCGCCCGACGCTCGCACCGTCAGCCCACCACACGTTTCGAGCACCGCGGCACCCGTATCGTTCCCAACCAGTCGGTTGACAAGCTCGGCAAGCGCAGGGTCGACCGCTCCGCTGGGCGAGACACCGAGATGGGCGTAACCAGGGCGACCGCGATCTTGAACTGTGGTGGCCCAGCCTGGTGACACGATCTCGACGAACGAGGTCATCGCGGCACGAATCTGACACGGTTACCCGGCTTCAACAAGGCTGGATCCTGGAGGGCCGGATCAAACAAGGTCACGTCGGTGGTTCCGAGCAGGTGCCACCCGCCGGGAGACGAACGCGGATACACGGCGCTGTACTCAGCTGCGATCGCCACCGAACCAGCAGGAACGCTGGTCCGTGGTGTTTGTCGTCGTGGAAGGTGAAGCACGTCTGCGAGGCCGCGCAGGTAGGCGAATCCGGGCGCGAACCCGCAGAAGGCAACCTCGTAAGTTGTCCGACTATGGATCTCGATGAGATCGGTGATCGACAGGCCGGTCCGACGGGCGACGTGATCGAGATCGGGGCCGTCGTACATGACCGAAATTTCTACGATGGTCACCGTATCGAGCGGGTACGCCGCTCCCGTGACGTCATCGAGGTCAAGCGCGCCCAGCGACGACGACGAATCGCACGTCACCAGAACCGTTCGAGCTGCCGGAACGACATCGATAACGCCAGGTAGCCGACGGGCTCGTAACGCGACGCTCCAGGCCGCCGGGTCGTCGAGATCGTCGATCAGAACCGCACGCTGACCCATCGGCAAAATCTGCACGGCTAACCAGTAAATGGGTAGATGCCGACGCCCGCAATTTCGAGACCGGCCCGTACCGCTCGGGCCAGGCCGACCGCCCCCGGTGTATCGCCATGTATGCAGATCGAACGAGCGCGCACGTCGATCACCGTGCCATCGATCGCGATCACGCGATGTTCGGTGGCGATCGCCACCGCCCGAGCGGCAACCTGCGTGGGGTCGGTGATCACGCTCTCGGGTTGGGAACGTGGAACGAGCGCGCCATCAGCGAGATAGGCCCGGTCGGCAAACGCTTCCGGAACGAACTCCATCCCGATCGAATCGGCGATCGCCAGTACATGCGAGCCGGGCAGACCGAGCACGGCAAGCGACGGGTCGTACTCATGTGCCGCCAGCACCACGGCCTCGGCCTGGGCGTAGTTCGATACGCAGGCGTGGTAGAGCGCCCCGTGCGGCTTGACATACGCCACGCCTGTCCCGGCGACCTGGGCGAAGGCGTCGAGAGCCCCAAGTTGATACAGGACTGCATCGCGAAGTTCGACAGGGTCGATATCGATAAAGCGCCGCCCGAATCCAGCGAGGTCGGGATACGAAACTTGAGCGCCGATCGCCACGTTCCTCGCGGCAGCCGCCTGACATACCCGCCGCAACGTCGATGGATCACCGGCATGAAACCCGCACGCCACGTTGGCGCTGGTGACGAGATCAAGCATTGCCTCGTCGTCGCCGAGCGACCAGACACCAAACGCCTCCCCAAGGTCGGCATTCAGATCGATCGCCACCATAGGGTTGAGTCAGCCCGTCAACATGGCGGTGACGGCGCCATCATCTATCCGTCGGAAGCAACGTCGGCCGTTGCCACGTGCCAGCACGGCAACTTCGACGTCGCTCACCGGAAGGTCTCGGGCACCTGCCAACGAGGCGAGGCCGAGCCGTACGGCTGCTACGAGTTCCATTCCATCAACGAAGCCAGCACGAAGCCGTTCGCCGACCGAATCATCATCGCCACCGAGCACAGCCGTGTTGCGCTGGTCAAAGATCGTTCCGTCGTACACGACGTGGAACATTTGGTCATCGATCGATTCTTGACCGACCTCTGCAACGAGTATCTCGACTTCCATCGGCTTCATCTCGTGGGTGAAAATGTTTCCAAGAATCTGTGCGTACTGATTGGCGAGCGTGCGGGCGTCGACGTCGTCGCGTGAGTACTGGTAGCCCTTGAGGTCTGCAGCACGAATACCTGACACTCGGAGTTGATCGAACTCGTTGTAGCGACCGACGCCGGCAAAAGCGATCCGGTCGTAGATCTCGCTGACCTTGCGCAGCGTTTCCGAGGGGTTTTCTGCGACGATCGCGATTCCGTCGGTGTAACGAATCGCCACCAAGGCACGGCCGCGGGCGATTCCCTTACGGGCGTAGTCGGCCCGGTCCTTCATGACCTGTTCAGGAGATACATAGAACGGTTGACTCATGACGAGCAACCCGCCATCGAAAGTAGCTGGCTCATCGCTCACGCACCTCTGAAGCAAGGGTTTCGAAACGGGTCGCCAACTCGTCGTCGGCGACTGGGCCCCAACCGTCGGCGGTGACGGTAGCGACGATCGGGTAGATCCCGCGGAGAGCGTCGGGCCCTCCAGTTGCCGAATCGGCGTCAGCGGCTTCCCAGAGGCTCTTGACCGACAGATCAATCGCCTCGTCGCGCCTCATTTCGGTCCGGAAACCGAGCTTGATCACCGTGCCGGCGTGAAGGCTGCCCGACCCGGTCGCCACGTACTCACGTTCTTCGTAGCGGCCACCGGTGACGTCATATGCGAACAGCCGCCCGGATCGTCGACGCAAGTCATACCCGGCGAACAGCGGCATAACGACCATGCCCTGCATTGCTGCAGGCAGGTTCCCGCGCACCATCGAAGACAGTTGGTTGGCCTTGCCTTCCAGGCTGAGCGGCGTCCCTTCGACCTTTTCGTAGTGCTCAAGTTGGAGCTGGAATAGCCGGATCATTTCCATCGCCGGCCCGGCGGCACCAGCGATGGCAACGCCGCTGTGGCTGTCGGCCTGGACGACTTTTTCCATAGTCCGGTTCGAAATCAGGTTGCCGGAGGTGGCACGTCGGTCGCCAGCCATGACGACGCCGTCGGCGTAGCGCAGGGCGACGCAGGTCGTGGCGTGAGGGACATCGATCGTGCCGGGACCGAGCACGTTTGTTCCGAAACCCACCCGGCGAAGCAACTCTGGAAAATTCGAACCCGGATCGGTGGTCGGGTCAAAGAACGGCATCGCCACGGACTACTGCCCGCCTTTCTGCACGTACGACTTGACGAAATCCTCCGCATTGGTCTCCAGAACTTCGTCAATCTCGTCGAGCAGATCATCCAGTTCGGATTTGAGCTTGTCGCCAGCCTCAGTCGATGCTGGAGCGGCCTCAGGGACGACCTCGTCGGTGCGCTCAGAAGCAGGTTTCTGTTTGTGTGTGCGTTCAGCCATCAGTGTTCTCCCTATCGCGTATCGGCACCGAGCCGTTCGAGCAATTCGGCAGCGGTGGCACTCTCGTCGATCAAGTTAGCCACGTGTTCGGCCGTCCCGCGCAATGGTTCCATCATCGGAACCCTCCTGAGTGGGTCTCGGCCGATGTCAAAGACCAGTGAATCCCAGTTTGCGGCGACGACTTCGTTCGGAAACTTCTCAAGGCAGCGGCCCCTGAAGTAGGCCCTGGTCGTGGCTGGCGGCTGCGTCATTGATCTCACAGCAACTTCGGGATCCACGAGTGTCTCAAGGCCGGCTCGAAGGGCCAGACACCGGTCAATCCGCATGTCGTGATACTGCAAATCGATTGCTTTCAGCTTTGGTGAGTCAGCAGACAACCCATGCCGCTCGGCGTAGCCGTTGACGAGTCGACGCTTGGCGACCCAGTCAACCGAGTTGGCGACCGTGTCTGGATCATGCTCGAGCCCGGTCAGAACGTGCTCCCAGCGAGCCATCACATCGGCACCTACCGACTCACCGACGACGAGCAGACCATGCGATTGTTCGTACTTTCGGGACCGTTCAAAGATCCCCCATTGGATCTCGAGGGCAGTCGCCCGGCGACCATCACGCAGGAGGATCGTTCGGGCCAACGTCGGGTCGTGACTGACCTGACGAATCGCCGGGACCGGATTGGCGAGCAACCAATCGTCTCCGAACTCACCATCCTCGATCATCGCGAGCACGATTGCCGTCGTACCGACCTTCAGGTAGGTGGCAATCTCACTCATGTTGGCGTCGCCGACGATCACATGCAGACGCCGGTACTTCTGCGGGTCGCAATGTGGCTCGTCACGGGTGTTGACGATCGGCCGCTTGATCGTCGTTTCCAGCCCGACCTCCTCCTCAAAGAAGTCGGCTCGTTGGCTGAGCTGATAGGGAACATCCGACGGTTCCCTATTCGGTAACTCACAGCCAACTTTACCGGCCCCACAGAACACTTGTCGGGTGACGAAATGAGGTGTGATCTGGCTGACAATCCGGCCGAACGGCGTCTCGCGACTGACCAGATAGTTCTCATGGCAGCCATAGCTGTTGCCCTTGCCGTCGGAGTTGTTCTTGTAGACCACCAGTTCGGCGCCTGGGTCCAGCATCGGGCGGGCGTAGATCATCGAGGCCCTCACGATCTCGTCGGCGGCCCGGTCCCATTGCACGGCCTCAGCCGCCGTCGTCACCTCCGGTGTCGAGATTTCGGGGTGGGCGTGGTCGACGTAGTAGCGGGCGCCATTCGTGAGCACGGCGTTGACCAGCGTGCTTTCGACCTCAGGAGCGAACGCGTCGTCAATCGAGAACCCGCGGGCGTCGTTGGCCGGGTGCTCACCTTCAAAGTCCCATCCGACCTTGCGAGCGGTCGCCGACACGTATGCATTGATCAGTAGCGAAGACGCCGAGACGGGATTGTTGTCACCCCCGCGGACCACAATTCCGTACTCAGTCTCAATACCGCAGACCTTCGGGATCGCCATAGCCGAACCATAACCGCCGATACCTCCCGTTCATGTCGCGCTCAGCACGTCATACGTGCGTTCAACGCGTCATGAACACTGCGTGCTGCCCTAGCTTGACTGCATGATCCCGCTGTCGGTGCTCGATTTGTCGGTCGTGCGAGCGGATGGCACCAGCGCCGATGCGCTCGCAGACACGACTCGCCTGGCGCAACGTGCTGACGACCTCGGATTTCTCAGGTTTTGGGTCGCCGAGCATCACAACATGGCGACTGTCGCCAGCACCACGCCGAGTGTCTTGATCGCTCACCTGGCCGGTGCCACGGCACGGATCCGAGTCGGCTCGGGGGGCGTGATGTTACCGAACCATGCTCCGTTGGCGATCGCCGAACAGTTCGCCCTGTTGGAGGCACTGCATCCCGGCCGAATCGACCTCGGGATCGGGCGGGCGCCTGGCACCGACCCGATCACGGCTTCAGCATTCGGCCGAAACCCGCAAACAAGCGTCGATAGGTTCCCGCGTGACGTGATTGACGTGATGGGCATGCTCGGCGACAAGCGTGGCGACGAGGGGATGTGGAATCGGTTTCGAGCCACGCCAGCGCTGATCACGACGCCAGTCGTGGCGCTACTTGGGTCGTCCGGATACAGCGCACAACTCGCTGGAATGCTCGGGATTCCGTTCGCCTACGCCCACCACTTCGACACCGGCGGAACGGAGTCGGCTGCGCGCCTCTACCTCGAACGGTTTACACCCTCGCCGGCGCTCGACGAGCCGTATTTGATCGTCGGTGTGGGTGCGCTCGCCGCCGACACCGACGAGGAAGCGGACCGGATTGGCCTCCCTGGCCGCATCCTGCGCCACGGGATTCGGACCAACAGTCGCTCGCCCCTGCTCTCCCCTGACGAGGCTCCCACGCACCCAAACGCCGAGGCCGCCAGGTCGATGCCCACCGATCAACTGATCGGTTCCGCCGAACGAGTAGCCGAAGGTCTTCGCTATCTGGCCCAGAGAACCAACGCCAACGAGTTGATGCTGACCGCCGCCACCTACGACGTGGCAGACCGGATCACAAGCCTCGAACTCATCACCAAGGCCTGGAGCTAGCGCCGCCGTGGTCGGCAGCATCGATCAGGGTCGAGTTATTGGCCGACGCCGACAAGGACCCTGTGGTCGATCTGTTCCTCGTCGGCGACGGTTGCGACCTTCGAGGGTTTGAGTTCCTCGGTTTCGGCTTGCCCGGAATACACGTTGTGATACGGCTGACCGGTCATCTCGCGAATCTCGTAGATCACTTCGTCGATCATCGACCGCCATGCCAGATGCTCGGGACCACGGCCTCGGTAGCGCTCGGGACGGATCGGGCGACCAATCGTGATCGTGCATTCCTTGCCCAGCTTCGGGAGCTTGGCGTCGATCGGCTGAATCCGATCGGTGCCGACGATCCCAACCGGAAAGATCGGACACCCGATCGTCATCGCCAGGCGAGCAGCACCGGTGCGGCCCTTGTACAAGTCACCATCTCGGCTGCGGGTGCCCTCTGGGAAAATCCCGAACAACTCGCCACGATTCAGCACCGTCTCGGCGGCATCGAGCGCTGCTTGGCTCTTGCTGCCACCTGATCGGTCGATCGGAATCATGCCCATCGCAGGGAAGATGAACTTCGTCTTCCAAGAGTCCATGTACTCGGCCTTGCCAACGAAGCTGATGTTGCGGGGCACGGTCAGCATCAGGAACGCCGAATCGAGGAAACTGACGTGGTTCGGACAGAGGATCGCCGGTCCATCGACGGGCAGACGTTCGTAACCATCACGATTGATCGTCCAAAGCCGGGTCGCTATCGGACCCAGTACTCGGCGCGCACGGGCCTGCGCTTTGCTGGCTCCGACCCGGTCGCTCATGACGCGACCTTAGGACATCATGGTGCCGCGAATCAGCAGGGAAGATTGATTTCATGTGAACAGATGGTGTGCCGCTTGCACGCTCAGTCAGCGAACAGGGTCACGCCGAGCAACGCAGCGGCGGCGCTGATCGATTCGCCATCGGCTGCAGCGGCATCGACAGCAGCGACGGCATTCGGGGTGTCGAGGTCGTCATCGAGGAACTCGCGCACAGTCCCAAGCAGCCCACCGTGATACCCGTCGACTGCGGCACGCCACGCTTCCAGCCGGGCCGCGTTGCGCGGCATCAGCTCGTCGTCCCACTCCCATTCGGTTCGGTAATGGTGCTCAATCAGCCCCAGTCGGATCGCCATCGGGTCCCATTCGTTGCGCAGCCGATCGACGAATACAAGATTGCCAAGACTCTTCGACATCTTGTGACCATCTTTGCTGATCAGCGCCGTGTGCATCCAGTGCTTCACGAACGGTTCACCCGTCGCCGCTTCCGACTGGGCGCGTTCGCACTCATGGTGCGGGAAGATCAAGTCCGCTCCGCCGCCGTGTAGATCGATCGTGGTTCCCAGTTCTCGCAACGCCAAGGCGCTGCACTCGATATGCCATCCCGGTCGGCCTGAGCCCCACATCGTGTCCCACGATGGTTCGTCGTCCGCCGACGGATGCCAGAGGACGAAGTCGAGGGGATGGCGCTTGTTGGGATCGTCAACGTGGCCGCCCCGCTGGCGGGCAAGAGCGATCATCTCTTCCTCGGTGTAGTTGCTGACCGAGCCGAACGAATCGAACTTCGAGACGTCGAAGTAGACCGACCCACCCATCTCGTAGGCGTAGCCCCGATCGAGCACCATTCCGATGAAGCCGCGAATGTCAGGGATCGCTGACGAGGCTCGTGGGGTCGACGCAACCGGAAGGGCATTCAGCGCCACCATGTCACGCTCGAAACGGGCCTCCTCCCCTGCCGCCAAATCGAGGTAGTGGACGCCGAGTTGGCGTGCCTTCGCAAACAACGGGTCGTCAACGTCGGTGACGTTTCGAACACACTTGACAGTGTGGCCCTTGTCGATCAAGTGGCGTTGCAGCACGTCGTACGCAATGAACGTGGCGGCGTGGCCGAGATGCGTGGCGTCATACGGCGTAATCCCGCACGTGTACATCCGGACTTCGTCGCCTGGTTCGAACGGAACGACTGCCCTGCGGGCGGTGTCGTAGAGCTTGAGGGTCGGCATGCTCAGGCGTCAACAGCGCGAGGGTCGCGTTTGATTCCCGTCAACTTGAGGGCGACCCGGGTCCTGTAGCGAATATTGAGTTGGAGGAGCACCGCCGTGAACGCTTCGATCGCCATGGCGTTCGACAATTCGCCGGCGTCGAGAGGTCGACAGCCCGGGATCTTGCTGACAATTTCGCTGACCTGCATCACAGCGTTGGCATCGTCACCACAGATCAGCACGTCGGAGTCGATCGGTTCGCCAATGTTGCCGAGTTCTTTGGCGGGGAGATGATGGAACGCGGCGACCACCCGACTGGTCGGCACGGCGGCCTGCACATGGGCCGCCACGCTGCCGCGAGGCGGAACCAGCGGCTGGAACTCCTTTCCGACCTTGACGAGAGCGTTGGCCATGCTGATCACGATCTTGTCCTTCAGGTAGGAGGCGTGATCCTGTGCCATCGTGGCTGCCGAGTCCCACGGTGTTGCGATCACGACGAGGTCACAGTCGGCGGCGGTTCGGTTGTCGCCGTAGCTCAGCATTTCCGCGATCTCCGGATACTGATCGACCAGAGCGTCGCGACTCTCCATCGCCCGATACTTCGATCGTGAGCCCAGCACCGTCTCGTAGCCGACGCTGGCAAGCCGAGCCGCCAAACCGATTCCCGCTGGCCCAGTCCCTCCGATGATCCCTATCCGCATGTCATCGAGCCTTGCACATCCGCGGCTACGGTCACCCACTATGGGTTTGCTCGATGGCAAGAAGATCGTGATTACCGGCGTCCTGACTGACGCCTCGTTGGCATTCGGGGTGGCCAAGATCGCCTTGCAGGAAGGCGCTGAGATCGTGCTCACCGGCGCTGGTCGAGGTATCAGTCTCACGCGACGAACCGCCAGAAAACTGGGCGACGACATCGATGTGTTCGAGTTCGATGTCACCGTGCCCGAGCACGTCGCGTTGGTTCGGGAAGCAGTCGCCGCCAAGTGGGGCCGAGTCGACGGTGTGTTGCACGCCATCGGGTTCGCTCCGGCATCGTGCCTCGGCGACGACTTCTTCGGCGCACCGTTCGAGGACGTTGCCGTGGCGTTGCATATCTCGACCTATTCACTCAAAACGCTTGCCGATGCGTTCGTGCCGCTGATGTCAGCCGGCGGCGCATTCGTCGGGCTCGACTTCGACAATCAGCGCGCCTGGCCGGCCTACAACTGGATGGGGGTCGCCAAGTCAGCGTTGCAGAGCTTGTCGCGATACCTCGCCCGCGA
>JANOTN010000388.1:0-4929 GCA_031416375.1 Ilumatobacteraceae bacterium
TTGGGTGCCGCCGCGTCTGGCCGCAATGTCGATGATTTTCGGCGCTGGGGATGGGTGATCACGGCTGTCAACGACGACGACCCGGCTCGCGCCGAACGCGACGCCCGACTGATGATCGGCTTCTACGTCACCGTCAAGACCTACGACACGCTGACGTCATTGCATGGCTGGGATGCCGACGTCGCTGAGGTGCGGGCCGCCTTCGGACGCGGTGACATCGAAGGCATGGCTGCAGCGGTTCCGCAGGGCATGCTCGACTCGATCGCAATTTACGGAACCGCTGCAGACGCACGAGACCGGATCGCCGCCCGCCGGCGGCTCCCGCAGGTGCGCTTCCACTCGCCGCCCTCGTTCATGGTGTCGCCGAAACGGATCGACGCCTACGCCAAAGCAATTATCGAACTGATGAAGAACTGAAGGATGTGCCCGTGACCGACACCAGTGATCCAACGTTCGGCATTCTCACCGACGAATCGTTCGAACGGTCTCGCACGCGGATCGGCGTACCGCAGCCGATTCCGACTCCGCCCCACAACTACGAGGTCTCTCGCGACGGACTACGCCACTTCGCTCACGGATACGGCGACGACAACCCGCTGTACTGCGACGAGTCATACGCCAAGAACACCCGCTGGCAGGGCCTGATCGCTCCCCCAACCTTTCTGTACACGATGGGCGAAGACGCCTCACCGAGACCAGTTCCCCCGGTGAACAAGGCGTTGCTCAAGGGTGACCCGTTTGCCGGGCTCGGCTCGTATCAAGCCGTGATGGAGTTCGAGTGGTGGCGTCCGATCGGCCTCGGCGACAATCTCAAATGCCTGCGGGCACAAGTCGGAGTTGCCGACAAGAGCAGCGATTTCGGCGGTCGCACCGCCCACGTCACCCACGACTTCGTGTACGCCAACCAACGTGGCGAGTTGCATGCAATTCAGCGCGGTACGTGGATCAATGCCGAACGCCACACGTCGAAGGAACGCAAGAAGGAAAGCGAAGTTCCCGAGCCGTACACGCCCGAGCAACTGGCCGAGATCGACGCCGCCTACGAGTCCGAAACGAGGCGCGGTCCTGAGCCGCGTTATTTCGAGGACGTCGAGGTCGGCGACGTAATCGACCCCAAGGTGAAGGGTCCGCTACGCACAACCGACATCGTCGTGTGGCACCTTGGCTGGGGGATGCAACTGACTCCTCCTGGCGCCTTCCGGCTCTCGTATCTGATCCGCAAGAAAGCGCCAGGCCTGTTCCCGCCGAACAATCTCAACATCCCCGACACCGTGCAGCGCCTGCATTGGGAACCGGCCCGCGCCCAGGAACTCGGGCTACCGACGTCGTACGACTATGGCGGCCTGCGCGAAACGTGGCTGTGCCATCTCGTCACCGACTGGATGGGCGACGATGCCTGGTTGTGGAAGATGGACTGCCAGCACCGTCGCTTCAACTTCATCGGCGACACCACCTGGCTGACGGGCGAAGTCGTCGACAAGACACAAACGGAGACGGTCGACGGCGTTCGCAGCGAGGTACGCGTCGACATCCGCTGCACGAATCAACGTGGCGTCGTCACCAGCCCAGGCCACGCGGTCGTACTGCTCCCGAGCCGAGAGCACGGCCCGGTCAAGTTGCCGAAACCACCAGCACGCACGATCGAAGCAATGCTCGACTACGAAATCGACCGCCTCAAACCCGAATGAGGAACAAAGTTGTTATGTAACAGATCTGTTAGATAACACCGGGGCGACTGGTCGTGATCATCGATCAACTCACCGTGCTGTTACTCGACCCGCCATAGCGGCTTTCGGTTAGCGGAAGGTGGGTTTTCGGTTGATCCGTTCTTGGGCTTTGCGTTCGGCGGCGGGTTTGTTGCCGATGTGGGTGTAGGCCAGCCCGTTCTGTTTGGCCACATGCGGTGGCATCTCGATCGACTCCCAGATCGCTCGGATCGTGCCCTGCACCGCAATCGGATTGCGGGCGGCGATCTGTTCGGCGATATCGGCGGCGCGTGACCACAAATCAGCCGGCGGAACCACTTCGCTCACCAACCCAAGACGGAGCGCCGTCTCGGCAGTGAGCCGTTCCTCAGTACCCATCAGCGCCCACCGCAACACATCGCCGAGCGGTACGCCGCGGTGCAACATCCCGATTGGCTCGAGCGCCGACACGATTCCGCCGTTGGCATGCGGGTCGAAGAAGGTGGCGTTGTCGGAGCAGATCACGATGTCACACTCATTGACGAAGTACTGACCGCCTCCCGCACACATTCCGTTCACCGCGCACACCACCGGCTTCCAGACGTTGTTCGAACGCGGTCCAAGCCACGCACCGGGGTCGACCTGATTCCAGACGTTTTGATCACCCCACCACATCCCACCCTTGATGTCGATACCGGTGCAGAACGCCCGATCACCGGCGGCGCGCAACACGGCGACATGAATGTCGTCGGTGTCACGAACGATTCCCCAGACCTCGACCATCTCCTCCGTCATCGTCCGAGTGAACGAGTTGAGTTGATCAGGTCGATTCAAGGTGATCGTGGCGACGTGCTCATGTACTTCGAACAGAACGGTCTCGTATGACATCGAACGCAGAGTAGTCCTGCGGCGTACCGTAAGAACCATGAGTGCGACTGAAATTCCATACGGGCGTTGGCCATCTCCGGTGACCCCGGAAATGTTGACCGAGGGTGCCGTTGGACTGGTTGACCTGTGGGTCACCGAGTGGGCAGGAGTCCCGACAACCGTGTGGTTGGAAAGCCGCCCGAACGAGGCCGGTCGACTGCAGTTGGTGGCGCTCGGCAGCGACGGCGAACACGTCGACCTCCTGCCCAACGGTTTCAGCGCCCGCTCAAGCGTGCACGAGTACGGTGGCGGTGCAGCCTGGGTGGAAGGCGGAAGTGCATGGTTCAGCAACTGGACCGACCAACGATTGTACCGGCTGACGGCCAACGAAGAGCCCCTGGCGCTTACTCCCGAGCCTTCTGAGCCGTGCACATTGAGATACGCCGACATGCGACTGTCGCCCGATCGGCAGTGGATCGTGTGCATTCGCGAGAACCACGCTGGGGAAGTCACCAACGAGATCGTCGCTCTTCGCGCTAACGGGCCGTCTGAGCCAATCGTGCTGTTCTCAGGAACCGATTTTGTGGCTCAGCCACGATTCGTCGGAGACGGCCGTTTGCGATGGATCGCTTGGAACCATCCCAACATGCCGTGGAACGACACCACTCTGTACGAGGCGTCATTCGACAGCGAGTCAGGGACTCTCGACAAACCCCAGTCGTTGGCAAGTGGACAATCGTTCATGCAGCCCGTCGGCGATCTCGTCATCAGCGACCGGTCGAACTGGTGGAATGTGTGGCGATTCAACAACCACGATCCGCAGCCAGTGTTCCCGATCGACGCCGAGATGAGCGGGCCTGCCTGGGTGTTCGGCGAACGTGACTACGTGGTCTCGCCAGACGGACGCGTGGCCTATGCAGTTGGTGGAACCGTAATCGTTGATGGCACCCAAACAGATACCGGTGCAGCGGGGTTCGACCATTGGACGATCGCCGGCTCAACCGTCACAGTGATCGCCCGCTTCACCGACAGAGACGCGTCGATTGTGCGATTCGATCTTGACGACCCTGCCGTCGTTCACACCGTTGTCCCTGGTCGGGCGCCGGCGCTCACCAAGGCCGATATCGCCATAGGCGAGCCAATCGTGTTTCCGACGGTGGCGGGCGTCCCCGCATTCGGTTGGTACTACCCGCCGACAAACGCCCTCGTGCGTGGTCCGGCAGGTCAACGACCACCGTTGGTCGTCATGATCCACGGCGGTCCGACGTCGGACGCAGTCCCATTCTTCTCGCTGGCCAAACAGTTTTGGACCAGTCGGGGGTTTGCCGTCGTCGATGTCAATCATCGCGGCTCGACCGGCTTTGGCCGAGAGTTTCGCGACCTGCTCGATGGTCAGTGGGGAATCGTCGATGTCGAAGACTGTTGTGCTGCCGCACAGTGGCTGGCCGACAACGGGCACGTCGATCGCAGCCGTATGGTGATCCGGGGCGGCTCGGCCGGCGGGTTCACGGTACTTGCGTCGCTCGCCTTCGCTGACGTGTTCTCGGCCGGGGCGAGTTCGTACGGCATCGCCGATCTAGCGCTCTTAGCTGCCGACACCCACAAATTCGAGGCCCGCTACTGCGACCGCCTGATCGGGAAATGGCCGGCGGCACGCGAGGTATACGACTCCCGTTCACCGATCCACCATCTCGATCAGTTCAACCGCCCGCTGATCGTGTTCCAAGGTCTCGACGACATGGTCGTGCTTCCGAATCAGAGCGAAATGATCGTCGCCGCGCTTCACACCCAGGGCGTCGAGTGCGAATACCACGCCTACGAAGGGGAAGGGCACGGGTTTCGCAGGGCCTCCACCATCGTCGCCGCGCTGACGTCGGAACTCGAGTTTTATCAGCGGGTACTCGAACTCTAGTTCACGGCCGCAAAGTCAGTGGTCGTGTCGATGATGGAGGTCCGGCATGTGCGGGTGGGCGTGGACCCGTCGATCGTGGACATGGTGATGCTGATGGCGGGTGCCGAGTCCGCCTTCACCCGAGTGTTCGTGATCGTGATGCTCGTCGCCATGTTGATGTTCGTGATCATGTTCGACTGCCTCGTGGCGATGGATGTGCTCGTGGTCACTTCGTAACACCAGCCCAACGCCGACGACGCCAAGCGCCAGCGCCGCCAACTCACGACCGGTGACCGCTTCCGAAAGCACCGTCCATGACACGATCGCACCGACAAACGGAGCTGCGGCGAACACCAACTGCCCGCGGGCGGCACCGAGTTCACGTGCACCGGCAACCCACAACGTGATCGAAATCCCGTACCCGAAAGCCCCGACGACTAACGCCGCCAGCACCGGCCACCCGCCAGGAACGTCGCCGCGAAGCAG
>JANOTN010000389.1:0-2306 GCA_031416375.1 Ilumatobacteraceae bacterium
CTCGGCCTCGGCTGATCGTGATGCCGGGTCATCGCTGCCGCAACGAATTTCGGCACCCACTGGATCGAATACGGGGACGAATCCTGGGAGGAACGCCAATCGGTTGACGATTTCTGCAACTTGGGTTGCGGTCGAACAGGGCCGACCCGAGTGAACAGCTTAAGACCGATCATGTGTTCGGAGCTTGAATTGTTCGCCTTTTTCCGGAATACTGTTGGCATTCCCCTAGTCGCTTCGGTGGCTAGGTGCGAGGCCCGCTTCGGCGGGCCTCTGCGCTTTTCGCCAGGTGCTCAGCTTGTTGAAGACTCCGTCATCGTCGTGCAGCAGCGGGTCGGGAATTTCCGGTTCGACGCGACGTTCCGCACCGACTACGTGTCGGGGAGGCTGAGCTATCGAACGAACTCTGGTCGCCAGCGAAGTTCGAGGCCGGATGGGCTGACGACGTAGACGTACGGGCCAGGTTGACGTGCCCGATGTACTATCCGACTCAGGTTGATCACATACCGCCGCGCCATTTCAGGGCCAGAGACATTGGCGTTGTTCAACGCGGACACACGCAACGTCGATGCAGCCAACGCAGCGACATGGTCGCGGATGATTGATGCGTCCTTTGTAAGTGCGACCCACCCCTCGTCGGACGCTCGCGCGATCCACTCGTCATCTCCGACCCGCTGATCAGTGCCATGCGGGTAAACGTCGATCATTGTGATGGCAATCAACCCGGCATCCCGCAAGGCCGCCGCGACGATATTTCGACCAAGCCCTCAGTCGAGGAAGAAGATCAGCGGAGCTTCAGGCCGCGATCTGGTGCGGCCAGAGGGCATCGATCGCCTCGTTGATGTCGGCGAGCGGAACCCCATAGTCGGCCGCGATCGACTCGACAGATTCGCCCCCGCGCCAGCGCGAGTGGATCGCCGACAAAGGCGCTCCACCGTTCATAAAGATCGGGTCACCGCCGGCTACAAATGGAGCGACCCTGAGTACCGGATTCGGAGTGACCGGCACAACCAGCTCGGTCGCCCATCGATCGTGGTCGAATGTGATTCGTTTCAGGTACTCATCGATGAGGTCATGGAAGACGACCTGACCCGAGATCACGACGGTGAGCAGACGTAGCTGCATGTCATCAGCACTGTTGGCGTAGTCGTAGAGCACGTTCGCGCCGTCGGTGTACAGGGCACGAGAAGCGAGGGCGTGGTCAAGTTCTCCCTCTGCGCCAAGGACCTCAAGTGCCTTTCGAATCCGTTGCATCGGCAGTTGACTTCGTCGAAAGGCCTGGACCACTGTTGCCTCGACCAACCCGATGAACGGAATCGACCGTTGTCCCGGGGCGTGCTCGACGGAGGTGATCACCGGTCCTTGCTTCACCACTGGACGACCGGCAAGTTGAGGTTCGTATCCGTGTGCCCAGGTTTCGAGGGTGCCAGGATTCATCCCCACCAACCGGGCGGCCTGGGGGATTGTGTACAACGGCTCGCTGAATCGGCGGTCTTCGATCGTGGTCATCTCCAGTCCCTTCGGTTACTCAAAATCAGCGTACGCAATGGGTGTGACTGCCCGACGACTCATTCACGCCAACCGGGAGCGGGAATGTGAACTCCTCACGCGTTGCACAACAGACCAGACGGCTGCTCCTGACACGGCAGCCGATTGGGCTGTGGCACCCCTCGTGCATGATCGTGAGTGAGCGCCTGCGCTGTTCCTGTGGCTGGCTCGAATCGACTGAATCAGTCCTGAAATCAGTACAACTGATATTAGAAGGGCTGATATCGTGTGGCACGTCGAGTACACCGACCAGTTTGGAAACTGGTTCGAGAGATTGTCGGAGGACGACCAAGACATGCTTGTTTCTCGGGTTGAAGAACTCATGACACAGGGCCCGAAACTTGGTCGTCCATCTGTCGACAACGTCAAACAGTCGCGACACGCAAACATGAAGGAGCTTCGTGCAGGCCGAGCCCTGCGAGCACTGTTCGCCTTCGATCCGCGTCGCACCGCGATCCTCCTGATCGGTGGCGACAAGAGTTCGAACGACTCCACCAGCCCGAACTGGAATCGTTGGTACGACACATTCGTGCCGTACGCCGACCGTCTTTACGATGCCCACCTCGCCGCACTTCGATCGGAGGGAGAGATCTAATGCCACGAACACGGAACTTCAAAGAACTCAGCGACAGTATCCGCCAAGATCCGGACCGCGCCCGAAAGATCGACGCCCTCAAGGCGGAGTTACTGGCAGAGCAACGGGCGTATCAGATCGCCGAACTTCGCAAAGCGCTCGGCGTGACTCAGGTCGAACTGGCGGC
>JANOTN010000390.1:0-3254 GCA_031416375.1 Ilumatobacteraceae bacterium
GTGTAACCGTAGGCGGCGCCTTGTTTGGTGCGACCGTGGACCTCACACACGGTGGAGTCGAGATCGATCACCAGATCCTGATCGCCGGGACCGGCACCCAACTCCCACGCCCGCCCCAGCAGCCGGGACGCGACGGCGTCGCGCCGCACACCAAAACCAAGCGCTGACAAACCACACCCGCACAAAACCTGCTTCAGCGCGCACCCCAACCGGCCCGGGCATCGGACCACCAACGATCACCAACACGAACACCGCTCGCCATCACCCCCGGACCCGGTCGGTGGATCCAGGCTTAGGAATTGTGGGTGTCCGTTTGGGTGCGTCAGCGCAACAGCAATCGTTGGTCGACGAACTACACGCGGCCTTCGCCGACACGACCAAGCAAGATCTTGCCAAGTACTTCGGCGCGAACGGCGAGCTCGGCGAGTTCAACGACAAGGCCTCGGTCCGTTCGGACGAGTAGCGATGGGGCGATGAGGAGCCGACGTTCGAAGCCCGATATCCAGTCGAGTTTTTCGGTATCACGACCAAATGTGTCTTTGTTCGATGGACCGGCACGGACGTCAGCTATCGACCGAGCTCTGGCGCGGAGTGCACGCGGTTCAAGGGCTGAGCCCACCCAGGCGCAGCGGCGGCTCCGCTCGCGGGCAGCTCGATTGGAATGACGGCGATGCCGTCTGGTCGGTGTCGCGGCAGTCAGTGGTGGTGATGACTGCGAGTGGAAGGGGTTCGGCCTCGCCGGTCTGTCTGCGAGGTCGCCGAACTTGAGTAGCGAGCGGGTGCCTCGTCGGTTTGCGACCGCTCCGGACGTACTGAATCGCCAGCATGTTGTGCGCTTGCCGATTCAACAAAAAACTTTACCATATTCTAACGTACGTATGTTACAACTCTCTCAAACCGGCGATATGGTTGCTGTCAACGATCAACTCTTGGGGAGGTGCACGATGGATGACAACGGAGTCCGCAACACACTCGATTCGTTGTTGGCTGGTGATCCTGATGTGATGGACCGCGATCAACTGGCCGGGTTCGTATCCCAGTTGGGTCGTGTCAGGGGTTGGTGCGCGGCGGCTGAGGTTCGAGTCAGTCGCCGTACCCGTCAACTCGCTGCCGAGGGTCGCTCCGAATCGGCTGCCGCTCTGTTGGCCGATGCTGGGCGTTGTTCGTCGAAAGATGCACACAATGCGTCTGAGCGGGAAACGATCTGTGGGGTAATGCCGTCATTCGAAGACGCCCTCGCCACCGGTGCCGTCACGGCAGCCCATGTTGATGCTCTTGCGGCGGCGACCCGCAACCTGAATGATCAACTACTGGCCGAATTCGCTGCCTGCGAAGCCGATTTGTTGACCGGTGCCGGGAGTCAGGGTGTCGACGTGTTCGAACGCGGTTGTCGTGACCTGGCCCGCCATATCGCAGCTCAGGCACGCGCCAACGCTGATGTTGACGAACTCGACGAGCAGCGCAAGAATTCGTCGGTCAGGCGGTGGAACGACAAGCTGACCGGGATGTGTAAGACCGTGTTGTCGTTGGACCCGGTGCGTGACGCCGAACTCTGGACAGCGGTCAACGCCAAACTGGCCTCGCTACGACAGGCTGATGGGAACCAGACGCCGTGGGATCAACTCCAAGTCGAGGCGTTCATCGCCACCGTCGCCACTGGTGATGCTGTTTCACGTGTTCCGCAGGTCGGTGTGTTGATCGACTATCAGACGATCTGCGACGGGTTACATGCCAACAGCATCTGTGAGTTGGAGAACGGGACACCGATCCCTGTCTCAACGGCGCGTCGGTTGTGTTGTGACGCCAACGTGTTCCCAGTCGTACTCGCCGGTGACGGCGAAGTTCTCGACGTTGGTCAATCGGTTCGGACTGCTACCCCAGCGCAACGTAAAGCGTTACGGGCGATGCATCGCACGTGTGCCCATCCCGGATGCACGACGATCGTTGATGACTGCAAGATGCATCACATCGAGTTCTTCCGCAACGGCGGCAACACCGCAATCAACAACCTTCTGCCGTTATGTGACAAGCATCACCACCTGGTCCACGAAGGCGGCTGGCAACTCACCATGAGCGCAGGCCGTGTCGCCACCTGGCGACGACCAGACGGCACGATCTGGCAAACCGAACCAACGATCGATCGACGACCCAGCCGACGATCCGAACCAGTCGAACAACACCAACCGACCACACTCTGCTAGCCGCCTGCCGACACCAGCAACCAGCGACCACCCCGCAATTCGGGGCGCTTCGGCGCGCCCGGAGACTGACTCCGACACCCGACGAGATACAGGGCCCCGGACCGAGCAGCGGCACACGTCCCACTCGGCCTGATCGTTGATGAGAATCAAGGTCATCGGGCCTGTGATTGTTTCGGTGTGTTCGGCTGGCTGCCCGGTTGAGTGTCGGTTTGCAACGGGCCCCGCTAACCGCACCACGGAACCGCGCTCGACAACGTCGGCCCGAGCCCGACCCGGGTCGGCGAAGCTGCCCAAGGCATGCAAGCCTGCATCAACCACAACATGTGTTCCGCCGACATCCACACCGACGCCCATCACGCCGTTAAGGTTCACTTGGCAAGTGCCCTCTGGTCGGGTTTCCTGGTTGCGTCGCCACCAAGAAAGCAGGTCGCGAGGCTTTTGCGCGGATCGCGCCTCAGCACCACTCAGACTCGTGAACGACAGGGTTATTCGCGTGCCGACTCGCAGTAGCGCAGAATGCGCTGGCATTCGCACAAGATGCCAGTGCTGAGGAGATTACGAAGCGGCTCGCTGCCTGTTCGATGTAGTGGTCACCGCCGCCAACGAGAACCAGCTCGACTTGGCGCTCGCCCACGCCGACCACATCGCTGCCGAGCGCCAGCAGACGGGTCACGACCTCAGCGAACTCCAGCGGGCGGCGGCCAAGCCCACCTACACACTTCGCATCGACGAACTCTTCCGGGGCACCGCATCCGGCCACGTCTGAGCCTCCCCAAGTTCAGTCGGGAGTCATCGCTGCCGAGCGGGCACCTTGTCTCGTCGATGGGAGATCCACCGCTCCCGGACGAACAGATCGCCCTGATAGAGGATGGGCATGCCAAACTGACTCGCGTGGGCGAACGATGGCATCCACGACATTCATACTCGGTGTTGTGCTGATCGGTCGACGCGGCGAGGTTCGTCGCGTAGGTTCGATCGGTGCCGGTGCTTGCTTGTCGCTGCTGGATCTCCGACCGGGGCAGTTCGCTGACCTCTTGCCTGTTGATTGCAGCG
>JANOTN010000391.1:0-13358 GCA_031416375.1 Ilumatobacteraceae bacterium
ACGAGTTCGATCGCTGGAAGTTGATCGGCGAATCACTCGGGATTGGTCACGTCGAAGCGAGTCCGCTGACCCGGTCGAGCTATCACGCCAAGGCTGCCGCTGAACACGTCACGCCGGTCGCGCTGACTCGTTGATCACCCGCGCTCAGCCGAGCGACGCTGACACGGCACTAGTGGCGTGAGATTACGCCGATTGACCTGGCAACACGACCGGTGACTACCCAGCTGGTCACGAACCCAACGACCACCACTGCGGACACCAACGCCACTGGCGAGACGTCGCCACTGGCATCGAGCACCATTGCCAACGCCGCCGCCGCGGCGCTGAAAATTACCGCTAACCGAACCGCCACCTCAAACGTCGCTCGCCGAATATCCATAGCGCATATCTACTCGCGGCCACCGGTCTCTGTCGCCCGTATTTCGGACTTGCGCGCGACTCGTCATCAAACAGTCACGCGCGTCACACAATCGCGATCGAGATTTGGTCACTCGGTAGGGTGGCGGTGATGTCATCGGCGAGGGAGGTGTTACGGCTTCCGGCCGTTCGTCGGTATTTGTTGTCGACTGGTTTGGCGACGGTCGGACACAATCTGTTCGTCACCGTGCTGTTCAAGCAGGCCTTCGATCTGACCCGCGACAACTTGAACATCGGCTGGATCGGTCTTGCGCAGTTTGTGCCCGCCGTGCTGCTCGTGTTGGTCAGCGGCATGGTTGCCGATCGATTCGACCGCCGGCGAGTGACGGCGCTGTTCCTCGTTGGGCGAGTTGCCTGCGCCGGAGCGATGGTCGTGTACAGCCAGTCCGAATCGAGTCGAATGTTGCCGGTCTTTGCGGTCGCTTTCGTGTTCGGTGCCGCGGATGCGATGATCTCGCCGGCTCGACGATCGATTCCGCCGTTGATCTCGTCCTCGGAGGAGTTCCCGCACCTGATCGCGATCTGGACGGCCACATTCACCGGGTCGGCGATTGTCGGGCCGGTACTTGGGGGGTTTCTGTACAGCGTGAATGCGAGCGTCGCCTACGCGGTTGCGGGTTTACTCGAACTGATTGCGATTGTGCCGATGCTGGCAATTGTCTATGTCCGCCGGCCGGAGCGAATGACTGATCGGCCGACGATGCACCAGGCGCTCGAAGGTCTGCGATTCGTGCGACGCACACCAATCGTCCTGGCTGCAATCTCACTCGATCTCTTTGCGGTGCTGTTTGGCGGTGCGGTGGCGCTGATCCCCTCGGTCGCCACCGAACGGCTGGGAGTCGGTGACATCGCCTACGGCTGGTTGCGGGCGGCACCAGGGATTGGCGCAGCGGTCATGGCGCTCGTACTGGCTGTTCGCCCGGTTCGCCGCCGGATCGGGCCGACGCTGCTGGTCGTCGTCGCCGTGTTCGGCCTCGGGACGGTGGTGTTCGGGCTGACGCGAAGTTACACGGTTGCCTTCATCGCTCTGGTCGTACTGTCGGCTGCCGACATGATCTCGATGTTCATCAGAGGGTCGATCGTTCCGCTGGCGACCCCGCAGGACCAACTCGGTCGGGTCTCGGCGGTCGAAGGCGTCTTTATCGGGGCATCCAACGAACTCGGCGCATTCGAAAGCGGTGTCGCCGCCAGTTGGTTCGGTTTGCCGTGGTCGATCGCTGGTGGAGGAATCATCACGGTGCTGATTGCCGCCAGTTTCGCGGTGCTGTTCCCTTCGCTCCGCAAGATCGACACCTTCGACGAAGTCACTGCAGGTGTCGACACAAACCCTCGTGTGGTTACCTGATCAGAAGCAAACTCGCCGTGCCTGCTCGGTCCCAGACCCTGGCCCGGTCTAGGCGGCAGCCATTGCCGTGATCAGGCCGTTCCATGCATCGAGGTGCTCTTGATGTTGCGTCATCGCGACTGTCACAAATTCGCCGACGGCGACCGGCACCTCACCGAGACCACCAGATCCGGCTGTGGTCAGTGTCGCGTCGTAGGTCCCGACAGCAAGTACCTCAAGTCCGGCAGCCAACATCGCAACCTGCAAGTCGATGTTCCCGTCGGTTGCAGGATCGGTTGCCGACGCCGACTCAGTGATTGATTCGGCCGAGGATGACGAGCTCGAAACTGCTCCCGGTCCATCGTCGTTCGATCCGCACGCTGTGACGATCAGTCCAGCGCCGAGCACGGCCCCGCCGACGAGAATCTGTCGACGTGTCAGTACGGCTCGCAGGGTGGCGAGATGCCGGCACTCGACACCCGTCACACTCGCCATCAACACTCTCGCCGTGACATCGGTGTACCGATTGAGGTCGAGCAGATACGTCTCGGTGGCGACCTGTTCCAGGGTGGCAGCCAACTTGACAACGTCAATCGGAGTCAACAAGCTCGGCTTTGCCGCTTCGACAATCGGCGTGTGCTTCGGGTTTGTCGCCGTCTGATCAGTCCCGCCCAACGCCAGCGTCTGGGCCGAAAACGCCTGACGGTGCTCATCGTGCTGACTCATCGGGCTGACTCATCGGGCTGACTCATCGGGCTGACTCATCGTGGTCTCGGCGAAGGCGACGATCACCGGATTCCCATCGGTTATGAACGGCAACGTCAACGCCGCGCCGGATGTCGCCACGGCAAGCAGTTCGAGCGACACGGCCGTTTGGAGTTGCATAACGTCGATGTCGCCGTCGGCGGCGAACGCCGTTTGAGAAAACGCCGAACTGATCGCCCCGACACCGAGGAAACCTCCGAGGGCGAGCGCCAGGCGTCAACCGACGTTTTGGCGCACGATTGCCAGTTCGGCGACCGCAGCCGTATTGCTCGGCTCGGATATTCGCTTCCGGTCGGAGGCTAGATCCCTGAGATCCGGCAGGGTTTGGCGGGCGACGCTCATCGCGTCGGTGTGCAGGTCTTGCGACTGTTCGATCAAACGGTTGAGCGCTTGATCGTCTATGACTCCAGACCGTTGTGGATCGGACATGGTTTGGCGCTCCCTGTTCATGTTTGGCGAACACCGATTGGTGCCCGGAGTTTCAGCCACACCGAACGGGAGCAACAGAGACCTTGTTGCTGGTAGCGGCGTATGCCACTACCAGCTGACGTGCGGATTCAGAACGACCTAGCGGGTCAGGTCGGTGCGTAACCGATCGTCATGATCACGCTGATACCCGAGCGACCGAAGTTGAAACACCGAATTTGCCGACACCGGGTCCGCCGACTTCTTCGAGTAGTCGGCCTTTGCTCTCGGGGGAATTTGCGCCAAGTACGCGAAGCGCATCGTCCGGTCGAACAGTTCACGGTCGTAGCGCGATGCGATCTGGCGAGTGTGCTTGACTGTCACGCAGGGGTCACTCGATCCGTAAGGGGAACGAAACCGACATGAAGAAAATGCTCGCTGAGTTCAAGGGCTTCCTGCAAAAGGGTGACGTTGTCACGATCGCTGTCGGACTGATCATGGCCCTGTACTTCACGAAAATTGTCGACGCGTTGCTGGATGGCGTGATCCTTCCGATCGTCTCCGCCATCTTCGGCGAGCCCGACTACGCAAAGATTGGGTTCAACATCGGCGACGCAAGAATCAGCATTGGGCTGGTGATCGACGCCGCGATCAGCTTTGTCGTTGTGGCGTTCATTCTGTTCTTGATCTTGAAGGCACACGGCAAGCTGAAGCCCGCAGTGGAAGTAGATGATGGGCCGTCGGAGATCGATCTGTTGACCGAAATTCGTGATTCGCTGCGCCGTCGCTGATCGCCGATTGCGTGTATTTGGAGTCCGATGTCGGGTCGGCGCGCGTGTGTGCGGGCCTGCCATCGGCTTCAATAGCGAGGTGCATCTACGAGCCGCCTCGTCACATTCTTGCCTTCGGACTCTCGTGGCGTCGGGATTGACTGTTGTGCTGTCAGCATGCGGAGCGAGTGACGAGGTCGCTGATCCCGCTGTCTCGGCGGTCTCGCCAACGATCGGGTTGACCGGCCTACCGGGGCCGTTGAGTGGTGCAACCGACCCGCCTGGCCTACCGACCGCTTCCGCTTCTTCGACGTTCGAGCCGATTGGCGACCGTGTGCTCGGAAATCGACTGTTGATGATCGGTGATTCGTTACTGGCCTCGACCGCCGAGCGATTCGGCGGGCAGATGTGTGACCTGCTCGGTGAACAGGGCTGGTCCGTTGCCGTGGAGGCAGAGGAGAATCAGCGGATCGGTTTTGGCGACGAAGTGCTCGACGAACGACTGGAGAAGAGCGACGCACCGGAATGGGACGCGGCGGCGATCTTTCTCGGCAACAATTTTGACGGCGATGTCGACGTATTTACCGACGACCTGATCGACTACATCGAACGTTTGGCGCCGCGTCCGACGCTCGTCTACACGTTGACAGAGGTTGACGATGGTCAGGCCGAACTGAACGAGATGATTCGTGCGTTGCCGCAGGCTCATCCCGAGGTGTTCGTTGTTGATTGGGCGCAACTTGCGGTGGAGAGTCCGGAGTTACTGGCGAGTGATGGACTGCATCTCTCCGAGGATGGTCGCAACCACTTGGCTGCTGCGACTGCACATGCGCTCGGCGAGGCACCCGAGGCGGATGACGTCGACTGTCTGAAGGCGCTGTTTACCGACGACTCCAACGGTCCAGACGCCAACTCCTCGAGCGACTAACCTCAGCTACCCACGTAACAGCTACCCACGTAACAGCTACCCACGTAACAGCTACCCACGTAACCCGGTCACCCCTGGCAGGTTTCGGACCACGGTGAACGTGGCGATGACCGTTCCGGCGGCCCAGTAGGCCCAAGTCGGTACTCGTTTCATCGGGTCGACGGGTCGACCGGAAGTGATCAGCAACCATGACATCCACGATCCGAGGATCGCCGCCAGGATCACAACCACGAACAGGTTGAACCGAAACGCCTGCATGAGGTTGCCGTTGACCAGGTGATGTGTAGCTCGAGTCAAACCGCAACCGGGGCACCACCATCCAGTCAGCGTCCGAAACGGACACGGTAGATACACGCCGCCTTCTGACGGGTTGTTGAGTCCGATGTACGTAACTCCCGCAAGCAGGCAGCAGCCGCAGGCGATCGGTGCCGCCAGCGCCGGAAGCGGAGCCCGGATAGATGTCACCATCGCCCTCATCGTTCTCACCGTAGCCTTGTGCGGTGCTCCAGGCCCAGGCTCTCTCCGTCGAAGTGGGTGGTCGACTCGTCGTCGACGGCGCCACCTTCACGGTGATGCCACGTGACAAGGTCGGGATCGTCGGTCGTAACGGAGCCGGGAAGACGTCGATGTTCCGGGTCCTCGGCGGTGCTGTCGAGCCGAAGTCCGGCACGGTAGTTCGCAGGGGCGGCTTCGGCTACCTGCCGCAGGATCCGCGTATTGAGGGCGTGCTCGACGGTCGGACAGCGGTCACGCACGTGCTGTCAGGGCGTGGAATCGACGACGAAGTGATGCGGATCGAGAAGCTTCGGATCGCCCTTGAGCAAGACCCAACCGAACGCAACATCGCCCGCTACAGCCGCGCCGAGGAAAACTTCCGAGTCAGCGGTGGGTACGGGGCCGAGAGCGAGGCGCGTGCGCTGGCGGCCGGGCTCGGGCTTGGCGAGGATCGGATCGAACTGCCGATCGGCGTGCTGTCAGGTGGCGAGCGCCGTCGAGTCGAGTTGGCGCGGATCCTGTTCGCAGGGAGCGACGTACTGTGCCTCGACGAGCCGACCAACCACCTCGACATCGATGCCAAGATGTGGCTGCTCAACTACATGCGCCAGTACAAGGGTGCCCTGTTGGTGATCAGCCACGACCTCGAACTGCTCGACGAAGCGATCACGCGTGTGCTCCATCTCGACCGTCCGACTGAGGCCGCCGTGGGCACTGTCGTCGAGTACAAGGGCACGTACAGCCAGTACGTGGCGGCGCGAGCCGAGGATGAACGCCGACTGCTGAAACAGGCTGCCGCCCAGTCCAAAGAGATCGCCCGGATGCAAACGGTTGTTGACCGTTTCGGAGCCAAAGCCACCAAGGCGGCGATGGCCCACAACATGGAAAAGCGGATCGCCCGTCTCGAAGTGGATCGCGTGCATGCCCCCAAGGGCGGTAAGCCAATCACTGTCCGATTCCCCGACCCGCCGGCATGCGGACAGACGGTCGTACGAGCGAGCCAAATGTGCAAGGGCTATGGCGGTCCACCCGTGTTCGAAGATGTCGCCTTCGACCTCGGACGCGGTGAGCGCCTACTCGTGCTCGGTTTGAACGGTGCCGGCAAGACCAGCCTGCTGCGGATCCTGGCTGGCGAGACGACTGCCGATCTCGGACATTTCGAGTTCGGGTATCAGGTAGCCGTCGGCTACTACGCCCAGGAACACGACAACCTCGACACGAAGAAGTCGCTGCTCGACAACATTCGAATGGCTGTGCCGCCGGGAGTGAATCTCACCGAGACCGAGTTGCGTGGACTGCTCGGGATGTTCGGACTGTCCGGTGAGAAGGTATTCCAGGATTCGGGAACGCTGTCAGGGGGCGAGAAGACCAAGTTGGCGTTGGCGATGCTGATGGTCGGCCGCAACAACCTGCTGCTGCTCGATGAGCCAACCAACAACCTCGACCCGGCCTCTCGTCAGGCTGTTGCTGACGCCTTGAAGGCGTGGAAGGGCTCGATCATCTTCGTCAGCCACGACACCGATTTCGTGATGGAGTTGGAACCGACCAAAGTGCTGTTGATGCCCGACGGTGACGTCGACTACTTCAATGCCGACTGGCTCGACCTCGTCAGCCTCGCCTGATCAACGCAACAATGTTACATATGGTGTCTGACACCATATGTAACATTTGTCGGGTTGGAACTGGTCCGGACGCCAGAAGTGCGTGCCGATGACCGGGCCGTGAACCAATCGCTGCCCGTGTGACGACAAATGGGTGGTGAATGCGAATGGGTGACCAGCGAAGCGACGAGGTCCTGCTCGTGGCGATTGGCGAGCACGACCAGGCTGCCCTCAACGCGCTGTACCACCGCCACGCCCCGTGGCTGACCGCCCGCCTGACCCATCGATGTGGCGACGCCGACCTTGTCGACCAAGCATTGCAGGACACGTTTGTGGCGGTGTGGCGTAAGCCGGCGGGTTACAACGGTTCGGGCGTAGTCGCCGCCTGGCTATGGGGCATTGCCGTGCGCCGACTCATCGACCAGCTCCGCCGCCGCCCAGCGGTCGCCTACCTGGCAACAACGGAGCCACTGGTCGTGTCAGCCGAGGACGAGGTGCTCGTCGGTCTTCATGCCGGCGAACTCGGCGGTGCCCTCGACCGGCTTTCACCAGAACTCTTGTCGGTCGTGCAGGCCACCGTGCTCGACGGTCTCAGCACCCGCGAGGCAGCCCGGTTGCTGCGAATTCCGACCGGCACCGTCAAAAGCCGTTCCGCCCGCGCCCGGGCACAGATGAGAGAGGCACTGGCATGACGCCGAATCCGATTTGGCATATTGATCCCGAGTTACTCGCCGGCTACGTCACCGGCGCGCTGGGGCGTGCACCGGCGGCATCGGTCGAGGCACACCTGATGACCTGCCCGTCGTGCCGCGCCGCCATGGCACCGCTGGCCGTGCCCGAACGACTCGAGCGCAACCTCGCCGCCATCACCGAGCGCGTCGACCAACCGCGACGCAATCCGATCGAGCGGCTGATCGAGCGCATCGGGGTACCCGAGCACGTCACCCGAGTGCTGGCGGTCACGCCGACCGAGCGCGGTATGTGGCTCACCGGGGTCGCCGTTGCCCTCCTGATCGTCGGTGCCGCCGACCTATTCAGCGGCTCGGAACGGACCGTGTACACGTTCCTTGTCGCCGCCCCGTTGCTGCCACTTGCGGGGGTTACGGCGGCGATCACTTTCCGCTACGACCCGCTGCGCGAACTTGTTGCTGCCGTCCCGACGCCCGGTTTCAAACTGTTTTTGATGCGGGCGCTGGCGGTTCTCACCCCAACAATCGCCGTCGCCGCCGGGGCTTCGTTGCTCGTGCCCCGGCAGGGCTGGGAGCCCGTGTTGTGGCTGCTACCGTCATTCGGGCTCGTCGCCAGCACTCTCGCGCTCGGTAGCTGGTTTCCCATACGTGCTGTGGCGTGGACGCTGGGCGCAATGTGGGTGCTGGCCGCAACCATCACCCTGAGGCGCGCGCCGAGCGCCAATCTCATCGAGGGATTCGCCGCATTCCGTCCCGCCGGCCAACTCACACTGCTGGCCGTGTCGCTGTTGGCTGGCACGGTCGCCGCGCTGCGCCGCGATTCGTTCGATTTCGTCGATGTCAGGAGACCGTCATGAGCATCGGGTCCACAACAACAACGACGACAACAACCAGCACCGTCGAGCTGACCGAGGTGACCAAGTCCTACGGCTCGACTCGGGCCCTCGACAGCATCACCGTCGCCTTCGGGCGCGGTGTCACCGGCCTGCTCGGCCCCAATGGGGCGGGCAAGACCACGCTCTTGCGGATCGTCGCCACTGTGCTCGCCCCCGACAACGGCGCGGTGCGGGTACTCGGCGAGGACCCAGCCGAGGTTCGGGGGCGGCTCTCGATCCGTCGTCGGCTCGGTTACTTCCCCCAGGAGCCCGGCTACTACGCCAACCTGACCCCCTTCGAGTTCGTCGACTACATAGCGATCCTCAAGGAGATGACCGAGCGGCGGGCGCGCCATGACGAGGTACGCCGAGTGTTGGCCCAAGTCGGACTGGGCGATGTGACCCACAAGCGAATCAAGGCCCTGTCGGGCGGGATGCGACGCCGGGTGATCGTCGCCCAAGCCTTGCTCGGGAACCCTGAGCTGCTCGTGCTTGACGAACCCGCTTCCGGGCTCGATCCCGAGCAGCGGCTGCGATTCCGCGAGACCGTCTCGGCGGTCGCCGAGCACCACACCGTGCTGCTGTCGACCCATCAGACCGACGACGTGACAGCGCTCTGCCAGCGCGTCGTGGTGATCAACGGCGGCCGAATCCTCCGCGATGCCACCCCCGAATCGCTTGTTGATGAGGCCCGCGGTCGGGTGTGGCTCGCCGACCAAGCCGACCCCGGTGCACGCCTGTCGTGGCGCACCGGTTCCGGTCAGCATCGTCTGATCGGCGACCCGCCCGCAGGTGCCACCCTCTCCGAGCCGGCGCTCGAGGACGCCTACCTGCTGCTGATCGGCCGACCCGTCGGTGACGAATCCGACACCGCCAATGCTCGACGGGAGCGGTGAGACCATGGAACTGCTCGTCATCGCAGCGGTGGTGTTGCTGGTGTTTCGGGGCCTCAGTCGCCGCAACGCCGCCGCAGACGGCACCGGGATCATCGGACCAGTCGGCTGGAGCGCGGACACCAACTGGCGCGTCGTCCGCCCGCTCGTCCGCGCCGACGTCTGGCGTGTGCTGCGCCATCCCGCATTCATCGCCGGGGTGCTGCTGACGCCGCTGATGCTGATCGCCGCCACCGAGAGCGAGACGCGCTGGCGCGAGGTCTCGGCAGGGACCGCGCTGGCGCTCGTGCCGCTGGGCTGGATGACCATCATCGCCACCAACCTCGTCGCCCTGCGACCACAGCGCACCGGGACCGACGAGTTGTTCGCGGCGTTGCCCGCCGCACAGCCGGCCAGGTCGAGTGCGCTGCTCGCTACTGCGTTCGGTCCGGTGATCGTCGCAGCTGTGCTGGCTGGCGGCTGGTTGGCGTATTTGGGCGGGCGCGACAACGAGCTGCGCGGATCGCCAGAGTGGGACGAGACCGCGGTCGGGTTGCTGATCGTTGCCGGCAGCGTGTGCGTCGGTGTGGCAGTGGCGCGTTGGCTGCCGAACGCGGGCTTCGGGATGCTGGCGGCGATTGCCACGATCGTGATCCAGGCGCGATTCCTTGACGTGACGACGTGGCCGTGGGATCGCACCGAAGGTGACCCGCTGCGCTTCCTTGCGTTCATTGCCGAGCCGATCGGCGTCACCCATGATTTCCTCGAGATACGCCCCTCTGGGTGGCATCTGCTCTATCTCGGTGGCCTCGTCGTGTTCATGGCTGGTGTCGCGCTTGCCCGCGAAGGGATCCGTCGCCCTGTCGGTGCCGTGCTCAGTGTCGGCGTGATTGTTGCCGGCGGTGCCGGGTGGATGCAGACCCGACACCCATCGACAGCGCGAGAGAACGAGATCGTGTCGTACCTCGCCGAACCTGTCGCCCATCAGGTCTGTGAGCAGTCGGACGCGGTTCGCTACTGCGCGTACCCCGATTCCGCGGCCGATCTGCCCGAATGGCGGACCCGCGTCGAGGCGACGCTGGCATTGCTGCCGACGACGGCCGCTGACAACCGCATCCCGCTTGAGGTGATCCAGCGCCCGGCGATCATCGTGAGCAACAACGACTGTTTGCCGAGGGCGTTCAGGGATGGGTTGCCGCCCGGCGTCGCCGACCGCCTATCGTCAGCCGATCTGTGGCCCGCCGACGGGCAGGTGCACCCGCCGCTCGAGGACGACTCTTTCCCGTGTTCGGGGTTCGACGTCAAGGGGTTCTTCCTCGGGGTGCAAACTGGGGCGTGGGCAACCGGTCTGCCACCGGCACCGCACGACGACAACGAGCGCTGCACCGCCAGCGGCCAGGCCCGCTCCGCGGTTGCCCTGTGGGCTGGTGCCGCCGCCAGCCCCGATGGTGCCCGAACCCTGCGCCGGGTTACCGACGAGGGGTCGACCGGGGATGGATTGCTGATCACCTTTGCGGAATGGGACAACCCGCCGATGTGGGGTGTCGACTACGCCGTTGGCGACGCCGAGGTCGCCCTGGCGATGCTCGAACTGCCAGCCGCCGAGGTGACCTCCACGCTCGATCGTGACTGGGTCCGCTGGACCGATCCGGGAACCTCGACGTCAGAACTCGCCGGTGAACTCGGCATCGACGACGACGGCCCCGCGGAGGCGGGGGCGGTGACGGCGGTGCCAGCCGCATCGACGGGTGTGAGCTGTCCGTGATGACGCCGACGACCATCTGCCCCAGCCGTCTGCGCCGAGCGTCACTGCCGGCACGACCAGCAGTGCGGGTCATGAGCTGGCAGCCGCTGGTGTACGTGATGCCGGCAGGCATCTTGATCGTGGCGAGTGGGAACCGAGCCGGCGTGCACCTCCGCCTGTCGATCGCCAGCGCAGCGGTCGCCGCAGCGACTGCGTTCCTGCTCGACGATTCCGCCGCCGTGACACTCGCTGCGTCCCCCACATCGTTGCCGCTCCGTCGGCTCCAGCGGGTGACGGTTGCCGCGCTGGCCGTCGGGTTGTGGTGGGCCGCCGCGATCGCAGTCACCACCCACCTTGCCGGCGGCTTCCCCTTGCGGGGCCGTGCATTGGAGCTGAGCGTGTTCGTCGCCGTCGCCACCGCGGTGTCAGCAACGGCATCAACGATGGGTGACCGCACGGCCGGCGGCATCGCCGGCGCATTGTTCAGCATGGCCGGCTTCGCCACAACTTTCCTACCGTCGCGGACATGGCTTCCGTTACCCCCAAACCCCGACGCCCCTGGTGCCACGTCTCGCTTGTTGGCGGTCCTGGTCTGTGCAATCGCCGTCCTTGCCTGGGCGTCCAGAGACCCCGCCCGACGGCGACTACTCCTACGAACAACGGGGCGCGGAACCGTCGTCCCGAGCGGTATCCGATCATGAAGGGCACCAAGACCCTCGACCGACACTGAGTTCGCTGCCACATCCCCCGTTTCGGCGTCAGCCCGCTCTGCTTCGCCGAGTGCTCGTACCAGGGGATACCCGTCTCAGGCGATGTCGGCGAGCGTGTCGATGATCGGCCGAACGACGCCGATAGCCACGATGCCCCCGACCTGGGTGCCTCGAACGGCGTGGCGAGCCCGCTTCAATTCGTACATGGCGTCGTCGGCTGCGGCGAGCAGATCGGTGGGATCGCGTCCGATGCTACGCGTGTCAGCGTTGCCGATGCTGGCTGGGCAGTAGACGGCCGTCGTGGCGGTGATGTTGATCGGTGCGGAGAGAGCTCGGTCGATGCGCCGGATGAGGCTGTCCGAGTTCGGTTGGTTCGGTTCATAGACGATCGCGAACTCGTCGCCACCAATCCTCGCTACGACATCGGCGCCGCTCACCATCGAGAGCAACCTGCGGGCTGTCTCGCGCAACACAAGATCGCCGGCATCGTGGCCATAGGTGTCGTTCACATCCTTCAAGCCATCGAGGTCGAGGAACGCGACCCCGAGCGGCAGGCCGCTGTGTTGCGTGCGTGCTAAAGCCGCGTCGAAGAGTTCGTCGAAAAGTCGGCGATTGGCCAATCCGGTCAGCGGGTCGCGCAAGGCGAGGGCGGCCATGCTCTCCTGCAGATGGCGTAGCTCGGTGACGTCGCGGCTGACACCCTGCAAACCACCTCGGACGACTGCGGTCTGCGTTTCGCCGACTATGGATGTGCCGTCGGCGTGACGAAAGTGGAAGTCGAAGCGCTCAAGTGTTTGCTCGCCCCGGAGAGCACGATCGATGGTTGCCCGACCTTCGTCGTCCAGGATTGCGAGTATCCGCGTGAAGTCCTCGAGGAAGAATGACGGCGGATAGCCGAGGATGCTCTCGATTGACGGACTGATGTAGTCGAAGTGCGGCGACGGCTTGGCGACAAAGCTCCATACGACGTCGGCGGATTTGTCGGCGAGATTCCGAAACCTGGCCTCGCTCTCGGCCAGCTTGAACTCGGCGATGTGGCGTTCGGTGACATCTCGGCCGACTGAAAGCACCTCGGCATCCTCGGAGCCATCGACGCCGGGCAAGTACCGATCAACCCATTCCAGCCACTGGCCGGGAGTATGGGGGACAGCGCGGGCGATGCAGTCGACCAGAATTGGGTTATCGGGACCGAGCCGGGCGAGCTGAGAGTTGAGGCCGACCAGCTCGTCTTCGGACAAGAACTGGTCGAGCGGACGGCCCAGCGCCAATCCGGGATCAACGTTGTACTGGGCAGCCCATGCCGCATTGCAGTACACAATTACGTGGTCCGCGACACGGTATCGATTGACCCGCTCCGGTAGCCCGTCAAGCATCGCGGCGGCATCCCACATGTTGTCGGTCTCACCAACAATCGTCGTCACGCCAGAACCCCTCTTGTTCGAGATCGAAGTGTCAGCCTCGATCAGTCAAATCCTCGATCACGTCGAATCGGCGACCTTGTGCTCTTGCACGGCCATCTCCCGCTTTGACGTGTCCTAAACCATTATCGGCCGAGACGAGCGCTCACACGAGAGGCAAAGTTTCCGCCGTATCCTCAAGATGTCGTTCAGAAAGATGTCGTTCATAACCCACCCCTCGAGCCAGCCGAAGGCAGCCCCGGACCCTCCTCAGTCGTCTACGTAGGCGATGAAGTCACATTGGGCGACTTTGCCCGGTGACTTTTGGGTGTGTCTGGCTGGTCTCGAATCGGGGTCGGGGAAGTG
>JANOTN010000392.1:0-14242 GCA_031416375.1 Ilumatobacteraceae bacterium
CGTTGCCAAGCGAGCGTTGTTGATCGACGAACTTGACCAGCTCGGGGTGCTCGCGCTGGCATGGCACACAGTCAGACGTGAAGAAATTGAGCACTACCCAACTGCCCTTACGGCGCGATAACTCGAACGGTGTCCCGTCGGCGTACAAACCTGTTGACCCAGGTGCCGGTTGGCCAAGCAACGGCGTCTCGGCGGTCTCGTTGACGCTTGTGTCGGCGGCTAGCAGCAGCCAAAACAACGACGCCACCACCAGTGCGACCACACCTACAACGATCGGCGCGAGGCGGCGCGAACGCGGCGCAGTTTGGTTGTCACCCAATCCAGCAGCAAGCACGTCGAGGTCGTCAGACACTGACGACCTCGACGTGCTCAACATTGATCGCTGCCGAGACGGCATCGGTGGGGCGACGACGTCGCTTACCGGGGAACGCCGCCAACACGGTTCCGATTGCCATCAGCAGGCCACCGATCCACAGCCACATGATCAGCGGCTTGCGGAAGACTTCAATCACGACCTCGGTGGAGCCAGCCTTCGGCGGATTGTTTCCGGCGATCGTGAGATAGACGTCGTGAGTCAGGCCGTTACGAACGCTCGGCGTCCCAATTGTCGTACCCATCTGGAGATAGGTCGTCATCGCCGGTCCGTAGATCGCGTCGCCGTCGAGTCGGATGTTGGCGCGGGCGACGTCGGTGCGGCTATCGGTCTCATCAACGACGTCGACCAGCTCGAACGTATGACCCTCCCAACTGACCGTTTCGCCGATCGCCAGCGTGAGGTCGGCCGACTTGGTGTAAGCGTTGGATGCCACCAATGCGACGGCGATCAGGATCACGCCGAGGTGAACGATCATCCCACCGTTGGCGCGACCGACGAGACCACGCCAACCCTGCCTGCGGGTTGCCAACACGACCTGGCGAAGTGCTGCCCCAGACGCACACCCGGCCAACGCAAACGCGATCAGCGGTGCCCAGCCATCGGCACCGACCAACACGGCAACACCCAACGCTCCAGCTCCGCACCAGGCCGGCCAGAACAGCCGCTCGCGCAGTAACTCCTGCGACGCCTTACGCCACGGCAGCACCGGCGCCACCGCCATCATGAACAACAGCGAAATCCCGATCGGGATCGAGAGACGATCGAAGTACGGAGCCCCGACCACGGTGCGCCGGTCCTGGAACGCTTCGACCAGCAACGGGAACACGGTGCCGAGCAACACGATGAAGGCAAACACGGTGAAGATCACGTTGTTGGCCAGAAACGCGCCCTCACGTGAGATCGGCGAGTCCATCACACCCGGCGAACGCAGCCGATCGCCGCGCCAGGCGATCAGCCCGAGCGACACGATTACGACGAGACCAAAGAATCCGAGCAGGTACGAGTCGACCTCGCCCACGCCGAAGGCGTGCACGCTGCCGATCACGCCGGAACGCGTGAGGAATGTACCGAGGATCGTTAGCGCGAACGTGGCCACCAACAAACTCAGGTTCCAGACTCGCAGCATGCCGCGCCGCTGCTGCACGAGCACCGAATGGAGATAGGCCGTACCCGTGAGCCACGGCAGCAACGATGCGTTCTCGACGGGGTCCCAGGCCCACACGCCTGACCAGCCGAGCACCTCGTAGCTCCACCAGCCGCCGAGCAGAATCCCAAGCGATAGAAAGCCCCACGAGAACAGCGCCCAGCGACGCGTTTCCAGCAACCAGCCCTCACCAACGCGACCGGTGATCAGCGCCGCAATCGCGAACGCGAACGGAACCGTGAACCCGACAAAGCCGAGGTACAGGATCGGCGGATGAAACAACACGAGCACATGGTTCTGGAGCAGCGGATTGGGCCCTCGTCCGTCGAAGCCGATCGGCACTGTTGGCCCGGCCTTGAACGGTGACGCTGGGCCGAAGCTGACGATCGCAAAGAAGGCGCAGACCACGAACATCACGACCAGCGCCCAACCGACCAACGGATCGTCTGCGCGCTTACGGAACCGCCAGGCAACTGCACCGGTGAAACCCGCCAGGACGAGCACCCACAAAAGGATCGAGCCTTCGAGTGCACTCCACATTGCCGCCACGTTGTACAGCGCCGGCGTCGTATACGACCCGACTTGTTGAACGTAGTCGAGCGAGTAGTCGCGCTGGATCAGGGCTCGCAGCATCATCAGCACGGCCAACACGGCACCGACCAGGATCAGCGCCGCATAGACCGGGCCCTGGCGAATGCCCTTGTGATTCCCGGTCACGATTGCCAGCCCGGTTGTGAGCGCGCCGATTAGCGAGGCCGCCAACATCAGGAGTAGCCCGGCGTTGCCGAGTGCCCCATTTATGCCGACCGCAACGATCATCGATCAGGCACTTTCGGAGCCGCAGGCCGCTACTCGGGCGTCGGCTTCGGTCAGTCGATCGTCGTTGACGGCGACGTACTCGTCGGAGTGTTTGACCTCAACCCGATCACCGACGAACACGTCGGTTGCGCCGTCGAATCGACCGTGCACGACGACAGGAAGGCATTCCTTGAAGATCCCGCCGGGTTGACCGTCGTAGTGGACCGGAAGCGTGACCCCGTTGAACGAGATCACGAAGTCGGTGTCGCCGCCGACGACTTCGACCGTTCCCTGCTCGACCAAACCTTGGATCCGTAGCCGACGATCCTCGTCGCAGCCAGAGCGGACACCGATCTCATCAACGTTGCAGTAGTAGTCGACCGCCGACCGCAGAAACTGGGTGACGATCACGCCGCCTGCGATCAGCACAACGGCGAGCACGATCATCGGAAGCCACTTGGGTCGCGGCTTCACCGTTGACTCACCGTTGTCTGGCCCGGTACGTGGCGACAGGTCGGTCACGATCAGGTCCAGTATTTGTCAGCGTCGTTGACCTGTTCGGAAAGTTGGCGTCCACGGCTGAGCACTCGCCGGGCGAACCCACCGATCACCGCCAACGTGATCGCATAGCTGCCGAGGATGTACCCGGCGTGTTGCATGGCGATCATGACGTGGCTCCTTCGGCGCGGCGGGCTTTGAGTGCACGGTCAAGACCGTGATCGTCGAGCATGTCTTCCATCGCCATCGAGCGACTGCGATGCAGCAACAGCCACACATACAACAATGTGAAAGCAATCAAGCCGACGAACAGGCTGAACAGCATCAGACCGTCCATGTCGATGTTGCCATCGGTATCGAGCAAGGTGGCTTCCTGGTGCAAGCTCCGCCACATCCGCACGCTCCAGTGCACGAGCGGAATCTCGACAACGGCGAGCAGCCCAATCACGGCGCTGCGCTTGGCACGCTGGTGATGATTGCCGCCGAGACCGCGCACGGCCAGGTATCCGACGTAACTTACGAACAGCAGCGCTGTGGTGGTCAGCCGTGCGTCCCACTGCCAGAACACCCCCCACGTGATCTTGCCCCACAGCATCCCGGTCACGAGCGTGAGACCCATGAACACGACGCCGATCTCGGCGCTGGCGCCGGCCAACCGATCGAACCCGAGCGAATGTTTCTTCGAGAACAGGTACAGCCCAGAGCAAACCGCGGTGACGGTGAAGGCGAGATACGCCAGCCACACGGTCGGTACGTGTACGTACATGATCCTGACCGCTTCCTTCTGATCCCGATCGGCTGGCGAGAATCCCAACCCAAACGCCACCAGCCAGCCCATCATTGCCACGGTCAAACCACCCAGGATTCGTGTCGCCCGGGTACCCGTACGAGCGCGCCGAACCGTGGATGAGTCGGTTGTGGAGAGGGTGGGGGTGCTCGTGGTCATGGTTCGTTACGTAGCTTCCTCGATCAGGGGACCGAACGCCAAAGCTCCTCCGGCACAGAAGGCAACGGCGAACACGGCCAGCAGACCGATCCACGGCCAACCTTCCGACACCACCGCCCCATCGGTGCCGAGCGCAGACTCCATCGCCCGGGTTGCCCCGATCAGAACAGGCGCCACGATCGGCAGTACGAGTAGCGGAAGCAAGGTTTCGCGACCCGTAAACCCGGCGGTGAGGCCTCCGTACAGTGTACCAACGGCAGCCAGCCCGCAGGTCGCGAGAACCACGGTTGTGACAAGCAGCACGACACCGCTCAACCGAAGGTCGGCCCCGTACAGCAGGACGGCGGCGATCACGAGCACGACCTGGAGCACCGCCAACTCAGCCGCCAGGGCGATCGACTTGCCCCAGAAGATCGCTACCGGGTCGACACCGGCTGCTCGCAACGCGTCCAGAGCACCATCGGAGGTCTCGACCGCAAACGACCGCTGGACCAGGATCAGCAAGCTGAACATCGTGGCCAACAGCACCAGACCGGGAGCAACACGTCCAAGCAGATCGGAGGCGTCAAGAGCGAAGGCGAACATGACCATCGTCACCGCCGCAAACGGGAACACCTGATTCGTCACGACCTTGCTGCGACGCTCGATCCGAAGATCCTTGAGGGCCACCAGCCGAGCGATTCGCCAGCGGCTCACGGCGCGACTCATCGCTCGACCCTCATCGCTCGACCCTCATCGCTCGACCCTGCGCACTTGCCCGGCGACAACATCGACGACACGATCGGCCAGCGAACCGGCCCGTTCCAGCTCGTGGCTGGCAACGATCACGGTGGCGCCGGAAGCGACGGCTTGGCGAAGTACCAAGTCGAGTTCGTCACGGCCGTCGGCGTCGAGTCCGGCATGTGGTTCATCGAGCAGCCACAACTCAGCGCGACGGGCAACCAAACATGCGAGCGCGGTACGACGCCTTTGTCCGGCCGACAACGTTGTGACAGCAATTCCCGCGAGCCGACCGTCCACACCCAATCGCTGCATCGCCGCCGAGACCTCGTCGGCAGTCGCCCCGACGGTCGAACCCCAGAACTCAACGTTCTCCGAAACAGTCAGATCGGCATATAACCCGTTGCGATGACCAAGCAAACCGACCCTCGGGCGAATCGCATCGCGCTGGGTGGCGAGATCGAGCCCAAACACGTGACCGGTCCCGCGTTCAATCGGCAACAGACCGGCACAGAGCCGCAGCAGACTGGTCTTTCCCGCCCCATTCGGGCCACGTAGCAGAACGATTTCGCCAGACCGAATCGTGAGTGAGGCACCTGCCAGAACCGGGAATCCACCGAGCACTGCCACGGCGTCGTCCAACACGACCACGGTGTCTACCTGCGCGTCCACCGGGATTTGATTCGGAGTGTCACTGACGTGGTCCATGAACGGATCACACGCTACGCGCCGAAACGACCGGAACCGTGAGGGCTCGGCCGGTATCGTGCACGCCGTGACCGAGCAACTGGTGGCCGACAAGGCTGGAGATATGGCCGGCTCTGAGAGCCACGGCACCCCGACATCAAAGCCATCGTGGTTGGAACGCCGTCAGCAACGGGTGAGCAAATGGGACCGGCCGCCCGATCCCCATGATTGGCGCTACTTCGTCGGGATGACCGGCAGGGTGTTGATCACGACCGGCCTGTTGATGTTCGGATTCGTCGCTTACCAACTGTGGGGCACGGGTCTCGAGACCGCCAGGATTCAGAACAAACTGGAGAACCAGTTTGACGCAGGGATCGTCGCCAATCAGGTTTCGAGCGAGGAAGCCGAAACTGACGTCGCGGCCGATCTTGAAGCGTCTGCTGACTCGGTCGAAAACAGCGGACCAGCCGAGGCGACAAGCACGCCCGAAGCGCCCGAAGCGTCCGCAGGCGAGGCTCCCCCGCTGAACAGCGACGAGGGATCCACGGTGGTCGAACAAAATCTTCCGCCGATCGTGCGCGGCGATGCGTTCGCCCGACTCGAGATTCCCAAGATCGGCAAAGAGCTGTACGTGCTTCCTGGCGTCGACGTTTCCGACCTCAAGAAGGGTCCGGGCCACTACCCCGACACGCCGCTCCCCGGCCAGCTCGGAAACGCGGCAATCGCAGGTCACCGAACCACGTGGGGTGAGCCGTTCGCTGACCTCGACCAACTCGCCCCCGGTGACGAGATCATCGTCACTATGGCGAACGGTGAGACGTTCGTGTACGACGTCACATTCACCCAAATCGTGACACCTGCCGACTCGTGGGTGATCGCTACTACCGATCCTGATGTCGCCATGCTGACGCTGACGACCTGTCATCCGAAGTACACCACCAAACAACGGATGGCCGTCCACAGCGTGCTCAACCCGGAGAAGTCGGCAGCAGTTGGCGTCCCGACGTACTACGAACTCGAACCTACCGAGGTCGTACCGGACAACCCCGACGTCGCCGTGGTCGACGACCCCGTGGTGACGGTTGCGCCGATCAACAGCGCCGAGGTCGAAGCGAGCCCAGCCGACTCGGTCCCATCAGTCAGTTCGAGCGATCCAGTTGTGAGCATCGCTGAGCCCACTGAGCCCGCTGATGACACCGCCGACGCGTTTGCGCGTGGATGGTTCCACGATCGCGCCGCGTTCCCTCAGATTGCGTTGTGGGCACTGGGGTTGATCGCGATCGCCATCTTGTGTCGCAAGATCAGTCGCAAGACACGTCACGACACGATCGGGATCGTGATCACGATTGCGCCGTTTATCGTCGCCCTGTACTTCTTCTACCAAAACGTCAACCGGCTGCTTCCGCCCGGCTTGTAAGGAGACGAGCCGATAAGCGAGGCGACCAATCGTTACGGTGCGCTATTTCGACTGCGCAGCAGGCGAAATGAAAACTCCGGCACAAAAAATCCTCACCTATCCGCTGAACCTGTAACGCTTGCTAACGGAGCGCGTCGCGGATCCTGACGAAACTGAAGGGCAGACCTGAACTCAGGATTGAATCCATCAGTGACCCCAGCCGGGGGGTGAACCGCAGCTCGATTTGGGCGGCGGCGTGGATCGCCAGCAGATCGTTCATCGGCTCGACGCGGGTCGGATAGACGACATCATCGCTGATGTACTGGCCGTCGGCATCGTCCCACGGTCTGAACTGGCTGGCGTCAAACTCGTACCGGTAGATCTTTGCGTCGCGGACGCGAAGCATCCAGTGCGTCTCAGCGGCACACAATCGGGTTGCTTCGGTCTCGAAGATCGCGGTGAGCCGTGACTGCTGGTCGGCGTCATGGGCCCACACGCTGATCCGCGGACAGTTCCGCGGAAACCAGTACAGCGGTGAGTGCCGCTCATCGATTGCCCACACTGCCGGCGGGTGGCCGGGATTCGTGGGCGGCACATGTGGGGCGAAACGTTTCAGCGTTCCGTCCTCGGTGTAGTGATAGACGGTCGTCACCGAGGAGTCGTGGACGGCGGGAGCGGCGGGAGCACGTTGCACCAGCTCCGATCGGTCCGGGTCAGTCAGCACAGCGTGAGTCTCGCGCATCAACGGACCAACAACCAGCCCAATCGATCAACGCAGGCCAATACGCGGCCATACGATAACAACCGCGCTATGACTCGGGACCCGACACCAACTCGAACGACCGACGACCCGGTCCGTCAGCGGCGTCAACAAGTCGCCAAATGGACGCTGCTGGCGAACCGAGTTGGCTACCTCGTGCTGGCGCTCGCCGTCACGCTGTTCGTAACCGCGTTTGCGTTCGGATTCACCTCGACGATGGCGACGCTGATCGTGATCAGTCTGGTGATCTCGTTTGCCTTGCTGGCACCGAGCATCGTGCTCGGATACGCCGTCAAAGCCGCCGAACGAGAGGATGTGGAACGAGGGTTATAGTTCGGTTACCCTTGGGTAACTCCATGAACGCCCCTCGACTTTCCGCCGACGCTCGCCGCCAACAAATTCTCGACGTGTCCATCGATGTGTTTGGCCGCGCCGGGTACTACGGTGCCTCGATGAACGACATCGCCGATGCCGTCGGCGTCACGAAACCCGTTCTGTACCAGCATTTCGACTCGAAGAGCGATCTCTACGCGGCGCTCCTCGAGGAGGTTGGCAACCGGATGATCTCTGCGATTGTGAAGGCCACCGCTGACGCCCGTGACGGCCGCGAACAAACCGAGCAGGGATTCCTCGCCTACTTCCGGTGGGTATCGAATCGCCACGACGAGTTCATGCTGTTGTTCGGTGGAAGCGCTCGTCATGACGCCGATCTGAGCGCTCAGATTCGGCGGATCACTGACGAAGCCGCCGCCGCGATCGCCCCGCTGATCGCCATCGATATCGACCCGGAGCATCGGCGAACGTTGGCGCACGCGCTGGTTGGATTGGCGGAAGGTGCAAGCCGTCGACTGGTTGGTCTCGGACAACAATTCGATCCTGATGAGATCGCCCGAGAGGTCAGCGCACTCGCCTGGGCGGGCCTCCGAGTTGTTCACCGAGTCGACTGAAACAGACGGTCCAACGATTTAACGCTCAAGGATCGGCCAAACCGGGCCGATCTGTTAGGTGATGAAACTACGCCTCGCTCTCGCTGCTGCGGTGACCACCGTTGTCCTCAGCCCTGGGGTGTCGGCTGCGGCATCCGTCAGGGACTCCGCTGACACCGTCAGGCAGTTGGCAACCAGTGCGGCCAACCTCGTCGCTCAGGAACAGCAGCTCCTGATTCTGATCGCACCGGGGTCGAACGTTGCCCCGGCCGACCTGGCCCAAGCCCGCGCCCAACTCCGCCTGATCGATCTCGAAGGTCAGAACGCGATGAACCGGTTCGATGAGCTCGGTGTCGAACTCTCCGAGGCGATCCGCACGGTGCTCGATCGCCTACCACGACCGGTGAATACAACGCCTGAACAACTCAGTCGACTGATCCCGCTCAGCGTCGTGTATGACGCCGCGATTGCCGACCTGCATCGGATCGCCAGTACCCCTGGCGCGATCTCGCCGACGGTCCCTAACGAAGATTCCAACGGAAGTAGTTCACTGGCTCTCCTGGTTGTCGCCGCCGGCGCGTTACTCGTGCTTGGCATCGCCGCATTGACCAACACCCTCCGCCGCCGACCCGTTGGCGACGATCTCGCCGCACTGGCGTGGAGTGACGGTCTGACCGGGCTCGCCAATCGCCGTCGGCTCGATCACGACCTGGATGCCCAGCGGCGTTCACGTGACGTGTCCGCCGCCGTGATCATGATCGATGTCGATCACTTCAAGCGGGTCAACGACACATTCGGCGATCAGATCGGCGACGAGATTCTTCGCCAGGTCAGCACAGTGTTGTCTGCCCAGATCCGCCAGTACGACGTCGTGTACCGCTACGGCGGCGAGGAGTTCTGCATTCTGCTTCCTGGTGCCTCGACGACGGAGGCACGCTGGGTGGCCGACCGAATCGTCAACGCGGTGCGCGAGATTCGACTTCCTGACGGATCACACGTCACCGTGTCGATCGGGATCGCAGAGGGCACCAGCGCACATGTCAACACGACGCTCCAATCTGCTGACCGGGCGTTGTACACGGCGAAAGAAAACGGCCGCGATCGCGCCGTGTGCGCCGAGCTCACACCAGTCTGACTCAACCCCCGTTCATGTCGCGCTGAACACAGCACTCAGGGGTTGAGCGCGACTTGAACGCATGGTTTACCCGCGCAGGACGAGGCCGCGGTAGCCGTCGGCAAAGCCAGCCACACGCAACAGTTCGGCGATCTCGGGCGGAATCGGTCCACCGTCGACCTTGCGAACTTCGACGCTCCGTTGGCGACCGTTCTTAACGAGATCTACGAGCGCCCCAGCCCAACTCGGATCGTTGATCGTGGTCGGGAACATGACCAGATGGTGGCCGCGCTGGTCAAACCAAACGGTCGGAATTCCTTGATGCAGCACAACAATCGCGTTCGCTGAACGGGCTGGACGACCGGCTGAAATCGGCCAGGCCAATGTCGCGCCGTAGGGCTGGGCCGGGTCGGTGGCGGCCAACACAATCGGAGCCGGAAGCTGATCGGGGTTGATCCGCAGATCGATGATCTCACGGGTCGAACGCAGTCGGTCAACCGCTCCCGGCAGGGCAAACTGCGCCGCTCCCAGCCCCGCCACGAAATACCCACGACGAGCGCGCCCGCGCTCCTCCAACACCTTGAGAACGGCGTACACGGAGGCGTATCCGCCGACGATCCCTTCGGCCAGCACCGCCTCACGAGTCACAACGCCGTACCGCTCAAGCAGTTGCAGCGCCTGCGCGTGAGCCGCTTCGGTCGGCGTTGGAGCCGGTTCCAGAAGAGGCTGCACGAGGCTCCATCGACCGGCACCGGCAGGAGGCCCCAGACGGCTCAACCGACCGGGTCGTGGTCTCGCGCCGGCGCGGGCTCGTTTGGGCGCCACCCCTCCGCCTGCCAGCACCGCCCGAAGAGGAGCCAGCGAATCGTTGGTGACCTCACCCGCCCACACGAGATCCCACAACGCCACCAGCAGTTCGGCATCGTTGGCCTCGGGCGAGGCATCACGGATCTGACCCCAGAAGCTGGCACCTCGCGCTGCAAGTGCGGCCCGGAGCGCATCGTGACGCGCTCCCTCTGGCCGATCGAGTGGTTCCCAACCTGGAGCGAGTAAGCCGATCTGATCCGCGAAGCAGAGCCGAATTCGACCGTCGCGCGATCCGATCGCGCCAGCCCCAACCCAGACCACTTCGCCAGCGGTGCAGAGTTCGTCGAGGGCGTTGGGTCGATACCCGACGATCCGTGACGGAAGAACATCTCGTTCGAGCGTGGAGGCAACCAGCGCCGCTCCAGACAACATGCCGAGGGTTTCGACCAGCGAGTCGACGCCGCGCCGCTCGGCGGGGATCGAATGCCAGGCGGGAAGAAATCGCCCGAACGCATCCTGTTCGACCGGTTCAACTTCACGTCGCAACGTCGCCAGCGACCGCCGTCGAAGCTGACGCAACACATCGACGTCGCACCACTCGGGGTGTACGCCTTCTGGTCGAAACTCGCCTCGAACCACCCGATCATCCGCCGCCAACGCCGCCAGAGCTCGGTCGATCCGCTCAATCGGGGCACCGAACCTCCTGGCCACATCGGCGGCGAGGAACGGCCCGTGGGTACCGGCGAATCGGCCGACGAGTTCGTCCAGTGGGCGAGGTACCGGGTCGGTGAAGGCAATCGGCAACCCAAGCGGCAACGAACAACCCAAGGCGTCGCGGTATCGAGCTGCATCGTCAGCGGCGGCGAACCGCGCCTCGCCGCCGATCCCGATCTCGATCACGCGACGGTGGGCGACCAGCTCGGCCAGCCACACGGCTCCGTCGCCACAATCAGCACGGCCCTCAACGCGCAGCTCGACATCGGTCGCCGTGAGATCACCAACTTTGCGGAACACGTCATGAAGCTCATCGGCCGATCGTGCTCGGCGACCGTCGGCCAGGCATTGCAACTCCAGCTCGACGTCGGCGAGCACGCCCGGATCGAGCAGTTCACGAAGTTCCTCGGCACCAAGCAGGGCGCGTAGGAGATCGCCATCAAGTGAGAGCGCGGCAGCACGTCGCTCGGCGAGCGGAGCGTCACCCTCGTACATGTAGGCGGCGATCCAGTTGAACAACAAACTCGACGCCATCGGACTGGAACTCGGAGTATCAACCTGGACGAGCCTGACCTGACGTGACTGCAACTGACCGAGCACCTCACGGAGCGCGGGCACATCGAAGACGTCCTGCAGGCATTCGCGAGATGTCTCAAGCAAGATCGGAAAGGTCGGATACTTCGAGGCCACCGCCAGCAAATCGGCGGCACGTTGACGTTGCTGCCAGAGGGGGGTGCGCTGACCCGGCCGTCGCCTTGGGAGGAGTAACGCTCGACCTGCGCATTCCCGGAATCGAGCGGAGAACAACGAGGTCTGCGGCAGCGTCGACATCACGAGTTCGTCGATCTCTGTCGGGTCGATCAGGAAGACATCGAGGTCGAGTTGGTCGGCGGCCTCCGGGAGCCGGATCACGATCCCGTCGTCGCCCCACATCGTCTCGACTGGGATCTCATACCGATCGCTCAATCGGCGTTCGATCGCCATCGCCCACGGGGCGTGCACCGGCGTGCCGAACGGACTGAGAACACACACCCGCCAGTCCCCAATCTCGTCACGGAACCGTTCGACCACAATCGTGCGATCATCGGGAACCGCCCCAGTCGACTGGGCTTGATCAGCGAGGTACTGCACCACGTTGCCGGCCGCGAACTCGTCGAGCGAGTAGTGATCACGGAGCCGATCCAGTGCCTTCTGGGTCGGCATCGACCTAATTTCGCGCACGAACGCACCGAGTGCACGCCCCAACTCGAACGGGCGGCCAGGGCGGTCACCGTGCCAAAACGGCATTTTGCCGGGCTGGCCCGGTGCCGGCGTGACGACGACGCGTTCGAACGTGATGTCTTCGATCCGCCACGTCGAGGCACCGAGCACGAAGGTGTCACCCGGTCGGCTCTCGTAGACCATCTCCTCGTCGAGTTCGCCGACCCGCTTTCCATCGGGAAGAAACACCCCAAACAGACCGCGATCGGGGATCGTGCCGCCACTCGTGACGGCCAGCCGCTTCGAACCATCGCGGGCGCGCACGACGTCGTTGACGCGGTCCCACACAATCCGCGGACGCAGCTCGTTGAATTCCTCACTCGGGTACCGGCCAGCGAGCAGGTCGAGCACATTGGTGAACAGGTCGTCAGGCAGGTCGTGGAAGTTGGCGGATCGTCTCACGAGCGCCATCAGGTCAGCCACGGTGACATCGCCGGTGGCGGCGAGATGGGCAACGATTTGTTGGGCGAGCACATCGAGCGGGTTGCGAAGGTACCGGGTGTGTTCGATCTCACCATCGATCATCCGTCGTGCGACGACTGCCGCTTCGATCAGGTCGCCGCGATGTTTCGGGAAGATCGAACCCTTGCTTGGTTCACCGACCTGGTGCCCGGCGCGCCCGATGCGTTGCAATCCCCGGCTGACTGCACCTGGCGATTCGATCTGGATCACCAGATCGACTGCGCCCATGTCGATTCCCAGTTCCAGAGACGACGTGGCGACAATCCCGCGCAACAAGCCACGCTTGAGTTGATCCTCAATCACCACCCGCTGCTCGCGCGCCAACGACCCGTGATGTGCCTTGACGAGATCAACGGCGGGTTGGCCGTCCGCCCCGCTTACATCGCCAATCGGGTTCAACGTGTTCAGCTGTGCTTCGTAGAGCTCGTTGAGTTTGGCGGCCATCCGTTCGGCGGCCCGACGGGCGTTACAGAAGATGATCGTCGAACGGTGCGCAAGCACGAGCTCCAACACTCGCGGGTAGATGCTCGGCCAGATACTTGAACGGCGTTGACCACCACATGGCTCGCCAGGTGGCGTCTCCTGACCGGGTGCACTCATGTCCTCAACAGGAACGACGACCTCAATTTCGAGCTGCTTACGGACGCCGGTGTCGATGATCCGTACGGGACGCGGAGTATTCGTCGAGGCGTAGCCGCCGAGGAACCGGGCGGTTTCCTCAAGCGGGCGTTGGGTGGCCGAGAGACCGATCCGTTGCGGCGGCCGATCGGTGACCTCTTCGAGCCGTTCGAGCGTCAGCGCCAGATGGGCACCGCGCTTGGTCGTCGCCAGCGCGTGAATCTCGTCGACGATCACTGTCTCGACACCTCGGAGTGTCTCGCGGACAGAAGATGTGAGCATCAGGTACAGCGACTCGGGTGTCGTGATCAACAGATCGGGCGGTCGGCGGATCAACTTCTGGCGATCGTTGGCAGCCGTGTCACCGGTCCGCATGCCAACCTCTGGGGCCGTGAAGTCGACGCCCAACCGCTCGGCCGTTAGGCCGATCCCGACGAGCGGCGCTCGCAGGTTCTTCTCGATGTCGAACGCCAGCGCACGCAGCGGAGAGACGTACAACACGCGAGTGCGATGCGTGCGTTCGTCGGGTCGAGGAGTCGTGACGAGGCGATCGATCGAGGCGAGGAAGGCGGTGAGGGTCTTGCCCGATCCGGTTGGGCTGGAGATCAGCGTGTGTTCACCGGCAACGATGTGCGGCCAGCCTTGGACCTGCGGTGGGGTCGGTTCCGGAAACGACGACGCGAACCACTCCCGAACTGGCCGCGAAAACGCCTGGAGCACCGGGTGATCAGCGATAGCTCCGACGCTACAGGCCACCCGCGAAACCCGTCCCAGAGCGCACTGCACGCGTCGGATCGAAACACCGAGAAACAACCGCTTCTGTGTCATCGACACCACGCCTCACCTCTGACCCACGATGAGAACGCGTAGCCTCGACTGATGGCGCTCGACGACGAACTGGTCAACAAGGTCACCTGGAAGATCCCGAACGCGCTCGCACTGGTGGGGTCCCGGGCGGGCGACGAGTGGAACGCTATGACCACAAGCTGGATCACACAGCTCTCGATGGACCCGGT
>JANOTN010000393.1:0-25051 GCA_031416375.1 Ilumatobacteraceae bacterium
GTGCTGCCCTCGACGGCGACATTTCGGTGACGTTCAGCGAGCCGGTCGATGTCGTCGGCACCTGGTTCACAATTGCGTGTGTGACCAGCGGTCCGCATACCGCCACGGTGACCGGCGGCCCCACCACATTGACGCTCAACCCGTCTTCCGACTTCGCCGCCAACGAACAATGCACGGTCACGGTTGTCGCCGCCAATGTGACTGACCAGGACGCCAGCGACCCACCTGACGTCATGGCCGCCGACTACAACTTTTCGTTTCAGACGGCCGATGTGCTCGTGTGCGGTGCCCCGTCGATCCGGATCCACGACATTCAGGGCAGCGGTGCATCGAGTCCGATCGCCGGCACCGGCGTGACCGTTGAAGCAGTCGTCATCGGTGACTATCAATCGAGCTCGGGGTTCAGCGGTTTCTATCTTGAGCACGAGGAGGTCGACTGGGATGCCGCCCCATCGACGTCAGAGGGCCTGTTCGTCTTCGACGGCAGCTTCGGCGTCGCAGTCAACCCGGGCGACGTGGTTCGGGTACGTGGAACCGTGATTGAGTTCAACGGCCTGACCGAGATCACGGGCGTGAACGCCGTTCGAATCTGTGCAAGCGGAGCGACAGTGACTCCCGTTTCGGTCCTCCTACCGGTCGCCAGCCTGAGCGATCATGAACCGTACGAGGGCATGCTCGTGACCTTCGACCAGACGTTGACCGCCACTGAGGTCTTCACTCTCGGGCGCTTCGGCGAGGTCAGCTTGTCCGGTGCGGGTCGCCTCTACACCCCGACGGCGATTACGACTCCCGGTGCCGCCGCAATCGCCCAACTCGATCAAAACAGACGCAGCCGAATTGTCCTCGATGATGGCCGCAACACCCAGAACATCGATCCCACGCGGTACCCGCAAGGCGGGCTCTCCGCACTCAACACGCTCCGCGTGGGTGACACGCTGTCGAGCCTTACCGGAGTGATGGATTTCCGATTCTCGAACTATCGGATCCAACCCGTTGGGCCGATCACATTCGACGCCACCAATCCACGCACCCCTGCCCCGGCCGACGTCGGCGGCAACCTGAAGATCGCTTCGTTCAACGTGCTCAACTTCTTCAACGGTAACGGGTCTGGGCTTGAGGGTGCGGCTGGCGGTTTCCCAACCGCACGCGGTGCAACCACACTTTTCGAACTCGGTCGCCAGACCGACAAGATCGTGAGTGCGCTGACGGCGATCGACGGCGACATCGTCGGTCTGATGGAGATCGAGAACGACGCCGCGCCGGACAGCGCGATCGAGGAGTTGGTCGCAGCCTTGAACACATCGGCGGGCGCAGGCACATACGCCTTCGTCGACACCGGCACGATCGGCACGGACGCGATCAAGGTCGCCCTGATCTACAAGCCAGCGGCGGTCACGCCCGTCGGCACGTTCGCAACAATTACCTCGGCATTCGATCCGCGGTTCGTCGACACTCTAAATCGGCCATCACTCGCCCAGACGTTCGAGCGCACTGCGACCGGTGCCCGGCTGACCGTCGTCGTCAACCACCTCAAGTCGAAGGGCTCCAACTGCAACGCCGTCGGCGATCCCGACACGGGTGATGGTCAAGGCAACTGCAACCGCACCCGAACAAACGCCGCTGCAGCGCTCGTGGATTGGCTAGCCACCGACCCGACGGCAAGTGGTGATCCCGACTACCTGATCATCGGTGATCTCAACGCGTACCGATTCGAAGATCCGATCGAGACATTGCTCCATGGTGGATTCACGAATCTCGTAGCCGAGTTCGGTGGCGACACGCCGTACTCGTACGTCTTCAACGGGGAATCGGGCTACCTCGACCACGCGCTTGCGTCCGCCTCGCTCGCTGTACAAGCGACTGGCACAACCGATTGGCACATCAACCCCGACGAACCGACCGTGCTCGACTACAACGTCGAGTTCAAGACTCTGAATCAGATCACCACGTTCTACGATCCCGGCCCCTACCGCGCGTCGGACCATGACCCGGTCGTGATCGGCCTGAACCTGAACGCGGCACCCTCGGTGCAGGCGGGCGGCCCGTACTCCGTCGGTGAAGGTGGATCGATCACCGTGACCGCGGCGGGCAATGACGGCGATGGCGACCCGCTGGTCTACGCGTGGGATCTCGACGACGACGGTTCGTTCGAAACCGTCGGTGCAAGTGTGACTTTCGACGCCAGCGCCATCGACGGGCCGGCCACACGCACGATCCGGGTGCGCGCCACTGACGCGGGCGGGCTTTGGGCAGAATCGTCGACGACCGTGAACATCTCCAACGTCGCGCCGACAGCAACGTTCAACGCACCTGCGTCGGTGTTTGCGGGCTTCCCGTTCACCCTGTCATTGACGAGCCCGATTGACCCGAGTGGGGCCGATAGTGCCGCCGGTTTCAGCTACGCATTCGACTGTGGCGCCGGCAGCGGGTTTACAGCGTTCGGCGTCGCTAGTACGGCGTCATGTCCGACATCGCTAACTGGCATTCGCACAGTGGGTGCCAAGATTCGCGACAAGGACGGCGGGATCAGCGAGTACAGCCGAACCGTTGCCGTGATCGTGACGTACGACAGCCTGTGTGCCTTGACGCGAACACTGCTGACGAAGCCTGGAATCGCAAACGCGCTGTGCGACAAGCTTGACAAGGCCGAGGCGGCTGCTGCGATCGGAAACGACGGCGTGCGAGATGCATACCTTCGTGATTACCGAAAGCAGCTTGACGCACAGACCGGCAAGTCGGTCACCGCCGCCAACGCTGGATTGCTGAAGTCGCTCTCGCTGGCGCTGATCTGAGGCGATCAGCCGAATCGTGCGACGAGGTCCTCGCCGATCGCGGCGAGCTGGTCGGGGGCGAACGTGGGAACGATCGCCTGCGTGACGCCAACCGCTGCCAGTTGTTCGATGTGTTGGTACATCCGATCACCTGGCTTGCTGAGTGCCCAGGCGTAAACCGGGATGGTGTCGCCGTCTCGACCGGCCGTCGCGGCTGCATTCTTCATCACACCAATCAGGTGCGGAATGGTTTCCATCGAGGCGCTGCCAGGGAAGAACCCGTCGCCGCGAACGCCCGCACGACGGGCGGCGATCTCGGTGTGACCGCCGATAATGATCGGCACGGTGCCGTTCGTTGGACGCGGCATCGAGATGCAGTTGTCGAAGTTCATAAACTTGCCGTGAAAGCTGGCCTTCTCCTCGGCCCAGAGGGCGCGCATCACGTCGATGTACTCGTCGAGCCGTTGACCGCGGGCGGCAAATGGGACGCCGAGGGCGTTGAACTCCTCCTCCAACCAGCCCACTCCGACACCAAGACGAACGCGTCCTCCCGAAAGATGGTCGAGCGTGGCGACTTCCTTGGCGGTGATCACCGGGTTGCGCTGGGTTGCGATCAGGATGCCCGTGCCAAGTTCGATCGTCGATGTTTTGGCCGCCGCCCAGGCCAGCCAGATGAGTGGGTCGGGTAGGTCGAACGTCTCGGCCCCTCCTGCCATCTTGCCGCTGGCGTGGTAGGGATAGGCCGATTCGTAGCCCGACGGAACCACGACGTGCTCGACGGTCCAGGCGGTGGTGAACCCGCCCGCCTCGGCGGCTTGCACGACCGCGGTCGCGCCGGCGGGCGAAGACCCGTGTCCAGTATTTGCGAACATAATTCCGAACTGCATGAGAAAGGACCGTACTGTGGGTGGCATGACTGAGCGCTACGTGGACGTGTCGATTGATGGTTCGATAGCGACCGTCACGTTGAACAACCCAGCGAAACGGAATGCCTTAGCGCTCGATGTGATGGTCGAACTCACCGAAGTGTTGCGCGAGATCGCGTCTACCGAAGCACTTGGGGTCGTGCTCGCCGCCAACGGCCCGGTGTTCTCGGCCGGACACAACTTTGGTGACATGGCGGGTGCAACCGTCGAGCAAGCGGAGCATCTCTTCGACGTGTGTACCGAGATGATGAACACCATTCAACAGATTCCGCAGGTCGTGATCGCCAAAGTGCATGCGCTGGCGACTGCCGCTGGATGCCAGCTGGTGGCGTCGTGCGATCTCGCCGTGGCGGCCGAGTCGGCTGGGTTCGCCCTCCCCGGCGGCAAGGGTGGTCTGTTCTGTCACACGCCGCTGGTTGCCGTCGCCCGCCAGATCGGCCGCAAGCGTGCGCTCGAAATGGCGCTCACCGGCGACACCATTTCCGCCGCCACAGCGGCTGAGTGGGGGCTGATCAATCGCGCCGTTCCCGACGAACAACTCGACGATGTGGTCGCCACGTTGATCGCCCGAGCGACCCGAGGCAGCGCCTCGTCGAAGGGTGTTGGCAAGCGAGCGTTCTACACCCAGATCGACATGCCCCAGCCCGATGCCTACGACTACGCAATCGGGGTGATGTCGGCCGGTGTCGTCACGTCTGACGGGCAGGAGGGGATCGCCTCGTTCCTCGAAAAACGACCGGCACGATTCATGCCGCTAGGGCAAGTTCACGTAGCTGGAGCGTGATCCGATCGCGGCGGGTCCGCAAGGTTCGCGGTGTGATCTTCAACACGCGGGCGGCGTCGTTGGCGGTTGGCTGATCGAGCAAGTTGCGGAGTAGTCCGAGATCGTCGGCGTCGAAACCTGACTGCTGAGCGAGCACGAGCAGGTCGGCAAGTTCGTCGCACGAACTGGCCGTCGACTGATCAACGATTGACTTGTCCGACAGGTCGGTTGTCCGCTCCTCATGCGACCTTCGTCGCCTGCTAACCCGAAACGCCCGGTAGTCCGAATCTGAGATCAGGGCGGCCGCCACCGAGCTCGGATCGCGGTCCGTGTTGTACGTCCGGATGCTGATCCAGAGGGCTCCGAGCAGTTCCTCAAACAGGTCGATTCCATCGGCGAGGCCGTTGCGCCGACGGACGACCGAGAGCAGCCCCGGAACCAAACGTTGAACCACGACTCGGGCCGCCAGGTCGTCCGTCGCCGCCAACTCGACGAGTTGTCGCATCGCCGACTCGGTCGATTCGGTGCGGTCCAACTCGTAGCCCACGGCGGCAAGCACCTGGTTGAGATCGTGCAGGTCCCCTTCGACAAGACCCCACGTACTCGCTTGTCGGAGCGCGTCTTGTCGGATTCGGAGCCGATTCCATTCAAGCGCGAGCCGTCCGCCAGCGTTGCGGGCAACGGTGTGTGGTGAGTGATGCGAGATGGTCGATTCAAACGACGAGGTCATGGCTGCCACCATGCAGAATCACCCTCACCGCTGATCTCACAGGACGTCTCACAGCCCGACTCACCGTGTCGAGAAATCATGAAATGTTCGGTCTCACAACCACCTGTGCATCTACTTGGCTGTTCACAGGCCCAGCTCACAGGCACTTTTCGGATTTCGGCGAAATCGCTTTCCCTTTTCGGGATTTCGCTGTCCCCATGGTGGTGTGAATGTTGTTGGAGTCGCCGAACTGGTTGTTGAGGCAGGGCCGGATAGTGGTACGAGGTTCGATCTGCCTGCCGGGCGTCACCGCATCGGGCGGTCTCACTCTGGCTCGATGACGCTGCGTGACCCCTCGGTCGAGGCGCACCACGGTGTCATCGACGTGGCTGTCGACGGGACGGTCGAGTTCACCCAACTCACCGGCCGAGTGCCGATCCACGTCGATGGTCGAGCGGTTGGGTCAGGTCAGTCGGTTGTGGACAGCTCGATCGAGATCGGTGATTCGAGGGTGGTCGTCCGTCCCGCGTTGTCGTCGCCAGCGAACCGCGTGCATGCGCCCGGCGTCGTCATCCGTGCCGATCACGACACGCATGTCTGGTCACGTCGACCCGTTGATGGCGACGCATTCGTCGTCACACTTGGCGTAGGGGTGGCCCCGCAACTCGGCTCAGCGATCCATCATGGGCGGCCGCTGCTAGCGGATCTTGAGGCTTCCGGCCCAGCCGTGATCGGCCTCTGCGGTCCCGACTCGATGTCGGTAGCACGATCGCTTCTCACTCAACTCGCCCGCCAGACCGGTCCCGCCGATTGGCTGTTGCTCCCCGTGCTGTCGACCAGGCAAGAGGATCGGTGGCTCGATCGGCTACCGCACCTTGTCGGCTCGGTGGAAGACGGATCGAAACGTGTGATCGACGCGGCTGCCGGCGAGCGAATCGCCACTGCCGTTGCCGCCCTCGACGGACGCGATTCGCGTCGACTTGTGATCGTGACCGATACGCCAAGGTTGTTGCGGCCTGGCTCAGGTCCGCTGGCGCGATTGATCGAGAGCGGCCAGAGCGTGACCGTGTTGGTCGTCGTCGCTGACGGAACCGAACCACCGGAGATGTGTAGTTCCGTGCTCACGATTGGTGCCCGCTGGCGTGGTAGGTGGGTGGCTGACACGTCGCAACCGACAGTCGACCAGACTCGATTGCACGTGGGCGGAAGCACGCTCGCAACCGCTCTCGAACGCGCCGGCGAACTTGCAGACCTGATTGACCCGGAGGACCCGTCACTCGTCAGGTTGGACGGGTCGATCGTCGCTCAGCAGGTAGCGCGGACCGGTGCCCCAGTCGGCGGCGACATCATCAGGGTTCCAGAGTCCACACGAGGTGAGCGAGAGACATCCGCACCCGATGCACCCGTCGAGTTGGTCGCGCATGCGGGTCATCACGGCGATCTGCTCATTCAGGCGCGGGCGCCATGACGACGCCAGCCTGTTCCAGTCCTTGGCGGTCGGCGTGCGCTTGTTCGGGAGCGACGCCAGGGCTTGAGCGATCTCGCCAAGGCTGAGCCCGACTCGCTGTGCCGTGCGGATAAAGCTGACCCGCCGCATCACGTCGGCGTGGTAGCGCCGGTGGCCAGACTCGTTGCGTTCGGAGGCGATCAATCCATGTTCTTCGTAGAAACGCAGCGCCGAGGTTGCCACGCCGGAGCGAGCCGAAATTTCTCCGATTGTGAATCTTTTTGCGCCGACCCTCTTGACTTCAACCATGGTTGAAGTCTTACCGTTCTCTCCTGTGACGAACGAACTCATCAACAGCACCGCGGTCGGACACATCGATGACCTCGCTGTGGCGGCGATGAAGATGGTCAAAGTCGACGGGCACCGCTTGTGCTTGGTGCGGACCAGCGAGGGCGTGTTCGCCGTCGACCAGGCGTGCCCACACGAGGGCTACGGGCTGACGACGGGCGAACTCGACGGCGATCTGATCACGTGTGCCTGGCACAACTGGAAATTCCGGGTCACTGACGGTGCGTGCCTACTCGGTGAGGAAAACGTGCGCACCCACAACGTGCATGTCGCCGAGGACGGCACGCTTTCGGTCCGGCTGAATCAACCAACCGCTGACGAGATGCGTCCGCAACTGCTCGGCAGTCTGCGACGCGGGATCGAGAAAAACTACATCGGGCAGGTCTCGCGAGATGTCGTGCGTCTCTTGCGAGCCGATGCCAACCCTGGCGAGCTGATCTGGGAGGCGGTCGCCTACGGCGCGCCCCGCGCCGAGTTTGGGTGGGGTCATGCGATTGCCTCGCTGACCGATTGCCTGGCGATGGTCGACGACTACGACGGCGATGAGCGGGCGTTGCCGATCGTGCAAGCGATCGCCGGCGTCGCCGAGGAGGAACGCGATCGACCGGTGCAACCGCTGCCCGACCCGGTTGGAGTGTTGCCTGCCGATCCCAGGGCTGAGTTCCGTCGGCTCGTCGAGGGCGAGCAGTTGGAGTCGGCGCAGGCCTTGCTGCGAGGGGCGATCCACGCCGGCTACGTAGCCGACGATCTTCGGCCATGGTTCAGCGATGTGGTCAGCGATCATCTGTTGTCGTACGGGCATGGGGCGATTTACGCCCACAAGGCGTTCCGGCTTCTCGACAGACTGGGGTGGGAGCGGGCCGACACGGTGTTGCCGTATCTCACTCCGACGATCGTCTACGGCACTCGTGAGGACAAGTTGCCGTACATGAGGTTGTTCCACCGAGGTGTCGCCCAGCTCGACCTCGCCGCCTTGTCGGCTGCGGCCAGCGAGCCAGTCGCCGGTTGGTCAGACGATGGGCGGTTGCACGCCGCGCTGCTCGGCAACGATCGCACGGAGGCTGCTCTGGCGACAGGTGCCGCTCTGGCTGGCGGGGCGAGTCTCGATGCGGTTCTCGATGTCGTCACGCTTGCCGTGAGTGAACGCATGCTTCGCTACGACGTGGCGGGAGAGCGCGACTTCCACGACGACTTCGGTTGGCTCGACATCACCCACGGAATCACCTACGCCAATGCCGCACGTTGGCACCTCGCCGGTATGCCGGTCACGGCGGATTCGGTACGGCTCGTGCTCTGGACAGCATTTCTGGCCAACTGGACCGGCCGCCACGAATGGCATTCCACGATTGGTCGGCGTCACGAGATCGAACCCCGATCAGCTGACCTGTTGACCTACGGCAGGTCGCTCCAACACGAATCGCTGCTCGACGGTACGTCGGCCTTCATCGTGCACGCCCACGCGGTCAAGATGAGCGTCGCCGCCACGGAAGAAGCGCTGCGCCTCGGGTCCAGCATCCCGCTTGACGCAACCGCACGATTCATCGCCGCCCCCAAACTGGAACGCTTCGTCGCCCGAACCGTGACCGAATCGATCGACTTCCTGAGCGGCCGCACAACCCGCGACTAACCGCAACCAGCAGACTTTCCCGCCAGCACGCGGCTTCTTTACGCATCAAATCAGGTTGAGTAAATCCGCCAGGTGTGAGATTTGGTGGGTTATCTCGTCTGATTCGCTGGGCTGCGCCCTGTGTGGGTTGTACCAACATGTCGAGATCCCGTAGTTGGCGCCACCAGCGATGTCGGACGAAAGGCTGTCGCCCACCATGACTGTGGAGTCTTTGCTGGGATTACCGAGCAGTTCGAATGCTCGTTCGAAGATCCCCGGTTTCGGTTTGCTGACGCCGACCTCCTGCGAGATCACGACGGCGCGGAAGTGATCGGCGATGTCGAGGCGTGCGAGGCGTGCGTGTACGACCTCGCTGAGGCCGTTGGTGATCAGGCCCAGCGGCACACGTTCGGCGAGCGCATCGAGTACGTCGCGGGTGCCCGGATACAACTCGCCGTGGGCACCGAGCCCGAACGCGAATGCGTCAGCCATCGCCACCACGGTGGCGTGGTCGACGTCGAGGCCAATCTCGTCAGCCAGATGGTGGAACCGAATCGTCCGCACGTCGCCGGGCCGCATCTCGCCTGTCTCGACCGCCGACCATAGTGCGTCGTTGATCCGCTGGTAGGTGGGGAAATGCGCCATCGGATGGTCGCCTCCAGCGAGCGTCAGCGCGTCAGCGAACGCCGCCAACTCGGACGCGTCGAAGTCGAACAACGTGTGGTCGAGATCGAGCAACATGGTTGAGTAAGCCACACCGGTCAGACTACGAGAACCGGCCAGACTGTCGGTATGACGACGATCGGATTCCTGCATCCTGAGTAGCCCAAGAACGGCCGTGTTGACGGCGATTAATCGTCTGGATCAGCGTTAGCGGAGATCTAGCCGTCGGGATCGGCTTTGTCATTCTGATCCGCTGTCCGGCTCGGCAGGAGGGTCGGGTGGCGTCGGCGGTTCGATGATGAACTCACTCATAATGTCGTGTGGCATCGCTTTCGATGCGTACTTCGACCAGTTGTCTTGAAGCGCAGAGATCAACTGGCTGACGAACAGCGGGGACATGTTGACGCGCTGCACGAGCAGGCCGTTGATGGCCTTGCCGCTGTCGTCGAACTCGCAGCGTAGGAAGTCGATCGTGAACTCGTGGGGGGAGTGGCGCACGGCAGCGGCGTTGGCCCACACGCCGCCGAGTTGGTTGGCCTCGGTATGGATCTTCATCAGCCAAGCATGCCGTACGCGTGGGTTGGAGTGAGCAGCAGGAGTAGGCGTTCGTCGGTGACCATCACCTGGCGGTACTCGTTCCAGTCGGGATGCTCGCCCGCTGCCGATCGGTAGTAGTCGACGAGCGCATCGACTGTGGGGTCATCGGGCGTTTTGGCGACGGGAGTCAGCTCGACTACGCACTCGAGCACGCAATATGCCCAGAAGTCATCCTGTGCGACGTGCAGGGATGCTCGGTTGTCGCGTCGCAGGTTGGTGGTCTTGGCGCGACCCTCGGCGACAGAGATCCGGACGACTCCATCGTCACCAAGGTGGTAGGTGATGTTCGACAGCTGTGGCCGCCCGTTACGCTTCTGCGTGGTCAGCACCCCGTTGCTGCGAGCCCGAACGAAGTCCAACGCCGACGAAAGTTCCATCCAGGATGACTACCACCGGATGGTTGCAGGCGCAATCCCTACGGAGTGACGACGATTGTCGTCGTCGATGTCGTCGTGCTGTCCGAGCCGATGATCGGTGCTCGCACGCATGACTTGATGATCGTTGCTGTGGCCGGGCCGATGCACTCGGTTGGTACGGCCGGTCCAGGAATCCTGACCTCGTCGCCGACGACCAGGAGATGGTTCACGTCGCCCTCCCAACCGTTGAGGTCGGTCAATTCCGAAGCGAGCATGCCAAACGTCTCGCTGATACTGGCCACGACTCACCTGCCTCGACGATCCAAATCGGCTCGTCACTGTCGACGGCCGACACAACGAAGGTCGTTGTCGGGATGCCCTCAACGTAGGAACACGCCGATTCAATCGGGGCGAGGGTCGGCACGGGAGTCGATATGAGTACGTCGGAGTTCGGCGGGTCGATGGTCGTTGTTGTGGACGTCGCTGTTGCGATCGGCGGATTCGTGTCGACAAAGGAGCTGCACTCGGGACCTGTTGTCGGAGGCACGGCCTCTGGATTCTCACTTGTTAACCCGTGTGGTTCGCACAATTCGAAGTACTGCGTATCCGGCTGCGGGTCAGCGACCGTAACGGGAATCTGGCATGCCCACGCGTCGGTGTAAGCGGCGATGTCGGTGACTTGTACAGCCGTCATGTCGTCGGACGGCGCGTCTGCGGCACCGGGGATTTGATCGGGGTTTCGGCCACTCACGGATGCGATGCCAAACACGCCGACGCTGATTGCAGCGAGGGAGCCGACGACGGCTACCGATCTGCGACGGTTGCGGCGGCGGTCGACTCGGGCCATCACATCGTCGAGTTGGCCGGACGGTGAACCGAGCTCCAACGAGTGCTGGGTGAGCGAGGCTTCGATCGTGCGTTCGAACTGCGGGTCGTTGTGATTAGTCATCGGGTGATCTCCTGTCGGAGGGCGCTGAGGGCGCGCGAGAGGGTGGACCTGACGGTGCCGAGCGGGACTCCGAGCGTTTCGGCGATTTCGGAGTCGGTGAGTTGCAGGTCGTAGCGCAGCACGATCATCGATCGCTGCTTGTGGGGGAGCCGCCGGATCGCGTCAACGACGTGGTTGAAACCGAGTACGCCGTCCTCACCAAGCGGGACCGGCTGAGCACGCCGAAGCATCCGGCGACGCAAGACGCGGCGACATCCATTCAGCACGACGGTGCGTAAGTACGCCTCCGGGTTGTCGAGCCGGTGATATCGCTCGTACACGGCGGCGAAGGCGTCCTGCACGACTTCCTCGGCGCGTTGCTGCGTGTCGACCAGCGTGAAGGCGAGCCGAACCATCGGCGCGTACTTGCGCTCGTACAACTCCTCGAATGCCACGGTCTCACCGGTCAACGGAATGATGGGAGAGATCATGGTCGCTGAGTGACTGTCATGGAGATCGGATGGTGCGAGGTCGGCGGACATGGATACCTATACCGAGTCACGAGATCCCTAGTCGGTTCCTTCGATCCGCCTCCGATCCGCCTCGCGACGGTTTCAGCGCGAGACTGAGCGAATGGCGAAGGATTTGACGGGTGAGACGGTTGAGCTGCTGCAGACACTGATTCGCAATCAGTGCGTCAACGACGGGACCCCTGATTCGGGGAACGAGTCGCGCAATGCCGATGTGCTCCAGGCCCTCGTCGAAGGCCCAGGCGTCGACATCGAGCGATGGGAACCTGCTCCTGGACGCGCCTCGTTTGTCGCCAAAATCGCCGGTAGCGATCCCTCCGCGCCCTCGCTCTGTCTGATGGGTCACACCGACGTAGTGCCGGTCAACCCCGACGGCTGGCGCAACGATCCCTTCGGCGGCGAGTTAATCGACGGCGAGATCTGGGGCCGCGGGGCAATCGACATGTTGAACCTCACGTCATCGATGGCCGTTGCCTTCCGGTCATTGGCGGTACGCGGGTTCCGACCGAAGGGCGACCTGCTCTACTTCGCGGTCGCCGACGAGGAAGCCGGCAGCGCCGTCGGGGCACGGTGGGTGGCCGACAATCACGCCGACGCGATCCGCTGCGACTACGTGCTCACCGAGGATGGCGGACTGCACTCAGGTTCCCCCGAGTCACCGTCGATCAACGTCGTCGTCGGGGAAAAGGGTGTCGCTTGGCGACGATTGAGGGTCCGCGGCACACCCGGTCACGGCTCGATGCCGTTCGGGTCCGACAACGCCCTCGTCACGGCCGCCAAGGTCGTCTCTCGTCTCGCTGACTATCGGCCGGCTCCCAAGTTTCACGAACTGTGGCGCGGCCAGGTCGCTGCCCTCGATTTGCCGGACGAGATCAAGGCAGCGATGCTCGACGAAGACGCGATCGACGACCTGCTCTCCGACCTTCCGAACGTCGGAGCAAAGGCGTTCTTGCATGCCTGCACCCACACCACGTTCTCACCAAACGTAGTTGGCACGAAAGGTCGTCCGAAGACGAACGTGATCCCAGACGTCGTTGACCTCGATGTCGACATTCGCACGATGCCTGGTGAGACTGCAGCCGAGGTCGATGCTCACTTACGTACAGCACTTGGCGATGACTTGTTCGACCGGATCGAAATCGAGGTGCTGATTCACGATTCGTCGTCGCTGAGTCGGATCGATACGCCGTTGTGGGATTCGTTGCAGCGCGCCATCGCGGTTCCGTTCCCGAATGCTCGCCTCACCCCGCAGTTCACTGTCGGCTTTACGGATGCCCGGGTGTTCCGCGAGCTTGGTGCGGTTTCCTACGGGGCCGGATTGCTCAGCCCGACGGTTGATGCCGGCGAATACAGCTTGCGGTTCCACGGGCACAACGAACGGATCGATGTCGAGTCGCTTCGCCTCACGACCGAACTGTGGGAACGAGTCGTCGTTGACATGCTCGCCTAACTCCCGTTCATGTCGCGATCAACGCGTCATACAGGGGTTCAACGCGACATGAACGGGGGATTTCGGCGAAACTTGTCAAGCTGACGCCGGTCGCGCTTCGTCGGACGCCCCGTCGAGCGGTCACGCACGAACATCGGCGCGCTAAATTCGCGCGGTGGTGGCGGAGGGCTGTGGTCGATGTAACACGTCACGGCAATCGGTGCCCCGACGCGCTTCTCGATCACTTGCGACACTTCGAGAATCCGTTCCACGCCGTGTGACCGAGTTACGACACGATCCCCGACCCGCACGATTGCGGCGGGCTTTGCCGACTTCCCGTTGATCTTGACGTGGCCGCCATGACAGGCATCGGTAGCTGCGGAACGCGACGAATACATCCGAACCGCCCACAACCACTTGTCCGCCCGAGTCGACTCCATAACAGTCAATTCAACAGTCAATCCAACAGTCAGATTGCGAGCGGGTAGCCGCCGCTGACTTTGAGGGTTTCGCCGGTGATGAAACTGGCTTCGTCCGACAGCAGGTACAAGGCGGTCGACACGATGTCATCCATCGCGCCGAGACGATGCACGAGTTGGCGGTTGTTGACGAAGTCGTCGATCAGTTCCTGCGGCAACCCGTCGAGGGCGTTCTCGGTTGCCATCAAACCGGGTGCGATCGCGTTGACACGAATTCGATCGGGAGACAGCTCGGATGCGAAGGCGATCGTGAGCCCTCGGACCGCCAGCTTCGACACGCCGTACGGCGACGACGACAGATGGCTGGCGATCGAGGAGATGTTGAGCACGGCACCGCCGCCCCGGGAGCGCATCGATTCTCGGCAGGCGACCGTGCAGTTGACCACACCGATCACGTTGACATCGAACAGCGCCCGCAGGTCGTCGCGCGACAGCACCGAGAATGGCTGGTTGTAGTGCAGCAGATGCAAACCGGCGTTGTTGATCAGAATGTCGACGCCACCGAACTTGTCGATCGAGCGGTCGACGGCTTGCTCGACGGCGTGTTCGTCAGCAACGTCGCATGTGACGGCAAGCGCTCGGAATCCTGCTTCGCGCAACTCACTCGCCGTACGTTCGCCGGCGGAAGCATCGATATCGGCGATCACTGCCGCCGCCCCCTCAGCTGTCAGTGCCCGAGCGAACGCACGGCCGAACCCGATCGCCCCTCCGGTGATGAACGCAACCTTGCCGTCGAATCGCATCTCGTGTCCTTTCACCGCGTGATCAATCGTGATCAACCCAGCTGGCGAGGTCTCCCAGTGGTCCAAGTTCGAGCCCGATGTCGGCGGCCGCGGCCCGAACCGCAGCCACGTCTTTCACGAGATAGGGCTTGGCGGCGGCCATCATCGATTCCGGCGGAACGTGCTCCATCAGGTTGCTGACGAAACTGCCGCCACTGGTGTGTCGCAGAACCCGCGCCAAATCCCCCGATTCGATGCCCATCGACGCAGCCAGCCGCATCGCTTCGACGGCGGCGTTCAAGTTGACCGTGAACAGCAGGTTGTTAACGAGCTTGATCTTCTGGGCGTCGCCGAGGTGGCCGACGTGTGTGATCGGGTTCGAGTACGACGACAAGATGGGACGAACTCGATCAAGGGCAGTTTCGTCACCGCCGACCAGCACGGCCAGCGTGCCCGCCCGGATCTGATCGGACGTGCCGCTCATGGGGGCATCGAGCACACTTACTCCATCGGCAACTGCCGCCACGAGCTCCTCGCTGAACCTCGGGCTGCCGGTCACGTGCGTGACCAGTACCGAGCCGGGCTGCATCGCCGCCGCCACACCACCGTCGATCAGAACCCGGCGTTGTTGCACATCGGAGAACAAACACACGATCAACACATCGCTGGCCGCAGCGAGCGTGACGGCAGAATCGCGGATGGTCACTCCGCGGCCGGCGAGTTCGTCCCCGAGTTCGGGGCGGCGTACATAGGCGCTGACCGAATGGCCTGCCGCCACCATTCGGTCGACCATCGGCCGTCCCATTTGGCCGACCCCGATGAATCCGATCTGCATTCGTCGATCATGCCAGAACGACCCAACTCGCGTTCCTGTCGCGATCGACATGATATGGAGGGGGTGAGCGCGACTTGAACGCGGGTTGGCAATAGGGTGCGTTTATGGCGAGCACGACGCCGGGCATGGTCTGCGCACATCATCATCTGTACTCGACGTTGGCGCGCGGGATGCCTGCGCCGCCCAAACAGCCAACCAACTTCGGTGAGATTCTCGAACAGATCTGGTGGCGACTCGACGCAGCCCTTGACCTGGAAATGATCAGGGCCAGCGCGCTGCTCGGCGCGACCGAAGCGCTGATGTCGGGAACGACGGCGATCGTTGATCATCACGAGAGCCCGAACGCAATCGAAGGCAGCCTTGACGTGATTGCCGAAGCGTGCACCGAGGTTGGTGTTCGGGTCGTGTGCGCTTACGGCGTGACCGATCGCCACGGAGCCGACGGCACCCGCCGCGGGCTCGCCGAGAACGAACGGTTCATCCGTTCCGGTGGTCGCGGGCTCGTCGGTGTGCATGCCGCCTTCACCTGTTCCGATGACACGCTCGCCGCCGCTGCCGGTCTCGCTGAGGAACTGGGCGTCGGCGTCCACATCCACGTCGCCGAGGGACCTGAAGACCATGCCGCGGGGGAGCGCTTAGAGCAGCTCGCGCGTGACAACTGGTTGCTCGTTCATTGCGTATTACTTGATCGGGATCTGCCTGGCACGATCGCCCACAACCCGCGTAGCAACATGAATAACGCCGTCGGGTACGCGGCTCCATCCGAGCGCCGCAACCCGATCGTGCTCGGAACTGACGGGATCGGAGCTGACATGCTGGAGGAGTTCCGGCTCGCCTACGCAGCGCACCGAGCCGCCGATCTGGTGGCATCGCCAGAGACGACATGGTCATGGCTGCAGAACGGGTATGCGCTGGTTCCCGAGGCGCGGGAAGACACCGTGACGTGGTCGTATGACCATCTCGATTCGCCGTGGCACCTCGCCTTTACTCCCGGTATCCGTGCGGAACGGGTAGTGCGCGGCGGCGAGGTTCTGCTCGACGACGGCCGACCAACGAGAGTCGATCTTGCCGAGGTCCGAGCGAAAGCCGCCGAACAGTCCGCCCGCCTGTTCGCCCGCCTGTAGGAGAACGTTACGAGGCTGCGGCGAGGGCGTATTGGCGTGTGGTGGCGACCTGTTGGCGGGCGCGTGACGTGACGGAATCAACCATCCGGTATCCGCGTGCCACCGACGGGCCGATCAGGAAGGCGAAAAAAATTGTGCCGACTCCGGCTGGGCCTCCGAGTAACACACCGATCGTGACCCACGTCAGTTCGAGACACGCTCGGACGTGCAGTTCCTTGCGACCAACTCGAGCGGCGGTGGCCGAAGCCAACAGTTCACCGGTTCCTGCCCCGAGACCCGCGGTGATCACGGCGCCGGCACCGACACCGACGGCGCCGATGGCGATCATGTGGATCACGATTCGGACCGCTAGGAAGTCAGGCTGCTCAAGGGTCTTGAGTGCCGCTAACGCGGTCTGCATGATTGGAGCGACGATCAATGGAGCGAGCAGCGTTCCGGGTCCCGGGCGGCGCCCCAACATCCACGCGATCGAGGTCAACGTTCCGACTGTGAGCCACACGGCAACGGCGAGTGGCAATCCCGTGTGTACGCGAAGAGCCCCGATGAATACGTCGAGCGGACCGGCACCCAGGTTGTTCCACAACATCACCGCAACGGAGATGCCGATTGTGAATGCGCCACCGATCAGGATCGCGATTCGAGTCGTGAGTGCCAGCGCCCGCCGCGTTGAACCGGTCATGAGTACTTCGATGACCGCGCTCGCCGCTGTCCAGGCGCGGTTGACCAAGCGTGTGGCCAGTGGTCGATGGGCGGGCGAATTCGACATCGGATCAAGTATCGGCAAGAAACCTGTCGGTCCGCACGTGTCATCTGGCACACGGATCACCGGGCAGCGACCAGCAGAACCAAGCCGACGAGGATCACGCCGGCGGCGACACTCCTGGTCCGTCCGCTCCGCTCGCCTAACATTCGCCACCCGACGAGCGAGGCGATCAACACGCTTGATTCGCGGAGTGCAGCGACGTACCCAACTGGTGCGCGACGAACAGCAAGCAACACCAGTCCATAGGTGACGATGCTGATCGACGCGGCAAATATCGTTCGCCCCCAGGCTTGGGTACCGATCGTGATCACTGACATGGCTCGCCCGCTCGCTGCCCCGGCTACCGCTGCACACGCCCCGATCACGACGAATGCGGCAAACACGTACGTGCCATCGAACTGGCGCGCTGCGTGGCTGTCAACGAGCGTGTATCCGCCTATCGAGGCCGCTACGACGAGTGCCACCACGACCTGATCGCGAGGGGCGCCGGCCGCCAGCATCAGCAGGCCGACGACAACCACGCCGATCGCCACCAGTGACAGCACCTTGAGATCGTCGTCAAGTAACACTAATCCACCGATCGCCGCGACGAGCGCTCCGCCGCCGCGGGCGATTGGGTAGGCGAGCGAGAATTCACCGTGCCGGTAGGCCCATCCGAGTCCGATCAGGTAGGGCATATGAAACAAGCCGGTTCCGCCAGCCCAGACCCATGCCTCAGCAGGCAGACCACCGGTGGCGACAAGAATCACTCCGCTGATCAGACCAGCAACGGTGAACTGGGTACACAACGCGATGAACGGGTCGGCACTCCGTTTCGCGATCAGGTTCCAGCCGGCGTGCAGCACCGCAGCGGTGAGTGCATAGACCGTTGCGATCAGCATTCGGTGGCTAGCGCCGCCACGCGTCGGGCATCGCCGGCCAGCGACCGAGGCCGCCTCGTTCGGTGATGAAGTCGGCGAGTGTGCGGTCGGCGTGCTGCGATCTCCACGTCAACATTCCCTGTGCGAGCGGCAACACAACGGCCGGGTCGGTCGTCGTCGTGCGCCACGTCGAGTCGGCGGCGAGGTCGAAACACAACCAGTCGCCGTCACCGAACTGGACGTAGGCGTGTGTGTCGGTTCGGTGCACGGCGAGATGCTGACGTTCCAACGTCCGCTCCCACGGCCATTCGTGAGCAACGAACGGCAAGACCTGAGCGCGCCAGTCGTACTCCCAGTGTGTCGCTGACCGCCACCAGCGGGGCCGGTCGCCACGAAGGAATGGCGTCAGCGGGTAACCGTCGCACTGGGCCGGCACCGGCACTGAGAGTGCGTCGCAGATCGTCGGCATCACGTCAACGTTCTCGGTGAACTGATCGACGACCGAACTGTGGGTCGACGGATGGCCGGGATGACGCACGATGCACGGGATCGCATAGCTCTCCTCCCAGTAGCCGAGCTTCTGTTTCAATCCGTGATCACCGAGCATTTCGCCGTGGTCGGAACTGACGATGACCAGCGTTTGCTCCCACTGTCCGAGGCGCTGCAGTAAGTCCCAAAGTCGCCCCATCTCGTGGTCGACGTGGCTGATCATGCCGTAGTACTGGGCGCGCATGTGAGCGATACGCGTCGGGTCGGTTGGTGCCGCCGATTCGGGAATGTCGAGCACGAGGTCGTGAAACGGATGGCGTTCGCCGGCCGGTTGAGGCGATATCGGTGACGCCACGTCGGCGGGGTCGTAGATCGTCGACCAATGACCCGGCGCGGAGTACGGCGGGTGGGGGCGGAGGTAGCTCAGATGAGCGAACCATGGTTCCTGCTGCTGTTCGATCCAGGTCAAGGCGTGGTCAGTCAGGAACGCACCGACGCTGTGCGAATCGGGCCGCTCGTTTTCGGTGAACAGCAGCCGCTCGTATCCGACCGAGGTGTCGTACCCGAGTTCGCCGAGCCAAGCGACCCATGGTCCATGATCGTCGGGTATGTCGAGTACGGCGTCGAAGCCCGGCAGGATCCCGTTGTACGTGAACAGTCGTGGGTCATCCGGTCCATCGGTGACGCGCGGGTCAACCGATTGGTCGGTATAGCCGAACAACGCGGGCTGAAACCCGGCTCGGCGGGCGGCAAGTGCGACGTTGTCGAAGCCCGCATCGAGCGGCGAACCGTTGGCCACTACACGATGGTTCATCTGATACATACCGGTGTACAGCGAAGCTCGCCCCGGCCCGCATGGAGCGGCCTGGCTGTGATGCCGGGCGAATCGAACGCCGGCCGCCGCCAGTGCATCGAGATGCGGCGTACGCACCAGCGGATGCCCAGCAGCCGACAAACACTCCGCTCGAAACTGGTCAAGTGTGATCAGCAGTACGTTCAGGCTCACGTGTGCATCCTTGCATCTACCGGTCAGGTGCAAGGATGGCGGGGTGGAGCACGTTGCGCTGTACCTCCAGGATGCCCATCCGATGCGGGAGGGGATAAAACTTGTCCGTTACGCCGAGTCGAAGGGCTTCGACGCTGTATGGCAGGCCGACAGCCGGTTGGTACGCGATGCCGTCGTGCCGATGGCTGCCTTCGCCGCCACGACCGATCGGATCAAAATCGGCTCGGGCGTGATCGACATCTGGACTCGCAACGTGGCGCGCCTGGCGAGCACGTTCTCAACGCTCGACGATCTCGCTCCAGGCCGCATCATCTGTGGTCTTGGCGCCTGGTGGGATCCGTTGGCGAGCAAGGTCGGAATCGACCGCGACAAGCCGCTTCGGGTGATGCGCGAGGTCGTCACTGCACTCCGTGGGCTACTGAATAACGAGACCGTGACGATGGACGGCCATCACGTCCACCTCGATGGGGTCGAACTTGACTATGTCCACCAGGAACGCCGACCCAAGCACGTGCCGATCTACATCGGAGCCACTGGGATGCAGATGATGGAACTGACCGGTGAGATCGCTGACGGTGCTGTGCTCAACTATCTCGTCAGCCCGAGTTACAACATTGACGCCATCAAGGCGCTCACCCGAGGTGCCGTCAAAGCCGGTCGCTCGATTGACGACATCGATCGGCCGCAGCTCGTCGTGTGCAGTGTCGACACCGACCGCAAGGCGGCTCTCGATGCCTCGCGTCTGTTGGTCACCCAGTATCTGGGCCAGCAGCCGCACATCATGAAGGCGTCGGGGGTCCCTCAGGAGCTACTCGACGAGATCGGCAAGGTGCTCACGTGGCCGGCGACGCACGACGAGGTGGTGGCTGCCAGCAAACTCGTGCCCGACGAGATCGTGCAGATGATTACCGCCTCCGGCGAGCCGGACGAGGTCCGGGAAAAGGTCGACGAATACGTCGCCAACGGATGTACCTGTCCGATTCTGTATCCGCTCGCCCCGGATGTGCGCCTGATGATTGATACGTTCGCACGATGATCGTCGTCCGCAGCCTCACCAAACGATTCGGCAAGACGGTCGCTGTCGATGACCTGAGCTTCGAGGCGCAACCCGGCAAGGTGACCGGATTTCTCGGTCCCAACGGTTCTGGTAAGAGCACATCGATGCGTTGCATGGTCGGCCTCGATCGATACGAGCATGGAACGGCGACGTTCGCCGGCAGGCCATACAACAAACTGGCCACACCGCTGCACGAAGTCGGCATCTTGCTCGATGCGGGTTACGTGCATCCGGCGCGGAGCGGTCGCAATCATCTTCGCTGGCTGGCTGCCTCAAACAGTTTCCCGAAACGGCGCGTCGACGAAGTACTCGAACTGGTCGGGATGACCGATGTCGCCAACAAGAAGGTCAAGAGCTACTCGCTGGGAATGAAGCAGCGGCTCGGTCTCGCCAGCGTGCTGCTCGGTGACCCTGGCACGATCATCCTTGACGAGCCGGCCAACGGTCTCGACCCGGAAGGTATCCGTTGGATTCGTGACTTTCTGAAGCACTACGCGGCGCAGGGTCGGACGGTGTTGGTGAGCAGCCACCTGCTTTCGGAGATGGCGTTGATGGCTGACGATCTGGTCGTCATCGGCCGTGGTCGTTTGATCGATCAATGCCCGGTGAATGAGTTCGTCGGACGCCATGCCGAAGGATGGGTGCTGGTTCGCAGTCCGCAGATCGCTGACCTCTCTGCCCGTCTCACTCAAATCGGTGGCACGGTCCGCAATCCCGGTGGTGTCATGGCGAAAGACTCGGCGCAGGTGTTGGGCGTGTCGGTCGAACGGGTTGGGGAAGCAGCTGCGGCCGGTGGAATCGTGCTTCACGAACTGACGACCCAAACCGACTCGCTGGAAGATGCCTTCTTGAAAGCCACTGCGAACGCACAGGAGTACCGGTCCGGCTCGCCCGGTTCACCGTCGACCGTGCCACCTCTTGCTGTACCGCCTCCGGTTGACCAGTCGAATTGGGGGCCACCGTCATGATCGCGATTCTGAAATCCGAGTGGATCAAGTATCGAACACTGATGTCCAACTGGGTGCTCGCAATTATTGCCTTCGCGTTCCCCGTTGTGGTCGTGGTGCTGGTGGCTGCGCTGGGCGACTTGTTCGAGATCAACGGCGGTGATCTCGCTGAGCTGATCGCCGGAACGACCAGCATCTCGTTGTTCTTGATGAGCGCCGCAGCGGCGTTAAGCGTCACCGCCGAATATGCCCACAACACGATTCGCCCGACATTCGCCGCCAATCCCAACCGTGCCAAGGTGTTGGTGATTAAGGCGTGCGTGGCGACTGCGGTAACGATCGCCATGGTCGCCGCGACGGTGGTCGTGTCGTGGGTCGCCGGGTCATTGATTCTCAAGTCGCGTGACGGACAGGTGTCACTCGACGATCATCCGAACATCGTCAGTGTGTTGATCGCTGTGGTCGTGCTCGGAGCGCTGTTGACATGGTTTGGATACGGTGCCGGCACGATTCTGAAGAGCTCGCCCCTGTCGATTGTCTTCCTGTTGGTTTGGCCGCTGATCATCGAGAACTTGATCTCCGTCGTGCTGTCCCTTACGAATGCCGAAGGGGCCCGGAAGTGGTTGCCATATCAGGCCGCCTTCGGCTCACTCGGATTGGACAACGATTCAGAGGTCTTGGGGCGGCCCGGTGGCTTGATCTGGTTTGGCGCAGTCGCGGCCGCGTTGATCGTGATCGGCGTCGTCATGAATGAGCGACGCGACGCCTAGGAGACCGCTGAAGTAGTGGGTGTCGTGTTGTCGTGATTGTGGCAGGAGGGTGTGATCGCGGCTGTTGATGACATGTGGCGGCTCGGGCTCGATGGTTTTCAGTTGATCAGATTTCGGGTCGGGGTTCAAGAGTGCCGGCTGATCGAGGGAGGCCGCAGGCGCTTTGTCGTCAACCCTGCACCTGCGGTGCCTGGGCACCTGGCCAGCCACCTGGCTCGCTGCCTCTTCCACGACTCCGTGGCGCAAGCACCCTCGCCCACGTGCTCGCCGGCGGAGACGTTCGCCGCCGTCGCCGCCACGATCCGCCGGGCCGCCGGTCTCACCACGGAGGCACCGCAGGTGCCATGGGCGGCCGAGCGGCCACGGCTCACCGAGGCATGGTTCTGCTGCGCGGAGCCGACCGCCAGCCAGCTCGGCGCGCTGTGCCCGGCGACGCCGGGAAGCGATGCGTAGTCTCTGGGCGTCGTTGGAGCTGATCAACAACGATGATGAGGAGTTGACCCGCGCCCGGTCTCGCGATCATCACTGAAGCTTGCATCGACGTGAAGGATCGGGCCTGCGTCGATGTCTGGCCCGTGCAGTGCATCTATGAGTTCGACCCGCAGAAGAACGTGCTGTTCTCCGAGGACGAAGCGGGCAGCGGGCAGCGGGATTATCGAAACCACGCACACGCCCAATCCCGATGCGATCGGTGTCTTCGCCGACAGCATCCTGTACGTGAACCTCGAGGAGTCGCGGGTGAACGGTTTCACGGGCTGATCTGGTAGGTGATGGGCCGTGTGTCGCCTGGGATGTGGGCCGGGGCGGCGTTGAGTTCGTCGGTGAGTTGGTGGAGGGCTCGTGCGATGCGGGGCTGGTCGGGACGGTCGATGGTGACGGTGAGGGCGCCGGGGCGGTAGGTGATGATGCCGGGCTGATGAAGGAGGTGGCGGGTGATGGCCCGGACCTTGTCGGGGTCGGCGAGGTAGGCGTTGAGGCGTTCGGACAGCCACAGCTCGGCGTTGTAGGCGAGTAGGCGCAGGACCATCTGCAGGCTTCGCCGCCCGAGCCGGGGCAGGGCCCGGGTGGCAGCGGGGTCGAGTTCGTTGGCCGCCATCTTGGCCCGGTGGGAACGCAGCTCGATGTCGGCCTCTTCGATCTCGTCGACGGTGATGGCCCGGAGGTCCCGGAGGCGGCCGTGCTCGGAGAGCTTGTCTGCGCTGTGGGGCATCGAGGCGAGGGTGGCGCAGAGGGCCTGTTCGGTGGCGGCCAGCTTGGCTTGCAGGGAGCGCAGCGCGGTCCGGGCGGTGACCCGTTCGGGGTTGGTCACGGGCCGTTGGTTGGTGACGACGTCCATCTTGTAGTCGCACAGCCAGTCGATGCCGTTGTGGGCGGCGAGGTACTTGAAGGCGTTCTCGATCCGCCAGCGACACTTCAAGAGGTGCACCAGGCGGGCGGGGGTGGAGGTCACGTCGGAGGTGAGGACCTGGGCGACCGCCTCGCCCGCTTCGATGAGGGTGACCTGGCGGGCGGGCCCGTAGCCGGTCAGGGTCACTGTCTCGTCGGCCACGACGTAGGTGTGGCGGCGCCCGTCGAGAGCGAACCACGACTGCCGGGGGGTGGCCTCGCTGGGGGCGAGGTCTCCGCGCCGCCAGGTAAGCCAGGTCACGCCCTGGTCGCGCAGCCACGAGAACGCCACCGGGAAGGAACCGCCCCGGTCGAAGCCCAACGTGATGGGCAGCTCTGCGCACACGGCGCGCAGCTCGGCTACCGCGGCGCGCATGGTCACCGACAGCCCGAATGGCTCCGAGGAGGTGAAGCACAGCGCCCGGCCGGAGAGGTCCGTGATGTAGGTGTCGTCACGCCCGGGCTGGGCGTGACGACGTTTGGTGTTCCAGCCCTTGGCCACCGGGGCTGCCCCGTAATAGGGCACGAAGTGGTCATCGATGAAGAACACCTGCTCGGGCGGTGCCGCCGAGCCGATCAGGCCTCGCGTCAGCGCCGCTTGCACGCTGAGCGGGTCACAGTTATCGGCTATGGCACCGAGACGCTTGCGCAACGAGGTCAGCTCAGGAGCGCACCCGATCCCGGCTAGAGCACCGATGTCGACCCGGCCCAGGTGCTTGGTGGCCTCGACCGACCCGGGCCCCAGAGCCAGACCGAACATGGCGCACAACGCCACGGCTGTGGTGTCGTAACGCCGGGCCGGTCCCGAACCCAGCCCGCCCAGCACATCACCGGCACCGACCAGGGCAAGGAATGGGTGCAGCAGCATCGCCCCCGTGTAACGACACGGCACCTCGGCGACACCGAGGCGGGCCGCACCGCCGGCCCCGGTGTCGTCGTCGTCGACCGGCTCGGCCACCAGTTCCAGCGCCACGCTTCCCCCCGCCAGCGCCCGGCTCACGGTGGCGTCGCTCACCCCGAGGCACCCGGCGATCTCGGTGCCGGTCACTCCTCCCGCCGCCCACCGCCTGGCCTTGGCCACATCCGCGCCGGTCAGCTTCGGGGGCCGGCCCATCGGGCGGACCAGCTCGGCGGACCCGAGCCGCCGGACCCGCACCCGCAGCTTGGAGAAGTAGTCGGCGCTCAACCCGAACAGCGCAGCCACCTCGATTCCCGCCACGCCCGCCTCGGCCAGGGCGACCATCGCCAGGTTCCGCATACCGGTGTCGACCTCATCGAAGCGGAACAGCACCCGCGGGCCCCAGGTGACCCACACCACTCCGTCGGCCCGGCACAGCCGGGGCTCTTCACGCTCGGGCATCCCCTCGAACGCTTCGTTGCATGCCGTCGCTCCCACAACCACCACATTACCCCACCCCGACCTCAAAACCGCTGCACTTATGCAAACGCTGTGTGACCAAACACCCTGGTCAGCGTGCTACCCCCCGGAGGTCTGAGGCTAGGCTGACACGATGACAGAGGTCACCGAAACTCAGCTTCC
>JANOTN010000394.1:0-1962 GCA_031416375.1 Ilumatobacteraceae bacterium
CGAGCGCATGCTGGCGCGGTCGCTGGCGTCTGGCTTTGGGGCATTCGACGTGAAGAACCTGCTGAAGACGGACGCCGAGGTCCGCGAGGCCATGGAGCCGCGAAAAACGAACTAATTTAGACAGGAGATAAAGAGGTAAAGGAGTTGTCTTTTCAAAGGCTACTCCTTACCGCCTAGCCCAACACCACCACGAGTTCCGCGACCACCTGCACCGTGCCCTCATCATCGGTCGTGAGCTCGATCGACAGGAACGCCGGGTTTACCGGTTTCAAGGTGACCTTGACGTGCCGCCACGTGCCATCCGACGAAGACGACTTTTCGCTGGAGTATTTCTTCACGGTGTAGCGCTCCCCGGATTCGGGATCAACCTGGTCTCGCAGTTGCACAAGCACCGTCCGACCCTGGCGACTGCCGGCCACCGGCGCGCTGAAGAGACAGTAGGCGCCGTCAGGAACGTCAGGTTCCATCGACCTCCCGACCACCTGCGCAACGAACATCCCTGGCTTCAGACGCCGCCCGTCGACCTCGACCCATTCCAAATCAGTCTCATCAACCCGCTGCGGATCACCAAACCCTCCAGCAGCAGCCTTGAGAGGCACGAACGGCACGCAGGTCACATACCGCTGATCAGGATTCGGCTGAACCTTGCGGAGCACGAACCGAGTGGCTGATTCAACGGCATCTCCAACGCGTTCGAACCATGACGTATCGGTCTTCAGTGAATCCCTCAATTGAGCGACACCGAGGTACCCTGCCAGCTTTCTGAAGTGCTTCGACATGGCGCCGGCATCGTGAAGCTCACTCGCGGCGATCTCAATCACTTCGTACCCGCTGCTGCGCAGCCAGTCACGAATCCGGCGGTCCTGTGCAGCCGTCGCAGGATTCCCGTGCAGATGCCGACTCAAGCCGTCCAGGTAGATGCACACCCCCTCATCGCCCGCGTGATGCGGTGCGCGGTAGATGACATCAGGAGTGGTGGTGCCGATGGCTCGATCGAGACGTAGTTGTTCGCCGCGGACGCCCTCGTCGAAACCCGCAGCTCGGAGCAGGTAGCGCAACCGTCGCTCGCCCTCGTTAACGGGATACTCGCCTTCACCCGGCTCGCGCGACGGCTGCTTCGCCGGAACCTCGTGAGAGACGACGAGTCTGTGCCCCCATGCCTTCAGGCGCTCCTCGGCGAGCTTCCGGTCCAGAAACTTGTGGTAATAGCCGTTCCTGAAGGTCTGCAAGCAGTCGATACAGGCCGACTCACAGACCGCGGGGCACTGCGACACCACTTCCAAAGCGATCGCGGCGATCTCTTCGAATCGCGCGCAGATCTGCTCGAGCAGACCCGAGCCGCCAGGCATCGGATCCCATAGGAGCGCGTCCACCTCATCGCGGTCGACGTGCCCGATTACGAGAATCTGCAGATCCTCCCTGTGCATGTCCAGCACCCGAGTGGCGGCGATGCGCAGTGCCTCGAGCAGGCTATAGGCCGTTTGGGAATTCGGACATGCGGGCAGGGAGATCGCATCGGCGACCACGTCCGCGTGGAAGCCGACTGTGGTCACGTCGCGACCACACCGGTCCTTGTGAGATTGCTGAAAGTGCTCCCACTCCTTCTCGGATGACAGGGGCGACCGGCTGTCGCCACAGACCGTACAGATCAAATACCCGAAGATCTTGTCCTTGCTGTTGATCGCCGCCGTGGCGCCGACGTTGACGAGCCGCAGCCGCACACCGCGTCGAAGGTGCAGCGCCTGTTCGCCCCAGCGGTACGCGCGCCCGCCGTTGTGCTGGTCTCGTTCGTAGCCATAGACCGCCACACCCAGTTGGAACCGCAGGTCCTCGTCGTCCGAGATGTGCGATTGATGTGCCAGATCGACGTCGCAGACGGCGATGGTCGCGAGCGTAGTGGAGCCGAACCCCGACACCGGGGCGCCTGCCGTCGTGAGCTTGACGGCCTGCCGCTCGATCGAC
>JANOTN010000395.1:0-2096 GCA_031416375.1 Ilumatobacteraceae bacterium
GGGCCAGCCCACGGTTGCCAATCATGGTTTTCTCGACCACCTTCCCTGCCACGGTGGTAGACGTTGGCTGGGCTGGATCGTTTACGTAATCAAGCGCTCAGTCCTGGAGGCGCTGACGATTATTCGAGCGGAGTCACTACCCGGCGGCGCTCAGGAAGGTGAATGTACCGAGCACGGACAGGAAGAGTGCCCGGTCCGCACCCTCCGTTCCCGCCACGTTCGCGTAGGAGATTTCGTAAGCCCTTCCGTTGCGTACGCAGATCGCCGTGAGTTGATGGGCGTTTAAGCCCTGACTGACGAAGTGGTACGTCATCAGGTTGGCAGGTGAACCACCAACGGTGATGGCCTCGGTCTGCTCCGGGTCTACCCCCGTCTTGCTCTTGATGCTCGCGATGATCTGCGCGCTGACCCCCTCAAGCGTCAGGCTGCTTTGCTCGGTTAACGTCCCTATTGCTTGATACGTACCGGGACCGTGGGCCCGAATAGCGCTGCCGATGGAGATATCGCTCCAGCCCGCCGGAACGGCGAAGAAAAAGTATGGGCCAACCATCAACGTGCCGCCTGCCGATGGCGTGGGCGTCGGAGTCGGCGTGGGAGTCGGACTGGCGGTGGGCGCGGGTGTCACGCTCGCGATGGGGGCCGACGCACTGATGCGCGAGACGGCGCCCGCCGGCGGCTCCGTGCGTCCTTCGGGAATTGGCAGGTTGTGGACGGCCCAGACGACGTCAGGGGTCACCGCGATCGTGTAGACCTCTGCGCTCACCGCCACTCGGTTCAGAACGGCGTTGCTGGTCGCACTGACGCGCACAACTGTCGGTTCGCCGAGCATGCCGATCCACACGTTCGTGCCCGAGACGACGACTTCTTGAGGGTTCGACCCGAGCAGCGTGTTGGCAACGACCTGGTTGGTGCCAGGATCGATCCGCGAGAGGCTTCCGTCCGCTTGTCCTTCAGTGCCCGGATGCGTCACCCACACCGCGCCGTTACCCGTGGCAATGGACCCGCCGGTGGTCTGCGTCGGGATGGTGGTCACGATCTGGTTCGTGGCGGGGTCGATCCGTGTCACCTGTCCGGTGGCGCCGACCACCCAGACGGCGCCGAGGCCGACCGTCACGCCGCTGGCATCGGGGATGGCGATGGTCGCAACGACTTGATTGGTAGCGGGATCGATGCGGATGACCGAGCCGCTGTCATTGTTCGCGACCCAGACGGCTCCCGGAGATACATCGACGTCCCACGGGGACGTGCCGACTGGGATGGTCGCAAGGGTCGCACCCGTCGCCGGGTTGATCCGCTTCACGACGCCGGGCACCCAGTCGCCGTTCGCGTCCTGGTCGGTCGCGGTCACCCAGAGCGAGCCGGCACCGCTTCCGATCGCCTCCGCACCCTGGGTAGCGGTGAAGTCGATCGGCACCACGCTGAGCACGGTATTGGTGGCCGGGTTGATGCGAGACAACGTGTTATCCCACCAGTTGGTCACCCACACGCCCGACGGGTCGATGGCAACGCCCGACGGACTGCGGCCCACGGCGATCTTCGCCGCCACATATGGCGGGACGCCTAGCGGGGCGAACAGGCCGCACTTCACCGTCGTGCCGTAGGCGATCCGGATGGCGAGCTTGCCGGTCCCGTTGGTCGCGGCCTTGATCGCAGTCACCTGCGCGGCGGTGAGGCTCGTCGTACGCGCGGCCGCGCCGCGTGAGCTTGTCTTGATCGAGGCGAACTTGATGACGGTCGTACCGACCTTGCTGCAGGTCCCCTTGGCGACGACGACCGTATGGGTAGTCGAGGCCCTGAGCTTGGCGAGCTTGAGCACGATCGAGCCCGCACCCGTGGTGAAGGCATTGATCGTGACGGTGCCGTTGGCGCCAGATGTCCCGATCTTGGCGCTCCAGGCGTTGGCCAGGGTCGCCGCGCTTGCGATCGGGGCCATCGCGAGGACGAGCGCGACCACTAGCGTCAATACTGTCGCCGGAATGCGCCCGATTCTGGATCTCGCCAGGGAGCCCATACCTGATCGGTCCATTTCGCCCTCCAAGCAGCCATCATGGCCGTCTACGTACGGATGACGCGCTTGGCCGCAACGTGTTGCGGGC
>JANOTN010000396.1:0-5683 GCA_031416375.1 Ilumatobacteraceae bacterium
GACGAGTCACCACACCGACTTGTGCCAGACATTATCAGAGCAGCGCGCGACGGCCGATCGGTCGAACTCAGGAATCCTGGGGCAACCCGGCCGTGGCTCTTCGGGCTCGACTGCTTGTGGGGCTACATGCAGATGGCTCACGCGCTGTCAACGGGATCTGACCCTGGACCGGCCATGAACTTCGGGCCTGGGAGCGAGGATCCCCTGACGGTCGGCCAGATCGCCGAGCTCCTTTGCGGGCGCCTCGGATCGCCGCCGCCAATCCTCGGTGGCGGCGTTGCCTTCAAAGAAGCGCCGTACCTGCAGCTCGAAACGGCCCGCGCTCACGAGCGGCTGGGATGGTGGCCGTTGGTCTCGCTCGCCTCGGCGATTGAGTGGACCGCCGAGTGGGCCGAGGCATCGGAGCGTGATCCACAGGAAGGACACCGGGTCATTGCGGAGCAGATCGAGCGATACCTGGCACTAGTCGGGTAACGGATGCGAAGGGAAGCGCCTTGACAAAAGTAGTGATTCTCGCCGGCGGTAAGGGAACCCGTCTCGCAGAGGAGACCGAGACGAAACCGAAACCGATGGTGGAGGTGGCCGGTCGGCCGATCCTTTGGCACATCATGCGGATGTACGCACGTCACGGCCTCACCGAGTTCGTCGTCTGCCTGGGTTACCGGGGGTACCAGATCAAGGAGTACTTCGCCAACTATTACCTCCACTCATCTGATGTCACTGCCGACCTCGGCTCGGGGGACTTGGCCTACCATCGCACGCGCTCTGAGGGATGGAAGGTCACCCTGGTTGACACAGGACAGGAAACCATGACAGGCGGGCGGCTCAAACGTGTGCGCGAGTTTCTCGATCCTCATGAACCGTTCTGCATGACGTACGGAGATGGCATTAGTGACGTCGACTTCACCGCTGAGATGGCGTTTCACCGGGCGCATGGCAAGAAATGCACGATGACCGTCGTCCAACCACCAGGGCGTTTCGGTGCTGTCGGCTTAGATGGTGATCGCGTTGACGCCTTTCACGAGAAGCTCAGCGGAACCGGTGCCTACATCAATGGCGGGTTCTTCATTGTGCACCCGTCAGCACTCGATCTCGTCACCGATGATGACATGCCGTGGGAGCGTGCACCGCTTGAGACGTTGGCCGCCGATGGCGAGTTGATGGCCTGGCGGCATGACGGATTCTGGCAGCCGATGGACACTCTGCGCGACAAAACGACATTGAACGAGATGTCGCACATGTTTGTCGACCCCGAACACTGATTGGCACCAGATGGAACCAGCAGCGCCAACCTTCGTCGTGGCCCTACCCGTTCACAACGGATCAGGCACCATCGAAGCAGCGATACGATCCGTAACAAACCAGATCGACGTAGATGTGAGATGCATCATCAGCGAAAACTGGAGTACGGACGCGACAGCCTCGATCATCAATAATCTCAACGACTCGAGTGGCCGCCTGCGGATCATCCAACCGGATCGGCTGTGCCCCGCTCCCGACAATTTTCGGTTCGCGTTCGAGCAGTCGGTGACACTCGGAGCCCAGTACTTCACATGGCTCGCAGCGGATGACGAGATGTTCGATGGATACCTGGCCGGCGCAGCCAGGCAACTTGAGTTGTGCCCTGATGCAGAGTTCACCGTTGCCGACGCAGAATTTGTGCTCGCAGGGTCGACGACACGACTGTCGATGTATTCACCTGCGCGAGGGTTGACGTCGTCACGACCTTTCGCGCGCCTATTGAGCTACGCCTGCCAGCCGAGATGGAACGAGATCTACTCTGTGTATCGCCCATCTACGTTCGACGTGTTGGGTCTGATCACCGATCGGTTCGGATTCGATGTTGTCCTAACCTGGCGACTATTACTTCGGGGTCCAGCCTCGCGCATCGACATGATCGGGAACAGGTACTCGGTGCGCGGTGACAGCCCGCCTGAAGATTGGGCACGCCTAAAGCACAAGCTACAACGGGCCCGCGCGGGCGACATTCCGAGATGGAGCCAATTGTGGTGTGACCTTTACCGCGCCGCCGACGAAGCTCCGACGAACCGAGTACGGCGACAAGCCCGGCTGGCTTTGCTTGTCGCCGCGTTCCATCCGAGATGGTTACGGAAGTTTGCCCAGGAAGCACTGCGTTCGATCGTGGAGGACACCTCGGCAGATCACTCGGCAAGGGCTGAGAAGCCGGACTGAACCGGAGGCCACGATGCGTCCTGGTCGGAGACGTTGACCGGAGCGCAAGGCCATTCGATGCCGATCAGCGGATCATCCCATCGCAGCCCGCAGGCGTGTGACGGCCGGTATGGACGGTCGAGCAGGTAGCTCACCTCGGTGTCCTTCTCAAGCGTCAAGAACCCATGGGCCACGCCTCTCGGCAGCACGACAACAACCGGCTCATGACCGTTCAGCTCAACCGCCGCCCACTGCAGATATGTGGCGGACTCGCGACGCAGGTCGACGACAACGTCGAGAATACGTCCGTGCAACACACCGACGATCTTCCGTTCTGCGGCCGATGCACGCTGGAAATGCATTCCGCGCAGGGTGTACTGCTGCGTGTTTCGGGACACCAGCACCTGCTCGACTTCGAAGCCATCGGGTGCAGAGTCCAGCGGCCAAACCCTCGCAAATGATCCTCTCGCGTCGGTGGCGACGAACGAAGCAAGCACCGCCACTCCGTCGATGGTCGTGGGTGCGACGGGCTTCATCAGACCCTGTGCAGATGTGGGAGGGCAGCCCACGTGTTGATCGGCCAAGCACAAACCTTCTCGATCTCACGGCTCAGTTCGTCGGCAATGTTCCACGCGAAAACGAACATGTCGGTGACCGTTGACGCCTGGGCAAGATGGTCTAGCGAGACGATCGGAATGTCAGTGCCTGGCATGACTCGGCCCTGCTTCGATGGGTTGTTGTCGACGACGAAGGAGATCTGCCGACGGTCGAGTTCGAGGTAGTTGACGAAGACGACTCCCTTGGCGGCTGCGCCGAACGCCGCCCAACTCGCACCCTGAGCGAGGCTCTGCGTGAGGAGGCTGAGCACTTCCTCCTTCAACGATTGAACCTTGTTAGCGAACGCACTGAGGCCCTCAGGGGACAGGAGACCCGACGATCGTTCCTCACCCTCGCACCGGGCAACCGAAGGCTCCACCGCAGCTGCGCCTTGGTGAGCGAATGTCATGCGCAGGCTTCCACCGTGAGTTGGAACCGGTTCGAGAGCGATGAGTTCCAAACCTGCTCGGCGCGCAGTTGCCGAGACGGCGTCGATGGTGAGGTAGAAGACGTGCTCGTGGTACACAGTGTCGAACTGCATACCCTCCACCAGGCGCAGGGCATGTGGTGACTCGATAGATATACGCCCTTGGGGTGCCAAGATCTGGGCGATGCCGCTGAGGAAGTCGACTGGATCTGGCACGTGAGCGAGGACGTTGTTGGCGATGATCAGATCGGCCGCACCGGTCTGTTCGAGGATCGTTGGCGCGGAGTCAGCGCCCATAAAGGCGTTGATCGTCGCGAGTCCTTGGCGGTTTGCCTGTTCGGCCAGGTTTACTGCTGGCTCAACACCGAAGCTCCTGATGCCACGGGAGCGAAGGTGGCGGAGGAGGTATCCATCATTCGATGCGACCTCGACCACGGTTGCGTCGGGTTGAAGTGCGCCGGAGGTGAGGAGCGAATCGATGTGTTCCGAACAGTGCCGCACCCAGGTAGTCGACACCGACGACTGGTAGGCGTAGTCGACGAACATGACCGTCGGATCGACGGTGTGAGTAAGTTGCAGCATCGTGCAGTCCGGGCAACGAGTTACCGCCAGTGGGGCCTTTGGCAGCTCGACGCCGACTGGCGAGTATGCATTGGCCAGAGGCTGGGTTCCGAGGTCAAGGAACGGTTCAGGAAGAGATGCGCCGCAGATCCTGCACGACTCGGCGCGCACAGCCAACTGGGGAATCGGTTCGCTACTCACTTCACGGATCGACGCTTGAGCCATCCATCGATGAAGTACGTCGCTGTCGGAGCGGCAGTTGACTCGTCAAACGGACGAGGTGGCCCGACACGTTCGAACTCGGGATGGTTCGCTAGGAACGCGTGGATTGCTGGCACCGGATTGTCGTCCACCCAATGAGGCTGCGAGCGCGGCGCTGAGTTCAGTTCGTTCATGATTCCGTCAGCCACGATAAGCCAGCTTCCGGGAGAGACGAACGGAGCGTAGAGTTCGAGTTCGGCGGCGACGTGAGCCTTGGTGTGGTTGCCGTCGAGGAAGACCATCACACGGTCCTTGTCGGCCGCATGAATCGCCACCTGATCGACCACGTCGGAGCTGATCGAGTTGCCCTCCACGACCGTCATCAGCCTACGAAGTGGATGGTTGTCCAATGCTTCCCTGTTGTGAGGCCTGAGCTCGAGTTCGACCGCTACGACCTCGCCGAATCCTTGCGCTGCGCACAGGCCGGCGAAGAACACGGCTGACCCGCCATGCGCCACTCCGATCTCAACGACCAAGTCAGGCTCGACCTCGAAGAACGCCTCTTGCATCCGTACGAGATCGTCCGGCAGTTGGATGATCGGCCTACCGTGCCATGTGAAGGAATACACGTGCTTGGTGTCCCAGCCGACCTGCTTCCAGAAGTGTGATGCGAGCCATGCTCCTTGCGCCGAGTCGAAACCGAATTGCTGCATTCCATCCGAACTGACCATCTCGAACGATCTGTCGTCGAGATCGACTCCCAGCTGGAATTGGCGCGGCAACTGAGCCGCAGGGTCTGAGGATGTCACATTCGGTCCTTCCACCAGTTGACCGCTTGGCCAAGCGCATCGTGAGGGGAAATCATAGCGTCCCAGCCGAAATCAGCGGCGAGGCCTCCGGTTGACGCAATCAGCGGGTCGGGGGCCGACGGTGGCCCGAAATCGATCGTTCCTGGTCGATTCATTGCTTCGGCGACCTGCTGGGCGACGTCACCCAGCGAACAGCCGATGCCAGTTCCAACGTCGTAGGTGCCAACTTGACTGCCGCGCACCGCGGCCGCGAATGCGCAACCGACGTCGGTCACACTGCAGAAGTCCCTCACTAGTGACGGTTCGCGCACAAAGAATCGATCGCCCGACGCGAGAGCCCTGATCAGCGAGGGTATGAGTCGTCGGGGATCCTCGTAGGGGCCGATCGGGAAGAAGACCCGTATCCACACAACCTCTAGTTCGGTTTGTGTGATGAGGATTTCGCGCGTTCTTGCTTTGGCGACGGCATATGGCGTCGAGCTGAGGTTGGTCGCTCGCTCGGCGCACGTTCCCGCAACAACGAGACGTCGACCACCGGCCGACGCGAACGTCTGCGCCAGCCTCAGTGTTGCCTCGCTCCACTGTCGGTTCAGGTCGGAATGCCAGTACTGGCGGTGGGTGACATCCCAGGCGAGATGCACGAGTTGCTCTGGCCGTTCCGATTCGAACGCGTCGATGAGCCCGGACGATTCAAGAAGGTCGACACGATGGAATGGCAGCCCGATGTCTCGATTCTCCTGACGCCCCAATTGGACGACCCTGTCCTCACTTGACTCCAAGGCTTGAACGACCGCCCTGCCCAGAAACCCGGTTGCTCCGGTCACGGCGATGGTGCTCATCGGTTCACCATTCGTGTAGCGGCATCGGTGATTGTCAGTGTCGCTCCTCGGTAGTACTTGGGGGACGGCCAAAAGCG
>JANOTN010000397.1:0-20329 GCA_031416375.1 Ilumatobacteraceae bacterium
GGCATGATCCCGCACCACGAGCAGGCGATCGCGATGGCGGAAATCGCTCTCGACCCGACCGTCGAGGCGGGCCCAGAGGTGCGAGATCTGGCGACGCGCGTCAAGGGCGCTCAGGACCCCGAGATCGAGTCGATGACCGCATGGCTCACTACCTGGGGAGAACCGATGCAAATGAACACCAGCGATAGGCATGACATGTCGGCGATGGACGGCATGATGTCGGTCGAGGAAATGGACTCGCTTGGGATGATGAAAGGTGCCGAGTTCGACACGATGTGGATGCAGATGATGATCCGTCACCACGAAGGTGCGATCGCTATGGCCCAAACTGTGAAGGCCGCCGGCTCGAACGCCGACGTACGTTCGCTCGCGGATCAGATCATCGCGGGCCAGCAGGGCGAGCTAACCGAGATGCAGACGTTGCTTGGGGGTTGATCCTCGACCGACGTCACGTAGCCACCCGAACGTGGGTGACATCTTCTATGTCGGTGGGTACGTACCGATCGCCCTTGGACTGACCATGTTGTGGAGTGCCCAACGCGAGCGACGCGATCTCGGCGGTGTCATCGATGGACTGATCGTTGCTGTGGGTTCGGGTGTCCTGTTGTGGGTGTTCTTCATTGGTCCTGCGGTCTTCGACACGTCCGTCGGAATACCGGAACGGGTGATCAACACCGCCTACACGGCGGGCGACCTGCTGCTGATAGCGATGGGTGCCCAGTTGGCGGTTCGGCTCAGGAAGTCCGCTCCGACCTGGATGCTGGCTGGTGCGCTGCTGGCGCTGCTGGGTGCAGACCTCTGGTACGCCTATCTGGCTTCATACGGCGAGTACCTGCCCGGGCATCCTGTTGACGCGCTGTGGTGGATGAGTTACGTGCTCGTCGGCGGGCTCGTCGTGAACGCCAGAGTTGGCGAGATCTCAACGCCGATCGCAGAGATCTCCTGGCCACGCCTCACGGCGACCCGGATCGCCGTGCTCTCGATCGTGACCGTAGCCGCACCACTGACGATCGCAGCCCGCGCCGTGTGGGGAGCTTCGCTTGAGCTTCCAGCACTCCTCGGCGGATCGATTGTTTTGTTCGCCTTGGTTGTCGTTCGACTGATATTGGTCGCCATGCAACTTGAATCCAGCCGTGGCGCGCTCGTACACGAGGCGACACACGATGCCTTGACGGGTCTCGGCAATCGAACGCTGTACGGCAGTCGAGTCCGCGAAGCGTTGTTGGCGACCCCGACCACTGGAGCCCGCACAGCGGTGCTGTGCATCGACCTCGATGACTTCAAGATGGTCAACGACAGCCTCGGACACGCTGCCGGCGATCGATTGCTGCAGGTCGTCGGAGAACGGCTTCGCGCCGTGGTGCGGCGAGACGATTCCGTCGCCCGACTCGGCGGGGACGAATTCGCGATTCTGCTCGAATCAGAGTCAACGGATGCAGCGATCGAGATCGCCAATCGTGCACTTGCCGAGATCCGACGCCCGTTGGTGTTGGATCAGGATCTGACGGTGTACCCCGGTGCATCGATTGGTATCGCATTCGGTGACTCCAATGACTCGGTCGAGGACCTGTTGCGCGATGCCGATACCGCCATGTATCTCGCCAAGAGCAATGGCAAGGCGCGTTGGGAGATCTTCCAGCAAGGCATGCGCCAGACGGTCATGGAGCGACTCGAGATGCGTGGCGAACTGACCCACGCACTCGAACGAGACGAGCTGACGCTGCACTACCAGCCGATCATCGAGGTCTCGACCGGACGGATCAGCGGATTCGAGGCGCTTGTTCGGTGGGAGCATCCGACGCGAGGTCGGATCGAGCCGGGTCGTTTCATTGGGCTCGCGGAGGAAACCGGTCTGATTGTGCCGATGGGTCGATGGATCCTCAACGAGGCATGTGCGCAGGTGCAGCGGCTGGACCCTTCGGATGACGGCAAGACCATCGCCGTAAACGTCAGTGTCGTCCAACTGCGATCGTCTGACCTCGTCGATGATGTTCAGACCGTGCTCCGGTCGACCGGGCTCGCTCCTCACCGATTGTTGCTCGAGTTGACCGAATCGGTCATGATCCACGATTTTGAAGAGGCGGCCGAGACGCTGACCCGGTTGCGAGCACTCGGTGTACGGATCGCGCTCGACGACTTTGGTACGGGTTACACCTCGCTCCGTCAGTTGCGATCGTTGCCGGTCGACGTAGTCAAACTCGACCAGTCCTTCATCACCACGACGATGGAACACGACGTCAACTTGCTCAACAGCCTGATCACGATGGCCAACTCACTCGGCCTCCAAACGGTCGGTGAAGGGATCGAAGGGCGCGAGCAGTTAGCGTTACTCGAATCGTTGAGTTGCGGTTACGCGCAGGGACACCTGTTCTCGCGACCGGTCCCGATCGAACAGATCGCCGAGCTCCTCCGAGAGAGTGAAATCGCCCTACGACAGGCTGTGGTCAGCGCCTAACGGCTGTCGGAGTCGGATTGCGATGTCGCCGACGCGTTTTTGGATGTTCGACCACTCATCACGCAAACCGACTGTCCGATGGAACAGCAACTGCTGGCGTGGGTCATGGGCGAAATAACCCAACCGCTCGAACTGCACGACCTCACCAGCCGGAGTCTCGGCCAGCGCGGCTTCGACCTTGCAGCCGGTACGCAGCGCCCGCGAGTTCGGGTTGAGATCGTCGAACGGTTCGTTGGTCGCCTCGCCAGGCACCTCGGCAGAGAACAGGCGCTCATACAGCGCTACCTGAGCATCGACCGCGTGTGCGGCCGATACCCAATGCATCGTGGATTTGACCCTGCGTCCGTCGGGTGCCGCCCCGCCCTTTGACTGGGGGTCGTGCGTCGCCAGCACCTTGGTGACGCTCCCGTCAGCGTCGGTCTCAAAACCTGTGCACGTCACCAAATATGCACCGCGCAAACGAACCTCTTTGCCGGGGGAGAGCCGGAAGTACTTCGGTGCCGGCTCAGCCATGAAGTCGTCATGCTCGATGAACAACTCGCCGCTGAACGCCACCTCACGCACGCCGTCGGCGGCCTTCTCAGGGTTGTTGGGGACCTCGAAATACTCGACGACTGGGTTCCCAGCTTGATCGGTTGGCCAGTCCGTGAGCTGGAGGTGGAGCGGGTCGAGTACTGCCATCCGACGCTGCGCGGTCTGGTTCAGCTCGGTCCGAACGAACGACTCCAATAATTCGATCTGATGGCGACTATTGGTACGAGAGATTCCGATGTACGCACAAAACTCGCGGATTGCCGAAGCCGGGTAGCCGCGACGGCGCAGGCCGCGTAGTGTCGGAAGTCGTGGGTCGTCCCAACCGTCGACCGTGCCGTCAGCGACGAGCGCCGACAGCTTGCGCTTCGAGGTGACGGTGTGAGTCAGTTCGAGTCGGGCGAACTCGGTCTGGCTCGGCTGATCACCTGGCAGCGGAAGCTGGTCGAGATACCAGTCGTACAGGGCCCGGTGGGCGTCGAACTCGAGCGTGCAGAGCGAGTGAGTTACGCCCTCGATCGCGTCGCTCTGGCCATGGGCCCAGTCGTAGGTTGGGAAGATCACCCACCGGTCGCCGGTGCGGTGGTGATGACCTCGACGAATCCGGTACATGATTGGGTCGCGAAGCTGCATATTCTCGTGTTGCATGTCGATCTTGGCCCGCAGCACGTGCGAGCCGTCGGCGAAGTCACCGGAACGCATCTTGCGGAACAAGTCGAGGTTGTGTTCGGGTGTGGTGTTGCGGTGCGGTGAGTCGACACCCGGCTTGCCGTACCCGCCGCGCTGAGCGCGGATCGTTTCGAAATCCTGGTCATCGACGAACGCCTTGCCGTCGGTGACCAGCAGTTCGGCCCATTGATAGAGTTGTTCGAAGTAGTCGCTTGCATACAACGGGCCGAAGTCGATCGGATACCCCAACCAGTCCAGGTCAGCGATGATGGCCTCGACAAACGATGCGTCTTCGGTGTCAGGGTTGGTGTCATCGAAACGCAGGTTGCAGACCCCGCCGAACTCCTTGGCGAGTTCGAAATCGACCGTGATCGCCTTGGCGTGCCCGATGTGGAGATAGCCGTTCGGTTCAGGTGGGAATCGGGTCTGCACCCGGCCGCTGAACCTTCCCTGCTCGATGTCGCGTCGCACCAACTCGCGCACGAAGTCCGTTGCAGTCGACCGATCCTCATCCAGCTCACTCACCCGCCCAGTATGGCGGCACCTCAAGCGTTGACGATGGAGCGGATTTCGTCGATGACTGCGATCACGGTGTCGAGGTGCTGTCGATGGGGAGTGTCGGGTTGGGCGAAACGATCGAATCCGACGCTGAGATGCGAGAATCCGAGCGACGCCGCTTGTTCGGCCTTGGATTTCCATGAGTCGGTGCCATCAAGGTAGAAGCGACCCCAGACCGGCATCGTTGCCCGGTCGCGACCTTGTTCGTCACAGATCTGTCGTAGTCGTTCGACTCGCTCGCCGAGCTCGTACGTGTCAAGCCCGGCTGCGAGCAGCGGCATCCACCCGTCCGCTGCTCGAACGACACGATGCAGGACGCGATCGGCTCCACCGGAACCCATCCAGATCGGAATCGTGCGATCAGGAAGTGGATTGATGCCGACGCGATCGAGCGTGTGGAACTGTGACGAACTGCAAGTTGGTCGTCAGCGCCGACAGGTGCGAAAACAAAGTGAAAACTTCATGGAAGGTGCTCTCGTTGGTGTACGGCGGCGCAGGGAACGGCGCGCACGCATCGATTCGGACCCGTGCGATCGGTGGATCCAGGCTTGGTCATACGCCATTAGGTGGTGGAATCCGGCGTGGTCAGCGGCGATCGCCCACTCGCGAATCAGCTGAGCATCGGTGTGTTAGCGCTGTCGGCCTGCGAAAAGACGGTCCCTATATGCATCGGGCGACCGTAATCGGACCGGAGCTCGCCGACTACGTCGGACAGATGGAACGTTTCGAGGTGGCGGATCGCATAATCACCCATTTGGTGTGCGAAATTGCGTACCGTGTGTCCATGACAGCACGCCGGAACTCGGTCATCTTCGGAATCAGCGCACTGGTAGTTGCAGCGTGCGGTTCGAGCGGTGGCTCCACACAAGAAACATCCGACACCGAATCAGCTGCAACTATACCGTCGACGGCGCCTCCTACTGAGCCGACTACTCCGAGTAGCGAGTCGGCGGATGGTGGGAATCCGACTAGTTTCGACAATGTCCAACCGGCGATCGTGCAGATCGAAGCGCATGGTTTGATTCGTGATCCCGAGGTCGGGTTCTCCACGATTGGCGGACGCGGGAGCGGGTTCATCATCAGCGAAGACGGCCTCGTCGTCACCAACAATCACGTGGTCACCGGCGCGGCGACGCTCGAGGTGTTTATAGGCGGCGATACCACGAAGAGCTACAACGCGACTGTGGTGGGTGTGTCGGAATGCAATGACCTGGCACTGATCCAGCTCGTCACCGACGATTCTCTGCCGTATCTCAGCTGGTACCCAACGGAACCGACCGTGGGGCTCGAGGTGTATGCCGCCGGTTTCCCGCTTGGCGATCCGGAGTTCACGTTGACTCGCGGCATCGTTTCGAAGGCACAGGGGCTTGGCGAGACCAGTTGGGCATCAATCGACTACACCTTGGAGCACGATTCTGCGATCCAGCCGGGTAACTCTGGTGGGCCTCTCGTGACGACCGACGGCACAGTCGTTGCTGTCAATTACGCGGGTGGCTCGCCGACCAACACTGAGCAGTTCTTTGCGATCGACAATTCCCTGGCGCAGCGGGTGGTCGAGAAGTTGAAGCAGGGTGACTTCGAGTCGCTTGGCATCAACGGGCAGATCGTGGTCGATGAGGAAATGGGCATAGCTGGACTGTGGGTACTGGGTACCGCTCCGGGTTCACTCGCTGACAAGGCTGGGATTGAGGCCGGTGACATCGTGACTTCGTTGAACGGTCTGCCGATCGGCGATGACGGTTCAATGAGCACCTACTGCGACGTCATCCGTACCTCCGGCGCGGGTAAGCCGATCGACGTCGAGGTACTCCGCTTCGACACGTCGGAGGTGCTGTCGGGACAGCTCAACGGTGATGGCCCGATTGTGCCGACGTTCTCGTTTGCCGACGAGCTGTCCGACGAGGTGTCGTCGGCAGATCCGGTGGCCGGCTCGACTTACAGCGGTGAGTACAAGACGTTGGTCGATGATTCCGGTCTGATCACGATCGATGTCCCGATCGAGTGGATCGATGTCAGTACCGCACCCGTCACGTTCGATGATGGGAGCACGGCTCCACAGATCACTGCGTCGACCTCGATCACAGACTTTGAGACCACCTACGGCGTTCCGGGATTGTTCTACGCGGTCATCGGTCCGGTCACCGACCTTGCCGCCACAATCGCCAACTCAGCTCCCGCTGACGGCGAATGCCTGACCGATGGCGGTGTAACCGACTACAGCGACGGGGCCTTCACAGGTCAGTATCAACTCTGGACCGAATGTGGTGGAATCGGTGCCAGCTGGGTTGTTCTCGTTGCTGTCCCAGCCGATGCCTCGTACACGGCGATCATCGGAGCGCAGTTGGTGACCGAGGCCGATCTTCCCGCACTCGACCAAGCGTTCGCCTCGTTCAACGTCACCGGCTGATCAGAGCCACTGCCTGAATACAGCGCCGTCGTGGCCAGGAATGATCCTGGTCCCGGCGGCCTGTTCGCGTCGCAGAAGACCAAGTGACGCACGTTGCTGATCAAAGTCGAAACTGAACGGGGGAAGCACGTCGTCCACCAAGGTGCTGCTGAAGTAGCAGGCATCGGCAGCGAGGATCACCGGCCCGTCGGCCGTGTGAACTCGGAGCGATTGATGACCGCACGTGTGCCCGGGCGTGGGCAAGCAGACGATTGCACCGTCACCGAAGATGTCGTGCGGACCATCGATGGTCACGATCTCGTGCCCGAGGTCATACGTGTCTGGCGCGTACCCGGCGTCGAGGCCATCAAGGGCAGCGTTCCACTCGGCGACTTGGACGAGCACGCGAGCGTTGGGAAGTTCGCATAGACCTCCGGCGTGATCGAAATGGCAGTGCGAGAGGACGACCGTGAGGGCGCTGGTCGGGTCGACGTCGTGTTCGATCAATCGTGGCCCGACGGTTCCGCCAACAGCGATGATTGGCTCGAACAGTCGGGCCATTGTTCCGAGCGATTCGCTGTCAGCCGTCAACGACGGATGCAGCCCGGTGTCGAACACGACGGTGCCGGCCGGGTGACGGACGAGCCACGACGGAACCGGAATCTCGATCACGTCGCGGGACCCCCCGGCGAGCAAAACCCGTTCCTGCTGTCGCAGCCGGCCGCAATCGAGGGCAGTAATCGTTGGTGCCATCGGCACAGTCTGGCCGAGGCGCGACCGGTTAAGTTCAAACTGAAATGAGCCTGCTGCCCGCCCTTGACGGAATTTACGACGACGCCCCGGACGCAGTGACCGTTGATGGACAGGCGACATCGTGGGAGCGTCTGGCTGCTCGCGCCGATTCGCTGGCCGCCGGAATCGCCGGTGCCGGCGTGGTTGCCGTGTCTGGTACGTCGGCACTCGACACAGTGATCGCCGTGGTCGCCGGGCTTCGGTGTGGGGTGCCGGTGGTACCCGTGCCGGCGGACGCCGGCCCGGTTGAACGTGAGCACATCCTTCGTGACTCGGGCGCTTCGGTCATAGTCGGCAACCCCGACTGGCCCGAGGTCGGTTTGGCTCGGGTGCCGGTGCCCGCATCGGCTACAGCGACGGTCGGCTGGGCCGACACACCGGTTGACGCGCCCGCACTGATCATGTACACCTCCGGTACGACAGGGCTTCCGAAGGGGGCGATCATCTCGCGTCGGGCGATCGCCGCCGATCTCGACGGTCTTGCGGCTGCCTGGCAATGGACACCGGCCGACACGCTCGTACATGGTCTGCCGCTGTTCCATGTGCACGGATTGATTTTGGGTGTGCTCGGAGCGCTCCGGGTCGGGTCCAAGCTCCACCACACGGGTCGGCCGACGCCTGACCGGTACGCCGCTGCGGAGGGGTCGTTGTACTTCGGTGTGCCGACGGTGTGGTCACGAGTCGTTGCCGAGCCGACGCTTGCTCGTCAGTTGTCGAGTGCCAGGCTGCTCGTTTCGGGGAGTGCTGCGTTACCTCTTCCGGTGTTTGAGCAGATGTGCGACCTCACGGGTCAGTCGCCGGTTGAGCGATACGGCATGACCGAGACTTTGATCACCCTCAGCACGTCGGCCGGAGGCGAACGTCGAGCGGGCCACGTTGGCCTTCCGATCAGCGGTGTTGAAACTCGGCTGCGCGCAGATGACGGGTCAGCGGTTCCACACGACGGTGAAACAATCGGTGGTCTAGAGGTTCGAGGGGCCACCTTGTTTGACGGTTATCTCAATCTTCCCGACAAGACTGCCGAGTCGATGACCGACGACGGCTGGTTCGTGAGTGGCGATGCCGCCGTGATCGGACCAGACGGTTTCCACCGGATCGTTGGCCGCACGTCAATTGACATCATCAAGACCGGTGGTCACAAGGTCGGTGCGGGTGAGGTCGAGTCGGCCCTACTCTCGCACCCGACGGTGGCCGAGGTTGCTGTCGTTGGCCTCCCCGATGACGATCTCGGCGAGCGAATCGTGGCGTTTGTCGTGGGCAGCGACGCCGACGCGACAACCTTGATTGACCACGTCGCATCGACGCTTGCAATCCACAAACGACCCCGCGAGATCCGCTTCGTCGAGTCACTACCGCGCAACGCCATGGGCAAGGTCCAAAAGCAGTTGCTTCGAACGTGACCGCCTCAGGCGGGTGCTGGCGTGAGACACTGGATGTGTGAACGTGGTGGTTGGCGATGACGGGTTGGCGCGGTGCGGCTGGGGTGTCTCGACCCCTGACTACGTGACCTACCACGACACCGAATGGGGGTTCGGCGTCACCGATGATGTCCGACTGTTCGAAAAACTCTGCCTCGAGGGCTTTCAATCTGGCCTGTCGTGGTTGACCATTCTGCGCAAGCGTGACAACTTTCGTTCTGCGTTCGCCGGGTTCGACCCGGAGAAGGTCGCTGGTTTTGGGGATCGTGACGTCGAGCGATTGTTAGCCGATGCCGGAATCGTTCGGCACCGTGGCAAGATCCGATCGACGATCAACAACGCCGCACGGGTGATCGAGTTGATCGAGCGTCATGGGTCCATGGCCGACTATTTCTGGCCGCATGCGACATTTCTCGATGACCCGCCGACAACGATTCCTGCGCTCACCGAAACCTCGACGAAACTGTCGAAACAACTCAAGCAGGTCGGTTGGTCGTTCGTCGGTCCGACGACGATGTATGCATTCATGCAGGCGATGGGTCTCGTCAACGACCATGTCGCCGACTGCTGTGTGCGCGAGCGCGCTGAGTCGGCGCGTGCATCTGCGGCTGTGAGTGTCGCCTCGTGAACAGTCGGATCGCAGCGATATTTGTTGCCGTGCTTGTCGCCGGGTGTACCACGGAAGTGTCGAGCGTTGAGATTGGGTCGGGAACGACGACCACATCAACCACGCTCCTCACCGATCACGCGCCGCCGACGTCAGTTGCGGCGCCACCGGCCGCATCGTCTGAAGTCACGACCACGACGAGCACGACGACGACGTCGACGACGACGACGACGTTGCCACCCGCACCGACGACGACATCGTGCGCTCAGATCGTTCACATCGGCGATTCGACATCGGTCAGTCTCTGGACCGCTGAGGGCGTCGGTGGTGCGGACCTGACGATGGAGGCCCGTTACCTCGCGATAGGGGTCGAGGTCGTGTACCCCGACAATGACGACGGGCGCTCCATCGATGAACTCCGTTACCCGACTCAGGTGAACGCCTATGACGTGGCCGCCGCTGTCAAGAGCAACGGCTACGAGGGCTGCTGGGTGTTGATGATCGGAACCAACGACGCCGCCAACGTGGCCGCCGGTGCTGCGGTCGGTTCCGACGAACGGATCAACAAGATGCTGGAACTGCTCGGCGACGACCAGATTCTGTGGGTCGACTCAGCTTCATTGCTTACCGACGACCCTAACTACGGCAACCAGGCGATGAAGGCCTGGAACGAGGCGCTGTATCGGCTGACCGCCGACCGTCCAAACGTAGCCGTGCTGCACTGGTCCGATCTCGCCAAGGCTGGCTGGTTCGATCGTGACGGGATCCACTACAACACCATCGGACACGCCCAACGGGCGGCGATCACCGCCGCAGCAATGGTCGAGTACTTCCCCGGCTAGTCGGTTCGCGGTCGCATGCCTACGCTGGCGATTCGCGGATGCGGACCAAAACGACCACGCTGGCCCGAACTCTGGAAGTCAACGTTGCGGGGGGCGGATGCCCCGGAATTCCCAATCGCCGCCGAGTGCTGTCGAGACGACTTCCTCAGAGTTGGTCGGTTGGGCGCCGACATCGGTGCGGATCGGAGTTGGACCCGTGACGATGTGGTTCTCGAGCCGTCCGAGTCCTTCGACCTCGACTGTGACCTCATCACCGGGCTGCACCGGTCGACTATTGGCGGGCGTGCCTGACAGCAGCAGGTCGCCAGGTTCGAGTGTGATGTTGCGGGCAATGTCGGCGACGAGATAGTGCATGTCCCATTCCATCTCCTCGGTGGTGGCGTTCTGCACAAGCTTGCCGTTGACCGTCGTCGTGATCTGCCTACCCCGGAAATCCCAATCGGTCACCACGCCGGGCCCGACCGGGCAGAGTGTGTCGGACCCCTTGACCCGCAACATTGATCCTGCGTCGGTGTCACGGAAGTCGTGTAGGCCGTAATCGTTGGCGACCGAGTACCCGCCGATATAGTCGCCGGCCTCGGCGGGGGAGATGTTGCGGCATGTTCGGCCGATCACAATCGCGATCTCACCCTCGTAGTTGAGCCACTGGCATCCGTCTGGTCGCACGACGGCAGCTCCGTGGCTGTTGAGAGCACTCACCGGTTTTTGGAAGTAGGTCGGCGCGGGTGGCAGTTTGCCCATGAACTCGGCGACCCGACTGCTGTAGTTGAGGTGCACGCAGATGATCTTCGACGGTCGCGTCGGCGGGAGGTGAACGGCGGTCGAGGCGGCCACAGATCGCCCGTCGCCCGCCACCAACTCGTCACCATGGCGAGCCACTTCGGTCGGATATCCGTCGAGCAGGATCCGTCGATACTCAGCCACGAGGTTCCCCCTGGTTTGGGCTGCATCGGTGCAGCAAGTTGTTCGCAACCAAACTATCTTGTCATGTCATGAACGAACTGAACGGGTTCCTGTTCCCTCGAACGGCTTCCGGTGCGTCGTCCCTGTTGCCTTCGCCTCCGTGGCACTATTCGGGTTCGATGCTGACCTTGGAGTACCGGACCGACCCGGCTGCCGTCGCCGAACTGCTCCCGTCGCCGCTCGAACTTGCCGACGATGACCCGGGTGCGGTGGCGATTATCTGGGCCGACTGGCAAAGCTGTTCCGACTCGTTCGACGAATTGCTCGACCCGATTCGTTCGCAGTACCTCGAAGTCTTCGTGGTGGTGCGCTGCAAGTATCAGGGTCGGCACTACTCGCGATGCGCTTACATCTGGGTCGATCGCGACTACGCGATGGTGCGCGGGCATCACCAGGGCTATCCGAAGAAGCTCGGGTCGATCTTTATGACTCGCCCGGTGACGGTCGGTCGCGCCGGACCACGGTTGGAACCGGGCGGCCGTTTTGGTGCAACGCTGGCGGCCTACGACCGTCGCCTGATCCAAGCCAAGTTCACGATCAGCGGGCCGAGTGATCACGCCGGATTCGTGAACGCCCTGCCGATGATCCATAACCGCTGGATGCCGACGATCGAATCGGATGGCACCGACAGCCTCGACGAACTGGTCACGATGCGCGGCTACGACGCCGAGATCGGGCGCAGTTTCACCGGTGACTTCGAGTTGGTACTCGGCGAATCGCCGGTAGAGGAACTCACCCGTTTGCAGCCGATCGAACTGATCGCCGGCTACTGGCGCGAAGTCGCCGTCTCGTGGAAAGCGGGCACGACGCTGGAACGGCGCCTTCCGCCGGCGTTGCCGTAACCAGGTGTCTGACTAGTGCCGTGACTGTTGTCTGACATCGCATTAGCGGCGGGTGACCCTGACCGGGAGGTGTTTGATTCCGGCGATGAAGTTGGAGCGAAGGTATTGCTCGTCACCGATCTGTTCGATGGTTGCGATTCGCTTTGCCAACTCCTGGAACGTGACCCGGATCTCCATCCGAGCCAGCCATGCACCGAGACACAGGTGTGGCCCGCCACGGCCGAACGTCAAGTGGTCGTTGGGTGTGCGCGCCAGATCGAGCGTGTACGGATCGGCGAATTGTTCTTCATCGAAGTTGCCTGAGGTGTAGTACACGACGACTTTGTCACCGGCCTGGATCTGCTTGCCGCGCATCTCGATATCTCGGGTGGCGGTGCGCCGAAAGTGAGTGGTCACCGTGGTCCAACGCAACAGTTCGTCGGTGGCCGTTCGCCAGGTGGCGTCGTCGGCTTGGCGGAGTTGATCGAGCAGATGCGGTCGCTCGATGAGGGCCTTGATGCTGCCTGCCATCGTGTAGCGGGTCGTGTCGTTGCCGGCGGCGACGAGCAGGGCGAAGAAGTTGTTGTACTCCAACTCGGTCAACGGCTCGCCGTCGGTGGTCGGCTCAAGCAGTTTGGCGATCACATCGTCGGTCGGGTTGGCACGTCGGACGTCGGCCGTGTGCTGGGCGTATTTGAACAGTTGCAGGCCGGCGGGGGAACGGAACGGCATCATTCGAAACTCGTCGGTGTCGACCAGATCGACGACGTGTTGGGTGAACTCCGGGTCGCTGTTGCCGAGCAACGCATCGCCGAGTTCGACCAGCGTGTACCCATCTTCATCGGGTGTACCGAGCAATCGGCCGAGCATCCGCATCGGCAACTCGGCGGCGATTTCCTCGACGAAATCGAACTCGTCGTGTTCGATCGCTCGCTCGATCACCTCGACGGCCAACTGGCGTATCTGTTCCTCGTAGGTCTCGACAATCCGGCGTGTGAAGACTTTGCTGACCAGACGTCGCAGCCGGGTGTGTTCGGGTGGATCCATTTCCATCAGCGTTCGTCGGGCGGCAGTCTCGTCGGCGTCCATTTGTTCGAGCCGGATTCCGGCTCGCGATGTAAACGTTTCGACGTCGCGGCTGACTTCGATGATGTCGCGATGCTTGAGTACTGCCCAGTATCCGCTGCCGTTGCTCTCGTCGAGCCAAGTGACCGGCTGCTCGGCCCGCAGCCGTGCGAACGTGGCGTGAGGGACGCCGTTGGTGAACGTGTCGTGCGACGTGATGTCGGCGAAGGCGTCGATGTTGCGGAATGGTGAAGTCATCGATGGTCGTCTCCCTGTGGGCCAATCATTCGGATGATAGTTTGGCACCGAATGAAATGTGAACAGGAGGTGCGATGTGGGTGAGATTGTTGGTGCCGCGATCGTGGCGCATGTCCCGACGATGGTGATGTCGGAGGCTGATCGGCGCGAGATCAACTCCGGTGAAGAGATCAGTCTCGTTCCAGCCTTGCACCGGATGCGGGCTGAGGTGATCGACCCGCTTGGGGTCGACACGTTCGTCGTGTTCGACTCGCATTGGTTTACGACGTTCGAGTTTGTCGTCACATCGCATGAACGTCGGTCGGGGCTCTACACCTCCGACGAGTTGCCGCGTGGCATGCGTCAGGTGCCCTATGACTTCCCCGGCGACCCCGAGTTGGCGAATCTGATGGCCGAAGAGGTTGCCGCTGCCGGTTCGTGGCTGACGCCGATCGATGACCCGTATCTGCCGATCCACTACCCCACGGTGAACCTGTTGCCGTTCCTGCAAGGCGACGAGCGCTGGCTCTCGGTCTCGACGCCGCAGTCGGGCGAACCCGATGACTTCTTGTTGTGCGGCACCGCTATTTCTCGGGCGATTGCGAGCTCAGATCGCCGTGTCGTGCTGTTGGCAAGCGGTGCCTTCAGCCACAAGTTCTGGCCGCTCAAACAACTCCGTGCACACGAACCGTCTGATCCGATTCACATCCGCACTGAGGCTCATCGTGCGGCCGACCTGGAACGGCTGGCGTGGTTGGCGGAGGGTCGTCACGACCGTGTGCTCGACACGATCGACGACTTCATGAAGTTCACCCCGGAGGGTCGCTTCGGTCACTACCTGCAGATGGTTGCCGCGATCGGCGGGCGCGAGTGCAAGTCGAGTGGTGTCATGTACGGCGAGTACGAAAACGCTGTCGGCACCGGTCAGGCACATATGTGGTTCGCTCGCCCTGATGCCGGTTGGACGTGAGTGGCTTGTCGTGAGTCGCCGTCCGCTGATTGGGCTACCGGGTCGTCGCACCAGAATCGGCGAGATCGCCGGATTCCCCCGCGCACTGGACCACCTGCACGCCGACCTGTACTTCGCCGACTACGCCAGAGGTGTGCTCGCTGCCGGCGGCATGCCGATCCACATTCCGTTGGACGTCGACCCGTCCGAAGTGATCAGCCACCTCGACGGACTCGTGTTGACGGGTGGGGCCGACGTCGATCCGAGTAGATACGGCAGCACCAACGAGGCGTCGTCGGTCGAGCACATTCGCGACGAGATCGAGTTCGGATTGTTGGATGCTGCGCTCGAGGTCAACGTGCCGGTGCTCGGCATCTGCCGCGGATTGCAGTTACTCAACGTGCACGCCGGTGGCAGTTTGCATCAGCACATTCCTGAGCATGCTCGCTACGACGTCGACCCCGGTGCCGAGGCGCATGTATTGACGATTGAACCCGACACCGAACTGTGGTCGATGTTCGGTGCTGAGCACCGAGCCAACTCTCTGCATCATCAGACGGTCGACCGAGTTGGTGGCGGGTTGATTGTTTCGGCTCGGTCGGAGGATGGCACGATCGAGGCCGTCGAGATGCCCGGGCGTCCGGTGATCGCCGTCCAGTGGCACCCCGAAATGATGACAACCACCGACCCAGTCTTCGCCTGGCTCGTCAACAAAGCCCGACGTGGGTAGGTTCCTCAGAACTTGGCGATGTCGGTGATAAACCAATCGACGAGTTGATTCGTGCGTTGCCGAACTTCCGGCTCGCGGGTGCTGGTCTCGGCAAGTAGGTCGGCGAGGTTGATTCCGAGGTCGTCGAGTTCGTCGGTTCCGCTCAGATCCATCCAATAGTCGAGATGCGCTCGGGTGACTTCAGGGTGGAACTGGACACCGAGGTGACGGCGCACGGTGAAGGCCTGCACCCCGACGTGATCCTGGGCCAAGATGGTCGCATCGGTAGGAGGGTCGAAACGGTCGGAGTGCCACTGCATCCACGGCCCGCTCGGCATGCCGCACTCGATCTCGATGTCGAGCGGATGCCAGCCGACCTGTGGCTGATCTGAGCGAACGACGCGGCCGCCGAGAGCGGCTGCCAGCGCCTGGGCACCGAAGCAGACGCCGAGCACAGGCACATCGGCCTCGTCGGCGCGCCTGAGGAAGTCGAGTTCGTCGCCGATCCAGCCCCCGATACGATCGGTGTCGTACACCGACCAGATCGAACCCATTGGAAGGATCATGTCGTAGTCGGTTGGATCGCCGAACTCAGCAGCCGAGCTGCTTGGATTGTTGGCGACCTTGGTGATCTCGAACGTGTCAAGAGTGAACCCGTGATGCTCCAACCGGTCCCCAACCAGCACCGGATCAGAACCAGGATCATGCACAATCACAAGCGCTCGCATGCCGCAAGAGTCTAGAGCGCCCGGACTGTCACTCGACCCGGCGCGCGACGCCGAACCCTGGACAGCGGTCAACGCCAAACTTGCCTCGTTGCGCCAAGCCGACGGAACCAACGGAACACCATGGGCACAACTCCAAGTTGACGCCTTGATCGCGACTGTCGCGATGGGAACGTTTGGTGTCAGACACCAAACGTTCGGGTTGCAGAACGGTCATCGATGACTGTCGGATGGATCACATCGAGTTCTTCCGCAACGGCGGCAAAACCTCAGGCCACGCCGCCCCGCCAAGCAACCACCCCGGAATCCGGGCCGACCGCGATCGTTTGGCACCTAACGATCTGGGTTGAGCTAGTGTCCCGAGTCGATGAACGGGACGCACGACGCACGCACGCCGCGCCAGCGGGAGTTGGTCGCGAAGTCGGCAGAACTGGGAGTGGCGTTCGCCGCTCGGGCCGATCGGTACGACCGTGAGGCCTCGTTCCCATTCGAGAACTTCGCTGACCTGCGTGATGCCGGGTTCCTCGGGCTGTGCATTCCTGAGCGCCACGGAGGGCTAGGTGCTGACTTCGTTACGTATGCGCTCGTCGCCCAGGAGCTTGGTCGGCACTGCGGCTCGACAGCGCTGACCTTCAATATGCACAGCGCAACCTGCCTGCTGGCAGGCCCGATCGCCGACGAACTCGATCTCGATCCGGAGACGTTGGCGGTGCTCGACCGACGTCGTACCGAACTCTTCGCAGGCATCATCGAAAGCGGTCTCGTGCACGCCCAGCCGTTCTCCGAAGGTCTCAGCGGTCGAGCTACCACCGGGATTGCCACCGTTGCCGAACGCGTCGATGGCGGCTACCTGGTATCGGGTCGCAAGATCTTCGCGTCGCTGTCGGAAGCGGCAGACATTCACAACATCGTGGCGCTTGTACCAGGCGACGATCGGGTTCGTCTGCTCGGGGTCCCTGCCGGTTCCGAGGGCCTCACGATTGTCGGCGACTGGGATCCGCTCGGGATGCGTGGGACGATCTCGAAGACGCTCCTGTTCGACAAGGTCTTTGTTCCGGAGAAAAACGAGTGGTTGCCTCCAGGTGTGTTCGACGCTGTCGCCGCCCGGTACCCGTGGTTTTACATGACCTTGTCATTCGCTTACCTCGGTCTGATGCGTGCGGTGATCGACTTCACCGGCTCGTACCTGCGCGGCGAGATCGACGGCACCCCGCGTGGGAACCACCCCCAGAAGCAGGCGGCGTGGGCCGAGATGAATCTGATCAACGATCGCGCTCAAGCGCTCACGTCGCAGGTGTTGGAGCGGGTAACGGTTGATCCCCACCATGACGATGTTCGACTGGCTTGGTCGGCGATGGTGACGACGATGGAGGGCGCCCCGGAAGTTGCCTCGCTGGCGATCCGTGCCTGCGGTGGCCGTTCGTTGCTGCGACCAATGCCGTTGGAGCGATTCTTCCGCGATGCCCGTTGCGGTGCCACGATGTTGCCGTGGAGCGTCGAGGTGTGTCTGCAACGACTCGGTCAATACGGGCTCGTCGAGGGTGACGGTTCGTTCGCATGAGTGGCGACAGCGTCATCCGCGTCGAATGGAACTGGATCGAGCGCTTCGCCCAACAGTTTGAGTTGTGTGGGCTACAAGCAAGCGAGTCGGTGATTCTGCTCTCGGAGACATCGAGCAGACCCGATTTGGTTGAAACGGCACGGTTGGCGCTCGGACGGCTCGGTTGCGGGGTCGCTCAAGTGGTGATGCCGACTCCGGCCAACCACGGGAAGATGGCGATCCGATCCACTGGAGCATCGGTCGCAATCGCCGGCCACACCCCGACGATTGCCGCACTTCAGGCGGCCGGCTTCGTCGTCGACTGTACGGTCGAAGGTCTGCTCCACGCGCCGGAGTTGGAAGCCGTGCTCAGCGCTGGCACTCGGATCCTGATGATTTCGAACGAACACCCTGAGGTGTTCGAGCGAATGGTTCACGATCCAGGCCTGGCGAGTCGAGTAGCACGCGGGAAGTCGTTGCTCGACGCTGCGAGTGATATGCGCGTGACCTCTGCTGCTGGCACCGATCTCATCGTCGACCTCACGGGGGCATTTCGGGCAGGGTCGCACGGCTACACCGTTGAGCCTGGCGACATCGCCCATTGGCCCGGCGGATTGGTGCTGGCGTTCCCCGCCGCAGGCACGGTGTCCGGCTCGTTGGTGCTCGCACCCGGCGACGTGAACCTGACGTTCAAGGAATACGTGAGCTCGCCAATCCGACTCACGATCGAGTCCGACCGGATCGTCTCGATCGACGGTGACGGACCCGACGCCCGACTATTCTCCGGCTACCTAGCCGCCTTCGACGAACCCGATGCATACGCAACGAGTCATGTCGGCTGGGGAATGAACGGTGCTGCGAAGTGGGAGTCGCTGGCGCTCTACGACAAGAGCCAGATCAACGGCACCGAGTTACGAGCGGTCGCCGGAAACTTCCTCTACTCGACTGGCGCCAACGAAGTCGCAGGTCGGTTCTGTCGGGGTCACTTCGACCTGCCGATGCGATCATGCACGATCATCCTTGATGGAAAGTCCGTCGTCATCGACGGCAATCTGATCCCCGAACTCGCCCCGCCAACGCCATCGTGAACACAAAAGGCCAGAACACAGAAGGACTGCAATGACCAGCTACGACCGACTCCGTGTGCTCTTTCCGGATCACCTCGGCCTGGCCCGCGGGAAGTATCTGCCATGGCGGATCGCCGGCCACAGCACGGCGTTCTGTATCGGTACCTTCATCCTCGATTACGTTCGCAGCATGCACGAAGTCGACGTCGGTGTCGATTCCACTGGCCTACCGGATCTCGATGCGACCTACTCGCTCGGTGACGTGCGTCCGTGTTGGGAAGCCAGCACTGGCGTCGTGGTTGCCGACCTGGAGTTCCGCGGCGAGCCGTACGTCGTGTCGGCTCGCCACGCGCTCAAGAAAGCGATTGCAGACTGGCAAGCGCTTGGCTACTCACCGAAGGTCGGAATCGAGTTGGAGGCCTACATCTTCGAACCGGACGGCATCGGCGGGTGGAAGCCGAACGACACGCCCACAGCGTTCGTCTACGGCACTGGGATCATGGCTGACCCGTCCGGATTGATCGCTGAGATTATGCGACGCGCCGATGTCAGCGGACTCAACGTCGAGACGATAAACGCCGAGTACGACTACCCGCAATGGGAACTCACGCTTGAGTACGACGAGGCGTTGGCGGCGGTCGACAAGATCTTCCTGTTCAAGGAACTCGCCCGCGAAACCGCGTTCGAGTACGGAAAGCGTTTGACGTTCATCGGCAAACCTATTCCCGAGAAAAGCGGCAGCGGGCTGCACGTCAACATGAGCCTGACCGCCTCCGACGGGTCGAACGCACTCGTCGACGAATCAGCAGCAGACGGGCTCTCCCAACTGGCGCGCCACTGCATCGCCGGATTGCTGGAGCACCACGAGGGATTGGGGGCGCTGTGTGCGCCCACGGTCAACGCTTACAAACGGTTGCAACCAGCGATGCTCAGTGGTGTCTATGCCAACTGGGGTTACGACCATCGGTGCGCGACCGTTCGTGTGCCCGCCCATCGCGGCAAAGCGACCCGGATCGAGCATCGCATGTCTGACGGTGCCGCCAATCCGTACATCGCCACCGCTGCAGTTTTGCAGGCGGCTCGGAGCGGATTCGTGGCCGAATTGTTGCCGCCCGACCACGAGACTGGCGACGGTTTGGAGTCGATCAACACTGATCGTCGAGTAGCCGGCAACCTGTCGGCGGCGTTGGACGACCTCGAGGCCGATTCGATCCTGGTGAACGCGATCGGTGTCGATCTGGTCGCCAACTTTGTCGGCATCAAACGTCACGAATGGGCGAGCTACTGCACCGCTGAGCCCGACTGGAATGCGAGCCTCGGCAGCTTCACGGACTGGGAACGCGAGTGGTACCTCCCATTCCACTGAGCGACGACGATCTGACACCAGCCGAGCGTCAGGTCACGGCTCGTGTTGGCGAACTGCATGACGTTGACTTCGCTGCGATGGCCGCGGTCGCCAACGTGTATCGCGTCGCCAACGCCGTCCGCAACCACATGGAGCGCGAGGTACTTGGCCCCGACCGCTTGAGCTGGTCCGGCTTCACGGCGCTGTATGTGCTGTGGGTGTGGGGCGATCAGGAGTCACGACACCTCGCAGAAGAGTGCAGCGTGACTCGGGCGACCCTGACCGGCATCGTCAACACACTTGTTGGTCGAGGACTGGTGACACGCAACCCCAGAGCGGAGGACGGACGATCGGTGATCGTCTCGTTGACCGGTGACGGGCGAGCAATGATCGAGCGGCTATTTCCTGTATTCAACCGCCAGGAAGCGTTCGTCACCAACAGACTGTCAGACGACGAACGACGCTCGCTCGCCCACCTCCTGAGAGAAGTTCTGCGCTCGGTCAACGCCGACTAACGCGGCGAACGTTTGGTGTCTGACACCAAACGTTCGCCGTCCGGCTGTCAGTGTTGGATTGTGTGTGATGCGGCAGTGTCGACCGCCGCGCGCGTGGGCGACATGTTGTAGGCCAGCCACGCTCCGACGACAACG
>JANOTN010000398.1:0-1751 GCA_031416375.1 Ilumatobacteraceae bacterium
CGTCGATCTCGGCGCGGGTCTGCAGCGAGGCCAGGTCGGAACCGGCCTCGGGCTCGGAAAAACCCTGACACCACACGACATCACCCGACAGGATCTTGGGCAGGTGAAACGACTTGTGTTCGTCGGAGGCGTTGGCGATCAAGGTCGGGCCGGCGTGGCTGAGGCCAACGAAACAGGCGTCGATACCCGGTAGGCCGAGTCGCCCGTACTCCTCGAACCAAATCAAGGCCTGGATCAAAGACGCGCCTCGCCCTCCATACTCGGCGGGCCAAGAAATGCCGGCCCAGCCACCCTCGTGCTGCTGGCGCTGCCAGGCAAGATCGAACTCACGCATCGCGTTGCGGTCGTGAATCGGACGCGTTTCCGTGGGCCGATGCTCGCCGAGCCACGTTCTGACTTCGTCGCGAAAGTCAAGCTCCGCGTCAGTGAAGGTCAGGTCCACGACTACCTCTGCGACAATCTGACATAAGTGTCAGATTCTAACACGGGGGGTTGATCAACCTTCGAGCCAGAACTGAACCGTGTCGATTTCGCGTTCAGGCGAGTACTGTTCGCGGATCGCCCAAGTAACAATCGCAACCCTGTGCTCAAGCGCTTCGTACCGAGATGGACTGCTCTCGATTCTTGAAGCCGGTCTTGAGCGATTCACACCGGACATATATCCGGCCACGGTCGCTCCGGTACTTGTGGTGCGGATTGACTTTCAATCCGAAGACTTCAACCGCGAGACAATGTTGCGCGTGATCGTCGAACACGACGATGGCGAGCGTTTCAGCGAAGTCGGCTTTGCGGTCGTGTACACGCCGCCGCCCGAGGTTGATCCGCAGCTGACTTACTATTGGGTTCTGATACACCCGCTACCTTTGCAACTACGACGCGATGGGCTACATCGAGTTCACCTCACACTCGACGGCCATGGGGTACGACAGATCCCATTCGTTGCCGTAAGTCGCTTACCGCAGGTGTGAGTTGGTCGAGATCCTCGACTACGCACGAAAGAGAATGAACGAGCGGGGTGTGTCTGAATCCGACGTCAGGTCGGCCCTGAACAACGAGGCTCGAACGCCCCGTCCCGCCAACCGCGCCGGGCGAATCATCAGATGCGGGTTCGATAGTTCAGGTAACCTACTTGAGGTGGTCCTTACCGAGCACGGAGAAGTCATGAATGTGTTGAGGCCCAGAAAGTGAACTACAGCTACGACGCAGATGCCGACGCTCTCTACATTCGCGTGCGTGAGGTACTGATCGACCACCAGGTGGAGATGTCCGACGGAGTGGTCCTTGATGTGGCAAGCGACGGGAGACTCGTTGGAATCGACGTGATGGATCCGTCCGCCGACTGGGACGTTGCGTCCATCATTTCATCGCACCAACTCGAACCATCTGAGGTCGTCTTGCTAGCTTCGCTGGGGTCCTACCGTTCGTGGTCGCCTGTCCGTCAACCCATCGATCCCCGCCGTGACAAATCGATGAACGGGCATCACGAAGAACCGGTCGTAACCATGTGTTGCGTGGCTTGACGACGTCGAGTTGTCTCGTCGGATACGGCCTTCACTGCCTCGGCCGGACAACTATCTCCAGATCGAGCGCACCGAGCGCCGCATCAAATTTCGCAGCGTCACAGTCGTTCGCCCCGACTCGATTCCGGACAGGGCTGCGGTGCAAGTCGGCCTGATTCAGACGCTTTACATCGTGACCACAATTTTGCCGAGTTTGCCGCCTGCGGCGAATGCCGCGTAAGCGTCGGCGAT
>JANOTN010000399.1:0-15161 GCA_031416375.1 Ilumatobacteraceae bacterium
GACTTCCCGTTCGTCATCGTGTGTCCACTCACCACCACTCGTCGCGGGCTCTCGCTGCACGTCGAAGTTGGAGCGACCGACACCACCGGGCTCGACAACACCAGCTACGTCCAAAGCGAGCTACTTCGCTCGATCAACCGTCGCCGATTGGTTCATCGCCTGGGCACCATCGACGTCGCCACGAGCGATCGCGTCACCGAGATCGTCAAAACCCTGCTCAACCACTGACAAACGGTTCAAGCGCGGTCGGCCACGACTATCACCCGATCGAACCGAGTGTCGAGCGATGCAATCAAGCGACATCGCGGCACCCGCCGTAACCCGTCATTGGCGTGCCCGTTGCCTGATCGGGGCGTTGGGCCTGGCGGATCGTCTGGCGGTACGAGATGATGGTGGTGCACACGAGGAAAGGACCGTCTCATGCGACTCCTGCGAATCGGTCTTGTAGTCGGATTCTTGGCGGCCGCGTTGGCGTGTGGTTCCGACAACGAGTCCTCCAACATGACGACATCATCAACGACATCATCAACGACATCATCAACGACATCATCAACGACATCAACGACATCAACGACATCATCGACATTCACGAGTACAACCACAACGCCTGCCCCAACCAACACCGTGCAGCCGAAGCTCGTCGACGTGAAGGTGTATTTCCTGCGTGACGAACGGCTGGTCATCACCCACCGACAGGTTCCCGGCCCAGCGGTCCTGCGCGGCGCACTCAACGAACTGCTTGCCGGGCCGACCGCTGCCGAGCGCACCGCCGGGCTCACCTCGACAGTGCCGACCGGCACCACCCTGCTCGACGTCAACCTCGACGTCAACCTCGGCGTCAACCTCGTCGGGGGCCTCGCCACAGTCGACCTCAGTTCTGACTTCGGAACCGGCGGCGGGTCGCTGCCGATGATGGCCCGCGTCGCCCAGGTCGTGTTCACGGTCACGCAGTTCGACAACACCGACCGCGTCCAGTTCTGGATGGGGGGCGAACCGATCGAATCCCTCGGCGGCGAAGGTCTGACCCTCAGCGAGCCTCAGACCCGGGCGATGATCGACCGAACTATTTCTGGCAGCGTGATCATCGACACCCCCGCCTACAACGCCACCGTCAGCAACCCGTTTACCGTGACCGGTGAGGGCGACGTGTACGAAGCCCAGTTCCCAATCGAAGTGTGGGCCAACGGCGAGCAGATCGGCGGCATCGCCCCCGTGACCGCCGGCGCGTGGGGAACCTGGGGCGATTTCGAGGTCACGATCACCCTCGACGCTCCCGCCGGCCCAATCGAGCTCATCACCTATGACGAAGGTGGCTGCGGCACCGACCCCGAATGTCCGCCGATCATAAAAACCATCATCCCCCTGACCTTCACCGGCTGAGCGCTCGCCGTAGACCGCTACGGGGCGTGAAACCTCAACGGGGTAGCGACGGTCGACGCTGGTATAAACGTTCCGTGGATTCCGTGCCTGAGACGAAACGTTTCGAACGGGCCCGCCGAAATGCGACCTTCGTCCGCTCGATGATTGCGCTGCACCCGCGGCCATTCATCGTGGCTGTCAGCGGATCGTTCGTGTTCGCACTCTGCACCGTTGCCTCCAGCATCGCGATTCGATGGACGATCGACCACGTGGTGATCCCTCGGTTCGAGGACGGCGACGTCGCAGTGGGCACGGTCGTCACGGGATGCGCTCTGATCATCGGGATCGGTATCGTGCGGGCGATCGGTGTCGTCATACGCCGATCGTTCGCCGGAATCACGCAATGGCGAATCGCTGAAACGCTCTCCGGACAGGTTGCCGAGCGGCTCGTCCAACAACCGCCGAGCTGGCACCAGCGGCAGTCAGACGGGCAACTCGTCGCCAAAGCCGGCGTCGACGTCGAGACGTCGGTCAGCGTGATGGCACCGATTCCATTCGCCACCGGCGTGGTGCTCATGATCGTTGTTGCCGGTGCCTGGCTGTTGATCACCGACGTCGTGATGGGCCTCGTCGCCGTCGCCGTGTTTCCCATCCTGATCCTCGCAAATATCGGCTACCAACACCGCGTCGAACGACATATGGACGACGCCCAGAACGCGCTCGGCGAATTCTCGGGTGCCGTCCACGAAAGCTTTGAGGCCGTCCAGCTCGTCAAGGCGTACGGAGCCGAGCAGCGCGAGACCGACCGACTCTCGGCACTAGCCGGAGAGATTCGGGACGCTCGTGTTCGCGCCGTGCACATTCGCGGCATGTTCGAAGCGTTCCTCGAAGTCATCCCGTCGCTGACCAACGTCGGACTCGTCGTGCTCGGTGCCTACCGGGTCGACTCCGGCGACGTCACCGTAGGCGAACTCGCCGGCTTCATCTACATGTTCACGCTGCTGGTATTCCCGCTCCGCCTGATCGGCCACGCCCTCGCCGATCTGCCCTATTCGCAGGCCGGCTGGACCCGAGTCCGGTCAGTCGTCGACGAACCACTAGACAACGACCCACAGCGAGTCATTGGGCGGCCAGCCGGAAACGCCGCAGTCGAACTGGACCACGTGTCATTCATGTATCCCGGCGATGTTCGAGTCGCCGTCGACGACGCCACCGCCACGATTCAGCCAGGGCTTATCACCGTGATCGTTGGGTCAACCGGATCGGGAAAAAGCACCCTGGTCGATCTGATCGGGGGTCTGATCGCGCCCACATCAGGGACGGTCAAACGTGCCGATGGACCTGTCGCGCTCGTGTTCCAGGAGGCGTTCCTGTTCGCAGGCACAGTGCGCGACAACGTCGAGGTCGGCGCTCCGCTCGACGACGACTCGATCTGGGAAGCGCTCCGGCTGGCCTGCGCCGACGACTTCGTGGCGGATCTGCCAGAGCAACTCGCCACGGTCGTCGGCGAGCGCGGCGTGTCCCTGAGTGGTGGGCAACGTCAACGCGTCACACTCGCTCGCGCGATCGCCCGAAAGCCATCTCTGTTGTTGCTCGACGACACCACATCAGCGCTCGACCCAGCGACCGAACTGGCCGTACTCAGCAACCTACGGGCGTCTCTGACCGACACAGCGGTCGTGATCGTCGCCTCACGTCCGTCGACGATCTCGCTCGCCGACGACGTGATATTCGTGATCGACGGCCGAATCGCCGCCCACGGCAGCCACGACAACCTGCTGCGCGATGAGGCCGCCTACCGCCAGCTCGTCGAAGCGTTCGAAACTGACCGTGACGCAGTCATCGGAAATGAGCACGGATGAACGACGAAACCGGACGCCTCTCGACGGTCGGCACGATCGGTCGTGGCCTCGACGAGGCACCGATCCTCCGCCAAGGTCTCGGCGTGACCTGGCTGATCGCCGCCGTCGGTGCCGCCGGGCGGGTGGTCGTACCGATCGTGATTCAGCAGGCAATTGATCGCGGCATCATCGATCGCGGTGACGATCGGAGAGGGGTCGACATTCGACTCGTCGTGATCTGCGCCTTGATCGGTGCGGCGGCTTTGATCGTGTCGGCGACGTTCGGGCGAGTCGCCACGATCCGGCTCGGCACCCGCAGCGAACAGGCACTCAACGACCTACGTACCCGACTGATCGACCACATTCACCGGCTTAGCCTGGCCGACCACAACGATGAGCGACGCGGCTCGCTCGTCGCCCGCGTCACCAGTGATATCGAAACGCTCGCCCAGTTTTTTCGGTGGGGCGGCCTCACCTTGTTGGTCGATGCCACCCTGATGGTGATCGTGGCGGCAGTGATGCTCGCGTACAACTGGATCCTGGCGCTGGTTGCGATTGGTATTTCGATCCCGCTGTTCCTCGTGTTGCGTCTCGTGCAACGACACCTCGTGGCCGCATACGACGAAGCCCGCACCCGCAACGGCGAAATGCTGTCTTCAGTCAGCGAACTGGTCACCGGTGCCGAGACGATTCGCGCGTACGGCGCCGGTGGCATGTTCCTCGACCGCACCCGCACAGCGGTCAAGCGTCGTGCCGACGCCCAGATTCGCGGCAACATCATTGGCGCATACCTGTTCCCGCTCGGCGAGGTGTTCTCGGTCGTCACGATCTCGGCGATCGTGACCGTGGGCGTGGCGCTGGGCCCTGAACGTGGCCTCACTGCCGGTGCGCTGATCGGCTTCATCTTCCTCACCTATCGGTTCCTCGAACCAATCGCCGAGTTCACCGAGGTGATGGACGCCACCCAGACTGCCGTGGCGGGCCTGCGCCGCGTGCTCGGAGTGCTCGAGATCCCCGTCGGTCCACCCCCACCCGTTAACCCCGAACCGCTGCCTCCCGGCAACCTCGACATCAGCATTGACGACGTGACGTTCTCATACCGCAGCCGCGGCGTCAGTGACGGCGTCGATGACGTGGTGCTCAACCGCGTGTCGGCTCACATCCCTGCCGGTCAGCAAGTGGCGATGGTCGGCGCAACGGGTTCCGGCAAGACGACCTTGGGTCGGTTGATCGCCCGCATGGCCGATCCGATAGCCGGCGAGATCCGGCTTGGAGGGGTGCCGCTCCATCGAGTCAGCAACCTCGACCTGCGCAGCAGACTCGTCGTGGTGTCGCAGGAGCCCTTCCTGTTCAGCGACACAATCGCCAACAACATGCGATTCGCCCGACCAGGCGCAACGACCTCCGAGCTCGAGGAGATCATCGAGCGCCTCGACGTCACCGACTGGGTGGAATCACTCCCGGACGGACTCGACACTCGCGTTGGCGAGCGCGGCGACGCGCTGTCGGCTGGTGAGCGCCAACTCGTGGCGTTACTGCGCGCCGGCGTCGCCGACCCCGACGTGCTCGTGCTCGACGAGGCGACGTCGTCGGTTGACGCGCTGACCGAGGTCAGGATCTCTCGGGCACTCTCGAAGCTGGCGGTCGGCCGAACCACGATCGCCATCGCCCACCGGCTGTCGACGGCTGCGCGGGCCGATCGCGTGCTCGTGCTTGATGATGGCCGCCTGGTCGAAGACGGCCACCATGACGAGTTGGTGCTCGCGGGTGGTGTCTATACCCGCCTGTACGAAGCCTGGCTCTCAGCCACCGCCACCGCCACCGACCCGCTGATCTAACCCAGCGCCCCGTCTCCAGCGCGGTCTCCGGCGGCAACAAATGCGATTCGAGACCACCGGTGGTTCCCAGTCGCATTTGTTGCTGTTCAGGACCGGGGCAGGGAACCGGGTCTGGGCGACCGGGTCAGGTCAGGGGGCAGGGGGTACCGAGCAACTGGAACACGCTGCCAGGCTCTAGGCCAAGGTCTGACAAGCCGCCCTGGGTGGCCTCGATGGCGAACGTGAAACTGTCGGGGGTCGGGTACTGCGGGCATGGGTCGGCCGTGCATGGCTCCATGTCGAAGGCGTCGAGAAACGTGCCAGCCGCGTCGAAGAACGCGATCGACAAGGGGGTCACCGTGTTCTTCATCCAGAACGCACCACTGTGCGGTTCCGGATAGACGAACACCATTCCATCCGCACCGCCAAGGTCGGTGACGAACATCAAGCCCCGGCCACGCTGGTCCTCCGATTCGGCGAGCCGCAAACACAACTCGCAGATCGTTCCGTCTGCCTTCCTCGCGGTCGCGGCGACGAGTTCGAATCCCGTCGGCACAACAGCAGCAGGATCCGTTGTCGGCGCAACGACGGTTGTCGTGAGTGCAGCAACAGTCGTGTTGGATGCAGCGGTGACTTGTGTCGCCGAAACGAGGGGGTCGCTGCCAACGTCGGAATCATCGGATCCGGACCCGGCGCACGCCGTCACCAGAAGGAGGCAACAACACAACCAACGCATCGGGAGAGGTTACGTCCCGACCGGCCAGACGACCGGCGTTAGACGACGCTTGACCGGCCGACGAAAGGACTGGTATGACTACGAGTATGACGATGGTGAAGATCACGGTGAGCCTCCCGGAGGAGCTGGTTGCCCAGGCGAAGGCGGCGGTTGCCGCCGGGCGAGCTGCAAGTGTCAGCGGTTACGTTGCCGAAGCGATGTTTGAACTTGGTGAGTTCGATGAAGATGCGTTTATGGCCCAGATGTGGGAAGAGGCAGGCGGACCGCCAACCGAGGAAGAAATGCGCTGGGCCACGAGCCAATTCGAATCATGAGCACGATTGTGTTCGACGCCGGCGCTGTGATCGCCTACGAACGGCGAGATCGCCGAGCATTGGCGTTGGTCGAGAACGCCAAGCGAGATCGGGCCACAATTGTCATTCCTGCCAATGTGCTCGCTCAAGTTTGGCGAAACGGACAACGTCAGTCTCAGCTGTCTGCCCTCATCCAGATGACATCGGTTTCGGTTGCCCCAGTCGACGAGATCGACGCGCGACATGCGGGTCGGCTACTCGGAATCTCCGGAACCACCGATGTGGTCGACGCATCGGTGATCGTCGTCGCCCGCCGTCACCACGCCCGCGTGATCACGAGCGACGTTGCCGATCTTCGACATCTCGATCCGATGATCCCCCTCACGGCTATTTGATATTCGGTTCGCCAGCCCTTGACTTCAAGTCCGGTTGAAGTCGTACCGTTCCCGCTGTGACGTTTCGATACTTGGGCTACGAGGCGACTCGATCGGTTCCAAACATTGTCGTTGATGGATCACCGAACGAATCGTCTGTGCTCACGCTCACGCACTGGCCCGGATTCGACGCACCGCAAGGACTCGCCCGTGACCTGTCAGCCGAGATGGCATTTGCCTATCTCGACTCGCCGTGCCAACACGCGCCCGCTGAGTTCGTGACAAACAACCACTTCGATCAGGACGGAATCGTGGCGATCCACGCGCTGGTCGAGCCCGAGCTGTCGCTCAAGCATCGCACGCTCTTGATCGACCTCGCGGCGGCCGGCGACTTCGGTACCTACCGAGACCGGCGGGCCGCACGCGCATCAATGACGCTGTCGCGTTTCGCCGAGCAGAGCACGATCTGCTCGTACGACGAGCTGACCAATCATCTCTACACCGACTTGCTGCCACAGCTGCTCTCCACCATCTTGGACAACGATCGGTTCCGGGAGCACTGGGCTGACGAAGACGCAGACCTGACAGCGAGCGAACAGGCGATTGCCGAGGGGGCGATCACGATCGATGAGCGGCCTGACCTAGACCTGGCGATCGTGACGATTGCCGACAAAGAACCGGCACGCAGCGGACATCGATTCGGTGGTTCGACATTTGTCGGCGCGCACCCGATGGCAATTCACAACGCCACCGACAGGTTCCGGCTGCTCGTGATTCACGGTCGTCGGTACCGCTTCGTCGATCGTTACGAGACGTGGGTCCAATATCAGTCACGGCCGACGATGCCCCGCATTGACATGCGCCCGATCGCCGACGAGTTGACGTCGCTCGAGACGGGCACCGTGGTCTGGAAAGCGGGGTCTCCGGGCGAACTTTCGCCAGAGATGGATCACGACGGGGAGTCGACGATCGCTGCCGCGAAACTGATTGACCACATCATGCAGATATTTGCAAACGCTATTGCCAAATAGCTCGCGGTTGAGTACGATCATCAAGTGGACAAGATCTGGACCCACTCTGGCGACTCGCATGTGATCGAGCCTGATGACCTGTGGCGCGACAACGTGCCGAAGCAGTTCGCCGACTTGATGCCGCACGCCGTCAAAGATCCAGATGGCGAATGGGAGACCGTGCACGTCGATGGAAAGTCGTTTCGGCGCAAGTTGCCAGGTGCCGCGCAACTCGAGTTCATGAAGTCATCAATGCGTGCTCCGGGCGCGTTTGATCTGAAAAAGCGGATGATCGACCTTGATCAAGAAGGCGTGTGGGGCGAAGTTGTGTTCCCATCACTCGGTCTCTGGAACGCCTCGTTCACCACTCGTGACGCGCTCAAGGCGGCAATCCGGGTCAGCAACGATTGGTCGAAGAGCGAAATCATGAGCGTCTCACCTCGGCTGGTGCCGACCGGTCAGGTGTCGATGATTTCGATCGATGATGCCGTCGAGGAGCTCGAACGATGCGCCGGGATGGGCTACCGGGCGGTGTTCCTTCCGACGACTCCGCCGTCGATCACGCCCGACTACAACCGTGACGACTGGGAGCCGTTCTGGAACCTCGCCGATCAGGCCAACATCGTGATCGCCTTCCACATCGGCACCGACCCCGTCCACATGGATCAGGGAGAGCAGATCGGGATCACCTACCGAGGCCCAGGCGGTGCTGTGCTGAACTACACCGAGACGACCTTTTCCGGCCAACGGGCAGCGATGAAGATGGTCGCGTCAGGAGCGCTCGATCGTCACCCTGACCTCAAGGTTCTGGTCTCCGAAGGTGGTGCCACGTGGGTACCGTTCCTTGGCGATCGGATGACCGAGGGCTACCGCCAGCACAACACGATGGTGCGACCCAAGTTGTCGCGCACGCCGAAGGAGATCCTGTACTCGCAGGTCTACGCATCATTCCAACACGACGAGACAGCCATCGCTGCTGTCACTGCGATGGGGTATCGGAACGTGATGTTCGGCAGCGATTATCCGCACATGGAAGGCACCTACGGTCACACCCAGGAGACGTTGCACGGCCTTTTCGACGGAGTCGATGAAGAGACCAAGTACCGGATCACCCGCGGCGCCTTCCTCGACCTGTTCCCCGAAGTCGGCGAACCCGCCCCCCTGCTGGCAGCGTGAGCGTGGACGCACCGGTGAGCGCGAGGCCGGTTGGACGGCCTCGGCAGTACGGCGACAAGGCGGAGCGGCGACTGATCCTCGACGCCGCCTATGCAGCACTGCGCGATCACGGCCAGGAGTTTACGGTCGCCAACATCCTGACCGCCGCCGGCGTGTCGACGCGCTCGTTCTACCGACACTTCGAATCGAAACACGCACTGCTGTGCGCGATGTATCGTCGCGATGCGGAATGGGCGGCGCAGCGCGTTGCCAAACGGTTGGCCGATGCGTCCTCGCCGGTCGCCGGGGTGACCGATTGGATCGATGAGATCTTCAGTTTCGTACGCGACAAGGCCCGCGCTGAACGTGTTGCCGTGCTCGGTTCGATCACCGGGAGCCGCTCCCACGACATCGACGCGGAGGCAACCAACGCACGTCAGCTGCTGATCGAACCCCTACGGCTGGCAATCGAATTAGGCGTCAGCGGTGGCGTGTTCGAAAGCGATCACCCGATATTGCATGCCGACCTGATCGCCGCCGCAGTCATGCGAGCGGCTGGGCTGAGCGCGCCCTTTGTGGCTACACCCCACGACCAATCCGCAGTGACCGCGTTCTGCCTGCGCGCCCTCGGTGCAGGTCGCTGACAGCTGGGCGAGGCAGTCAACCGATCTAGGGTTCGGGCATGATCCTCGACTCGCTGACGATTGATCCAGGTGACCTCCAAGCCCGCACCGGTTGGGCGATCAAACCGGAGGGCGCATGCAAGGGTGACGTGTGTGTGCCGCTTTATTCCGGGCGTAACGATGACGGCACGATCGACGTCACTGCACTAGCCGACCGCCTCGGGATGCCGCTCGTCGCCGACGAGGCCAACAGCATCTGGGCACTCGGACCGGAGACTGCCGTGACCGGCCGAGCACTCACCACCGCCGTGGCACCCGACATCACACTCCCCAGACTCGACGGCTCGCTCTGCCGCTTGGCCGACCTGCGCCCGCACAAGGTGGTGGTGGTCGCGTGGGCCTCGTGGTGAGGCTGCCGATATGACCTGCCCGTGTGGCAGGCACTCCGCAACGAACTCCACCCGCTTGGCATCGAGATTGTCACGGTGGCGCTCGACACCGGTGGCACCGACGCCGTCCGTGAATACATCGAGGCCGCGCAACCCGAGCATCCATCGCTGATCGACCAGGCCCACGTCTGCGATGACCTGCTCGGCTTCGTCAACGTGCCGATGTCAGTGTGGATCGATGAGAACGGCATGATCGTGCGCCCCGCCGAACCGGCTTGGCCAGGCAGCACGCCAGTGCTCGACATGCTGCCTGCGCTGACCGCGGAGATTCCTCCGGAACGCCAGGGGGTGGTCGACGAGGTGCGGCGGATGCGGATCGACGTGACCGCGGCACCAATCATGCTGCGTGACTGGGCGGAGAAGGGCGCCGACAGTCAATTTGCGTTGTCGCCCGATGAGGTGATCGCACGCTCATTGCCGCGCGGTATCGACGAGGCGACCGCCGCCGCCCGATTCGAGTTGGGTCAGCATCTCTTCCGACAGGGGGATCCAGACGGCGCAGTTCCGCATTGGCGCGAGGCGCATCGACTCGACCCGAGCAACTGGACCTACAAGCGCCAAGCCTGGAGCTTCGAAGCCGCCAACTCGACGGGTCCGATGGAACGCTACGAGGGCAACTGGCTCGACGACGTACGCGCAATCGGCGCCGAGCAGTACTACGCCCCCATCGTGCCATGACCGTTTCCGGGACAACCGCGGCCGACAACGAGCGAAACGTCGTGCACTTCCTCGACACATTGCACGATCTTGAGTTTCCCGATCTTGACAGTGCCCTGTCACCGTTCGCTGAGCACGCCGTGTACCAGTCGCTCGTGCCGGCGCGAGCCCCGATGCATGGTCGCCAAACGATCAAGGCCGAACTTGCCAAGCAGTTCACCCGGTACACGGAGTGCGTTTGCGAGATCGTGGCGATCGCATCGAACGATCGCTACGTGTTCACCGAGCGACGCGATCACGTGACGATGCTCGGGTTTGACAAGCGGATCTTTTCGTCGGTCAATGCAGTATTCGAGTTCGAGAATGGCGAGATCGTGTCGTGGCGCGAATACTGGGATGCGCTCGACATCGCCACCCAACTCGGTCTCGACGCCGACGGTATGAAGCGCCTCCACGGCATCGAATAGGAGACGACCACGTGCCGATCGACCCAGCGCCCTACCTCGACCCCGCAACCTGCGCGGTCATCAACATGGAGTGTCAGGAGAACTTGATCGGCCCGACTTCGGTGCTGCCCGGTCTTGCTCGTTCGGCCGCCGAATGTGGTTTGGTTGAGAATCTTTCCGGGCTGTTCAATGCTGCCCGGCGAGTTGGAACGCGGATCTACTACTGCACCGACGACCGGCGCTCGGACGGGTGGGGGCGCAACCGCAATCTGTTCGTGCATCTCCGAATGACCGATCAGAAGGAACAGGTCGGTGGCCACGGCCCGGTTGTCGCACCGATTGCTCCACGACCGGCAGACATCGTGTTCCACCGCGAACAAGGCCTGACCGGATTCTTCGGAACCGGGCTCGACGGCTACTTGCGGGCGACAGGCGTGACCACCGTAATCGTGACCGGGGTGTCGTTGAACATCGCCGTGCTCGGCACAGCGATCGAAGCAATGAACCTCGGCTACTGGGTGATCGTCCCCAGCGATTGCACAGCCAGCGACCCGCCGGAATATGCCCATCATGTTCTGAAGTACACGATGCGCAACATCGCGCTGGTCACGACATCACACAACATCATCAACCACTGGAACGCGATCGACTGAGCAAGTCCTGACCACCACACTGACCACCTGTTACACAAGGTGTCTGACACCTTGTGTAACACGGAGCCTCTAAATCTTCACCTATTTCGGATTGGACGTATAGTTCCGAGATGGGCGAGAGGGAGTTCACGACTGAACGCGAGGGTGCGGTGCTGCTCGTGACGTTGGATCATCAGGAACGCGGGAATGCGCTCAGCGGTGAGGCAGCGGCTGAACTGGCGGATGTGATCGACGACGCATCGTTCGGTGCCGGCGACGTTCGCGGCGTGTTGATTCAGGCGGCGGGAAAGCACTTCTGCACGGGGGCCGACGTCAGCGGACGGCGGGAGAGAGGTGGGGATCACGGCGGCGAGAAACCGATCAGCGGGCACATGATTCGCTCGCTGGCGAGTACGCATCACCGTTGCGTTGCCTCGGTCTTCAACTGTCGAATCCCGGTCGTCGCTGCCGTGCAGGGCTCCGCGCAAGGTTTCGGTTTACATCTCGCGTTAGCTGCCGACTTCGTCGTGGCGAGCGAGCAGGCTTCCTTCAAGGACCCGTTCACCGACCGCGGATTCAGCGTCGATAGCGGTGGATCATGGCTGCTCCCTCGGCTAGTCGGGTTGACACGCGCAAAACAATTCCTGTACCTCGCCGAACCGCTTGACGCCGCGACGGCGTTGGCGTGGGGACTGATACATCAGGTCGTCAGCCACGGCGCTGTCGCAACTGTTGCCCGCGATCTCACCGACCGGCTAGCGGCGGGACCGACGCAAGCGATTGCGGCTACGAAACGGCTACTCAACGAGAGCGGCGGCTACGACCTTGAACAGGCGATGCACGCCGAATCGATGGCGGTCGAACTGACCATTCGGACGGCCGATTTCAAGGAGGGCATGAGTGCCTTCTTCCAGAAGCGCCCACCAGATTTCACGGGGAGCTGATATGACGTTCCTCAAGACCGCAATCACACTCAACGATTTCATCTTCGACTCGTCGCCGGGGTTCACCGATGTGGCCGACCACGTCGTTGCCGCCGAAGCACTCGGGGTCGACACGATCTGGTCGGCCGAAGCGTGGGGCACCGACGGTGTGGTGCCGTTGGCGTTCATGGCGGCGCGCACGTCGCGGATTCGATTGGCGAGCGGGATCTTGCAGATCACGGCACGCGCCCCTGCGATGACGGCGATGACGGCGATGACCCTCGATCACGTATCAGGTGGGCGATTCGTACTCGGTCTCGGTGCCAGCGGACCTCAGGTCGTTGAAGGTCTGCATGGCCAACGGTACGACCGACCATTGGAGCGCCTGCGCGAGACCGTTGACGTGATCCGGATGGCATTCTCGGGAAACAAGATTTCCTACACCGGCAATCAGATCGTGCTGCCGCTACCTGGCGGTCAAGGCAAGCCGATCGCCATCGGCCAGCCTGCCCGACCGGATATTCCCATCCACTTGGCGACCCTCGGCCCGAAGGCGCTCGAGTACACCGGGGCGGCTGCCGACGGATGGGTCGGAACATGCTTCGTGCCGGAAACGGCTGCGTACTACCTCGATCACATCAGGACAGGCGCCGCCGCCGCAGGGCGATCACTCGACGGGTTCGAAATCACCGCCGGTGGCCCGGTGGCGCTCACCGACGACCTCGAACGACCGATGCGCGGTCGGAGGAAGGCGCTGGCGTTTCAGCTGAGCGCGATGGGTTCGCCGACGACGAATTTCTACAACGACGCGTTCGCGAGGATCGGCTACGAGGAAGCGGTTCATCGGGTCCGTGACCTGTGGTTGGCCGGCGATCGAGACGGGGCCGTCGCAGCCGTGCCAGATGAGCTCGTATTGCGAACCAGCCTGATGGGTACCGACGACATGGTTGGCGAGCGAATTCGTGCCTACCGCTCGGCAGGCGTGACCTCGCTCAGACTCGAACCCATGGGCCGTACCGCCACGGAAAAGCTCGATGCACTGGCCAGGATCCTCGATCTGATCCGCGAAGTCAACACCGAACCTCTGCCGTAACGTCAGATCGGGGGGTACCCGATGGGGGCGACGTTGAGTTCTATCGCTCGGCCGACTCGTAGAACCGTTGGTTCATCCCAGCGGTGGCCGACGATCTGGAGGCCGATCGGGGTGCCGTCGGGGTGTAGCCCAATTGGTACTGACATCGCCGGGCACGGCGACGTGAGGTTGAACACGGCGGTCATGTCGGGGGAGCGGACGAGCCCGTCATCAAGCGTCGGGGTGCGGACCTGATTTTCTCGTTCGGCGGGGACCGGCGCGGTCGACATCGTCGGGCACAGCAATACGTCGACATCCGACATCGCTGTGCGGAGTCGACGCCATGTCTCGGTCCGGTCGATCTCCAGCCGCTTGTATTCGACAGCGCTGAACGAGCGGCCGTACTCGATCAGTCTGAGTACGTTCGGGTCCATGCGGTCAGCGAACTCGTCGGTGAAATGACCGAAGTAGGCCGCCATGAAGACGCCCCACAGCTTGACCCAGAGGTCGTCGTCACTAGCGGTGAAGCCGGGGTTCACCTCGACAACTGTGGCGCCCGCCTGACCGAGCGCGTCGGCGGCGTTCTGGACCGTGGCACCGATTGCCGGATCGACATCCCAACAGCCGAGATCGATACTGAGCCCGAGCCGCATGCCTCGGACGTCTCCATCGAGTGCGGCGCCAAGATCGAGGGTTCCCGGGATCGACAGAATGTCGGCGTCATCGGAGCCCTGTGTGGAGGCGAGAAACAGACGGGCGTCATCGACGCAACGAGCGAGCGGGCCGTGATGCGAGATGTTGTCGAACAGGCCTGGCAGTACGTTCATCGGAATCCGCCCGAGGCTCGGCTTCAGACCGACGACGCCACTCCATGCGGCGGGTATCCGAACGGAACCGCCCATGTCGCTGCCCTCGGCGAGCGGTACGCATCCCGACGCGACCGCAGCACCGGACCCGCCGGACGAACCTCCCGGCGTGCGGCTGAGATCCCAGGGATTACGGGTAGGACCCCACAGCGGACTGTCGGTGATCGACGCATGGGCGAACTCGGGTGTGGTTGTCTTGCCGACGATGATCGCGCCTGCTCGCCGGAGCGCTTTGACGATTGCGGCGTCTTCGGTCGGCACCCAATGTTCGTGGGTGTACGAGCCGAGCGTTGTGCGACAGCCAGCCGTCGGTGTGGTGTCTTTGATGGCGATCGGGAGGCCATAGAGAGGCCCGACGGCATCGCCACGAGCAACAGCATCGGCGGCCGCTCGCGCTTCGGCGCGAGCCGATTCGTCCCACACGAAACAGAACGCGTTGAGCGCGGGATTGACCTCATCGATTCGAGCCAGGGCATTCTCGATCAGCTCAACGGGTGACACCTCACCGCTTTGCACCATTTCCGTCATTCGCCAAGCCGACAGGTACGCCAGTTCGAGATCGCTCACGCCCGCGAGGCTAACTCCCGGTTCGTCTGACCTCCGAGTGTTCGAGTTGTAGCGCTCGGCATCGAATCAGTGAACACTGCGTTCGAGCGCCTCATCGGGCGGCCGGCCGACAAGTTGACCGTTTCGCCTCACACTGAATGTGATTGCCAGCGTCAACATCGTCAGGATGATCGCCAGCGACACATACGTGTTGAGGTGGTACCAGTGCGAGATCGACATCTTGACTCCGACGAAGATCAGAATTCCACCGAGCGCGTGAGACAGGAAGTGGAATCGCTCTTTGGCATTGGCCAGTAGGAAGTACATCGCCCGCAACCCGAGTATCGCGAATGCGTTTGAGG
>JANOTN010000400.1:0-5517 GCA_031416375.1 Ilumatobacteraceae bacterium
ATCGAAGGACACCACCACCAAGTCCACGAAGGCGGCTGGACTCTCACCATGACCCCCGACCGGGTAATCACCCTCACCCGACCCGACGGAACCGTGCAGTTCAACGGATCAACAATCAACCGATCACCACACGGTGTCGCCCCCGTCGAGCAAATGCTGACCCACACGGCATGACCAACGCACTTGCCGCCGTGACCTTGGTCGAGCGCTGTCCGACTCAGTCGCCAACGACCGCAAGCTAAGCGAAAGCGAAATCGACCACGTCGTGATCCAACGCGGGTCAGCGTCGGGAACCGCGCGCAGACACCGGCTGGTGCCTCGTGATGCCAAAGGTTCGATCCGGGCACCGTCAAACTTCGCGTTCGCGTTGAAGCAACGCTCCCGAAACTGTCCCAACCCGGCCCGGCACACGCCCACCCTATGGGCGCGCGACCTGTTCGGTCGAGGTTCGTCAAGGCGAAAGTCTGACTAAGGTCAACGTTCTTGACATGAGCGCGGCAACATCGCCTGGCTCGTTCGACAACAATCCTGAAGGAGACCGCATGCCGCGCGAAGAGGTCGTGATTCGAACCCTTGATGGGGAATGTCGGACATCCGTTTTCACTCCAGGCGTCGACACCGGTCCGTGGCCAGCGGCGATCTTCTACATGGACGGCCTCGGGATACGGCCGGTGCTGTTCGAGATGGGGCAGCGGCTCGCGGACGCCGGATTCGTGGTGCTGCTGCCCGACCTGTTCTACCGCGCCGGGCCCTACGAGCCGCTCGATGTCAAAGCTGTGTTTGCCTCAGGCGACGTCCGCAAGGCGCTGGGTCCGCTCATGAGTTCGACGGACAACCGGCGTGCGTCGCAGGACACGGCTGCGTTCCTGACCTACTTGGACAGTCGCGGTGACGTGGCGAGCAGGAGGGTCGGAACAACCGGGTACTGTATGGGCGGCGGAATCTCGCTCACCGTCGCGGCCACGTATCCCGACAGGATCGCTGCGGCTGCCAGCTTCCACGGAGGCGCCCTCGCCACCGACTCCGAACTCAGCCCGCATCTGCTGGCCGACAAGATGAAGGGCCGTATCTACGTCGGCGCGGCAGACAACGACGGCTCCTATCCGCCGCAGATGGCCGCCCGGCTGTGCGAAGCCTTGATGGCGGCCAGCGTCGACCACCGTCACGATCTCTATGTCGGCGCGGCGCACGGGTGGACCATGTCGGACTTCCCGGTCTACGACGCCTCCGCCGCCGAAAAACACTGGAAGGAACTGATCGGCCTCTTCAACGAAACGCTGCGCTAGGAAGCGTCTGCTCGGTCACGAAGCGGCCAAGCTCACCCCAAGACACCTGGCAGGTTCCGGCGTACATCCCGCTGGCCGCGGGCGCGAGCGGTCGATGATCAGTTCGACGGCACTATCGGGGACTTTCACTTCTGAGACGGCTTTTTGTGCCATCAATGTCGAGGAGTCTGGTTGAATTACTGGCCTATCTGCAGGCCGCCGTCTATCCGGACGATCGCGCCAGTGGTAAAGCTCGATGCCGGGCTGGCGAGGAACAGCGCGCCGGTGATGATCTCCTCCGGCTTGCCGGGGCGGCCGAGGGCGCTGTCGTTCGTCTCACGCATTTCGTCGGTCCAGGCTTTGGAGATGTCGGTGAGGAACGGCCCGGGCGAAAGCGTGTTGATCCGCACCTTTGGGCCGTACTCCGCCGCCAGCGAACGCGACATGGCGTTGAGAGCTGCCTTGGCGCTGCCGTACGGCACTATGCCTGGCAGTGGCATCAGGGAGCCAGACGAGGTGACATTGATGATCACTCCGCCGTCGCCATCGGACATCCGCTTGGCGACCTGTGATGCGAGCCGGAACGGACCCTTGAAGTTGAGCCCGACGACGCTGTCGAAGAGCTCTTCGGACACCTCGTGACTCGGCACCGCCGGACTCATCCCGGCGTTGTTGACGAGGATGTCGATCCGGCCCCATTCGGCGTAAACCCGCTCGATCATGGCGTCGATCGATGGCCATTTGGCGGCGTGGAGCTGGATCGCCAACGCCCGTCGTCCGAGTGCCCGCACCTCCTCGGCGACCGTCTCACAGTTGTCGAGCTTGCGGCTGGCGATGATGCAGTCGGCGCCGCGTTCGGCGAACGCCTTCACCATCTGGTAGCCGAGTCCACGGCTCCCGCCGGTGACGAGCGCAATCTTGCCGGTCAGATCGAAGTACGGGTCGAGCATTCTGCTACTCCATGTTCGTGGTCGGAAGCCGACCGACTTATTCTCCCCTATGTGGTGGCGTCGCCGGAAGTCGAACAGACCGGACTGCTCGGCCGTTGGCGCTGACACGACTCAGGTGGTGGTCGCATGCGGTGCCACTGGCTGGCCTCGTATTACGGCGAGGCTGCCGGACGCGTAGAACGCGATGTTGAACACGGTGAGGGCGACGCCGCACATCAGCACCGTATTGGCGGCTCCGAGCAGCGAGACGAGCCCGCCGGCGAGCAGCGAGTTGATCGGGATCGCCCCGACGCTGCACATCGCGAACACACCCATCACACGCCCCCGGTACTCGTCGTGGCTGGCGGCGACGAGCATCGAGTTGACGATCGTGAAGATCGTCATGTAGCACATCCCGAATACGCCGAGCGCAGCTAGTGACAACGGCACGTATCTCGACAATGCGAAGAGCAGTATTGCCCCTCCGAGACCGAACGAGCAGATCACGAGTGCCGTCTGGCGTTGGCGCTCGGTGTGCAGCATCGTGGTCAGGACTGCGGCACCGACGAAACCGACGCCGGGAGCCGCAGACAACAATCCGTACGTCGAGACATCGCCGTCGAGCACGTCGCGCGTGAAGATCGGCATCAGCGCCGAATGCATCATCCAGAACGCCGAGACCGCAATCAGCAGCATCAGTCGCGCCACGGCGCGGTTGGCCCGCGTGTAGGCGATACCGAGGCGGAGGTCATGGAGCATCCCGACGCCGGTGTGCGGCGGCCGCGATGGCCGGATTCGCACCAATGCACATGCAGCTGCCACGGCCAGGAAACTGATGGCGTTGACGTGGAAGCCCCACGCCACTCCCCAGGCGGCGATCAGACTCCCACCCAACGCCGGGCCCAGCACACGGGTCGAGTTGGTCATTCCGGCGTTGAGGGCGATCGCCCCGTGCAGGTCGTCGACGGGCACGAGTGCCGGCACGTAGGCGGCGGCGGCCGGCTGGGTGAACGCCTGACCGGCTCCGCCGACGAGCACCAGTGCGACCAGCCAGAACAAGGTGATTCGGTCGGTTTGGATCAGCACACCCAGCATCGCCGGCGGGGCGACCATCGCAATGTTGCCCCAGAGCACCAGGCGCCGACGGTCGTAGCGATCGGCGAACACCCCGGCAATCGGGGACAGCAGCAAAGCCGGGAACCACTGGGCGGCGAATGCCACCGTGACCAAGAAGTCGGACTCGGTGAGGGTGCGGGCCGCCCATCCGACTGCCACGTACTGCCCCCAGAACCCGAGCTGCGAGACCATGTTGCCGATTGCGATCAACCGGAAGTCGCGATGAGCGAGAACCCGCAGCGGACCGGTCACGGCGGCATCCCGTCGGCCATCAACTGCGCCCGAGGTACCTTGAACTGTGCACGCGAACCGCTCACCCGTTGAGTCACCGACTCATCCTGCCCGGGCGTAACTCGATTGTCGAGGCATCGGCGCGTGGGGTGATGGGGCCAACTCATCAAGAGCCGTGTCGCGTATTTCCCGGGCCAGGGACGGAGATTCGCGACACGGGCCGAGATATACGGTGCAGTCACCCTCACCCGACCCGACGGAACCGTGCAGTTCAACGGATCAACAATCAACCGAGCACCACATGGTGTCGCCCCCGTCGTGCAGGTGCTTGGGTCATGATGGGCTAGACACCGGACGGGGGAATCATGGAGCAATGGGCGGCTGAGCGGTTCGAGCGGGTGCCGGGGTATCTCAACACGGCCACACTCGGCTTGCCGACGCGGGCATCGTTGGACGTGCTTCGCCAGCGCATGGCTGAATGGCAGGCCGGCACGTTGCACGCCCGGTCGTTCGACGTCGACGTCGATCGGTGCCGCACCGCCTACGCCCAGTTGGCGGGCACCGGGTCGTCGAGGGTCGCCATCGCCAGCCAGGTGTCCGTGGTGGCTGGCCTGGTGGCGTCATCGTGTGACGTCGGCACCACCGTGCTGTGTGCCGAGGGCGACTTCACCTCGGTGCTGTTTCCCTTTCTCGCCGACCCTCGCCTCAACGTGCGCCTGGTGCCGCTCGAATCACTGATCGATTCGATCACCGACGACATCGACCTCGTCGCCGTCAGCGCCGTGCAATCGAGCAGCGGGGCACGCCTCGACCTCGACGCCTTCACCGACGCCGCCAGACACAACGACGCCCGGACCTTCCTCGACGTCACCCAGGCCGCCGGATGGATGGAGTTCGACGCCGACCGCTTCGACGTGACGGTTTGCCACGGATACAAATGGCTGTGCTCACCCCGAGGCGCAGCCTTCATGACCGTCAGCGATGCCGGCGACGCCTGGCTCCAACCTCGCGACGCAGGCTGGTACGCGGGCGACGACCCGTGGGAATCGATCTACGGTTCACCGCTCCGGCTCGCGCCCGACGCCCGACGGTTCGACGTGTCACCGGCCTGGTTCTCGTTCGCCGCAGCAGCCCCGACGTTGGAGATGCTCGCCGAGCTCGGCGCAGCGACGATCGGTCGTCACAGCATCGGTTTGGCCAACGAGTTCCGCTCGCAGGTCGGCCTCGAGCCATCCGACTCGGCGATCGTCAGTATCGACAGCGACGCAGGCGAAGCGCTGCGTGCCGCCGGAATCGCACACACCACCCGAGCCGGCCGCCTGCGCCTCTGTTTCTACGTGTACAACACCGCCGACGACGTCGAAGCCGCCTCCAACATCGTCACCGCGTCATTCTGATCGTCGCCACCTGATCCGACTGGTGTAGACGAATCATCTACACCACGTAGACTGGTCGGCATGGCGACAACAACGATCCGGGTTGACACTCAGACCCACGCCAAGCTGCTCCAACTCGCAGCAGCCGAGGGCACCTCGTTGATGGAAACGACACGAGCTGCCGCCGAGGCACTCCGCCGCCAGCGCTTCGCCGAACAGGTCACCCACGAGCTCCAGGCACTCACCGCAGATCCGATCGCCTGGGCGAAATACCTGGCCGAGGCCGAGTCAACGCACACCACCGATGGCGTCGGTTGACGAACTGTGGCTCGTCGACTTCGGCGAGCCCTTCCCCGGCGGCCCGGCGCACCACCGGCCCGCACTCGTGCTCGGCCCTCCCGACACGTTCGGCGCCGACTTCCCGTTCGTCATCGTGTGTCCACTCACCACCACTCGTCGCGGGCTCTCGCTGCACGTCGAAGTTGGAGCGACCGACACCACCGGGCTCGACAACACCAGCTACGTCCAAAGCGAGCTACTTCGCTCGATCAACCGACGCCGATTGGTTCATCGCCTGGGCACCATCGACGTCGCCACGAG
>JANOTN010000401.1:0-10175 GCA_031416375.1 Ilumatobacteraceae bacterium
AGCAACACGGATACGTACACAATCGCCCCGACAACGCTGCCGCCGATCAGCCGGGCGAATGCGCCCGCTCCCTGATCGCCGCCGAACAGGCGAGTCACCAGCCAGATCGCCTCAGCCATCAACACACCAGCGACCAGCATCCGCCAACTCGCTTCCGCGATCGGTTTGATTCTAAAACCACGAACCTTGTTGCTCAACACACGCAGCGCCAGAACCGCCGCCAGCACGTACGCAATCGCGTAGGCCAGGCCGAGGCCGAGCACGCCGAACTTGCCGACGAGCGCCACGGCGAGCGCGATATTGATCAGATTCTCGATCACGTTGATCACGAACGGAGTCTTGGTGTCCCGATGGGCGTAGAAGGCGCGGAGCACGAACAGATACACAGAGAACCCGACCAAGCCGAGCGAGAATCCCGCCAGCGCCCGGGCCGTATTGTCGGCGGCTTCCGCACTGAATTTCTGATACTCGAGCAGCGCCCCGACGATCGGTCGCCTCAGCACAAACATCGCCAGCCCGGCAGGCAACGTGAGCAGGGCGATCATGCGAATCCCGAGCGATGTCTGATCGACGAATCCACGGCGATCCCGGCGCAGCACGGCGCGTGCCATCTCCGGTTGGAACGTGGTTGAAATCGACACCGCCAACAAGCCGTGCGGGAGCACGAAGAATGTAAAGGCGACGAAGTAAGCGGTGGCGATGCTTGATCCCGGTTCCGCCAAGTTGCGGATCACGATCAGGGCGATTTGGTTGGCGGCGACAAAACCGAGCGTCCACGCGGACAGTTTGAGTAGTTGTTTGACGGCAGGGTGCTTCCAGTTCCACAGAGGTCGGAAACGAAGCCCGGAACGGATTGCTGATCCAACAGTGAGCACCGCCATCGCGGCGATGCCGACGGTAGCGCCAAGCCCGAGGGTCCACGTCAACCGAGAGTTGGTCTCGACATCAGTGATACCCCACTCGGTCCCATGGAGAGTGAGGAGTGCCGCGATCGTGATCAGATTGGCAACCACCGGACTCCACGCTGCGGCGAAGAACTTGCGCCGACTATTGAGGAAGGCGTTCGCCAGGCCGGTGAGACCATAGAACAGGATCTGGATGAGAAAGATCCGTGCCAACGTTGTGCCGGCCTGACGCAACACGGCCGGGTCGACACCTTGGCCGGGGTTGAGTGTGTAGAGCCGAATGATTATGGGTGCCGCCACGACGGCGATCAGCGTGAGTGCCACCATCAGCGTCGCAGCGATCGTGATCACAACGCTCGTCGCCTCATCGTCGTCGGTTTCGATGAACGATGAAAACAGCGGAACCAGAGTGGCCGAGAGCACGCCGCCGAGCAACAGGTCGTAGACAATGTTGGGCGTTTCGTTGGCAATCAGGTACACGTCGGAGAGGGCGGTCTGCCCGAGGATCCAACCGAAGACCATCAGGCGCAGCAGCCCGGTGACGCGTGACATCGCCGTGCCGGCAGCTACCGTAATGTTCGATCGGAGCAGGCTGCTCACGGGCTGGATTGCGGGGCCGGGAACGGGAGTCCCATCGGTACGTTCGATTCGGCCTGGTTGGTCTCGTCGAGTGCGATCCGGAGCGACTCCAACTCGGTGACCAGTTCATCAACGTCGTTGCCGAGCACGTCGGAATCGCCACTCCCGAGGCTGACCTCGACAGCCCGAGCGACCAGCTCGTCGAATCGTGCATCGAGTAGCCGTAGACGATCCCTGGCATCGACAGCGGTGGCCTCAAGCCGTTGAGCAGACGCAACCTGTGCCTCAAGTGCTTGGATCGTCTTTGCCTCGGAGGGAGTCGGTGTGCGATCAATGGTTGCCGCCCGGAGTTCGGCGAGTTCGGTGTGTGCTCGGACAGTGTCGAGGCGAGTCAACGCATTCGTGATGTCGTTTCCGCGTTTGGCGATTCGCCACGATTCGTCGATCCCGTCGTCTAACCGTAACGCAAGGCCCGACAGACGTTGATGCAGTGGCCCTCGACCCGTGTCGGCGACGACACCATCGAAGCGAACCTTGGAATCCCTGGCATTGACTACGTACGAGCGCCAGGGATCGGCGAGCGCGAACGGTTCGACCCGATCACGTTGTGGATTGCGAGGTACTGCTGCCAGCACACGTCCTCCCCAGACTGCGACGCCGACGCCAGCTGCGGCAAGAACTGGGGCACCGATCAGGATCGCCCCCGCAGTCCCAAGACCGAATAACAGAATGCCCAGCGGCGACATGATCGCGCGAGCTACCGGCGGCGTCAGGAAGCGGTCCTTGAAACTGATCTTTGGCATGGTCGGTCGACCTAGAAGTTTGAGATCACGTTGGTGAACACCTGCTGGATCGTCGCCGGGTTGGAAGCGTCGTAATGAGCGGCCGATGTGGCTTGGGCGATCGCTTTCAACGTCACTGTGTCGGCGGCTTCGCTATACGAAATCGTGAACACTCTGACGGGGCGTGATGTCGCCCCTTCACTACCTGCCCTCAGCGTGGCGATCAGGTCGGTGAACTGTTGCTCGTCGTCGTCGATCACGCCGTCGTCGTTGATCCCATCAGTCAGGAACACGACGGCGTTGATCTTCGACGGGTCGTAACTGTCGAGCATCGCTTGGTAGGACTTTCCGGTGACGTCGTACAGGGGCGTACCGTTGGTTGGGAATTGGGCCAGGATCTGCTCGGCGAGGCGTTCTCGGGTCCCACTGATCGGGCCGACCGGTACCAACTCGCGATAGTTCGGATCGGGGCTGCCGATCTGGTCGGTGCTAAACACCCACAGCCCGACCTCGTCGGCATCCTTGAACTGGTCGAGGGCGCTGACCGCGGCCTCTTGCGCGAGGTCGAGTCGGGTTCGACTGTCACTCACCAGCTCACCCATCGAGCCCGAGATATCGAGCACGAGCAGCACCCGTGCTTCTTTTCGTTGCTCCGCCCACGCATCAAGCATTCTCACCAGCACATCGGCGTCGGGAACCTCGAGTTCAGAGCGTGGCTGCGTCGGGTCGACACCGTTCTCGGCGCTGACCGGTGCGGCGAGTGCCACATTGGGGTTGTTCGGGCGGAACCCGAACTGGAGCACCTTCGCCTGGTTCTCCGGGAGTTGCACGAACTGTTCGAACAGCTTGGCAGCTGCCTTCTGCTCCGGTGTGACCCACGGTGCATCGAGGATGATGAATGGGTTGTCGGAGTAGAGCGTGCCCTCGCTCGGGTAGATCGCCACCAGCGGCACACGTGGGACCCGAGGCACCTCGCCCGTCGCCAGTTCTCCGTCGGGGTTACCGAGGTTGTAGTCGATCACGCTCTTTTCCTCGACAGCGACGGCCGAGGCGTACGTGAGCGAGGTGCCGCGGGCATCGGCCGCGAACCAGTTGTTGAGGAACGTCATCGTGATGTCGCCGTAGTGGACGACCGCCGACTCGACGTTTCGGGCGAACTCGACGGCTTCCGGCCGATTGAGGTCCTCGACCGTGAGCCCTGACGTCTTGCCTGTCGCCGCGTAGTACTGGGCGATCGTGAAGTTGAGCCCACTGGTCGAGTAATTCGGATTGGTCTTGCCCAGTCGAAATGGTCCCCATTCGGGATGACCGACGGCGGACCAACCGGCCGGGTCGTTGGCGAGCCGCACGATGTCGGCGAACCCGATTGGCGTGTCAGGCCAGCCCAACGCTTCGGCCATTGGCTTTGGCATCGCGATCACCAGCGGGGTCAGCATGAACGGTGTCCCCGCAGGTGCAATCGCGGTGCCGGTTCGTTCGTTCACAATCGCACCCCAACCGGAGGCAGCGGGTGACCAGATCACCGGGGCGGGGCCGTGCGCCTCCGGGTTCGGCCACCCGTCGACGATCAGGTTGGTTGCCGCACCTGATGACTTGCGGGCTGGGCGCACGAAGATGCACCGATCGTCAGTCGTCGTCGCATCGCTGTCGTTGAACGTGTTGGCAAGTTCGGTCAGGAGGGCAATCTTCTCGCTGCTGACGGCCATATCGACCACGATGCAATCGCCGGGGTCACCGTCAATCGAATCGGTGTCGATTCCAGAGCTACCGCCACCGCAGGCCGCAGTCAACCCGGCTGCCGATGTGATCAAGGCGATCACGATTCGTGACTTCATCGCAGTTCCTCCCAGTAGTTGCGGATTGCCAAGATGGTCCCCGGCACCGGCAGTCCAGTCGATTCGGTCGGCAGGGCAGGATCCCAGCCGTTGGCGAGTAGCGCCTCGGTCAGTGCTTGTATCAGGCCGTCGGGCGCGTCGGTATCGCCTGGGACCATCAACGTGACGTCGGCCCGCACCATCGGATCAGCGTAAAGCACATCGAACGCGTCGCGGCGTGCTGGGGCCAGTTCCGCTTCAGCGCCGATCGCGACACTGAACGTCGACCTGGTCTGAATCGTCTGGACAGCTGTGCCACCAGACAGCGCAACCTGTGAACTGGAGCGACGAAACGAACGAGCCCACGTCAGCAGGTCAAGATCGTTGAAGTCGACGGTGTTGTTGGAAAACGAACCGACCGCGGCGGCGATGCTGATGATCCCGATTCCGCTGTTCGTTGCTGCAAACGTCGGTTTGAGCTGAGTCTGACGACCAACGCAGGTCAGGTTGAGCGGGTCACCACACGCCGCCACGAGTTCGTCGGTGCTGTCGGGTCGAGAGACGATCGAAATCGGTGATGAGGCGACGTCAGTGGCGATGAAACTGATCGCTTCGGCTGCTCTCGCTGTGCGCAGTTCGTTGACCATCGCTGGGAAGGGGTCGAATGTGAGCCACAGCGACTCGGGGCGATCGAGCGCGGCGAACTCGTCCAACGTATCGCCGGCCTGGGCAACCTTCACCGGCAAGTCACCGGCGACGGATCGGCAGATGTCGGCGAGTTCAGTCACGCACACCAACTCAGGGGGCGTGGCGTCGGCTTCGTGGCCGTTCTCGTCGGAGGAGTCCTCGATCACTCGATCCCTCACGAACCAGGCGCCGAGGATCAAGGCGACGGTGGCGGCTGCGGCGGCGATCCGCTTGGCGATCATTGAGTTCTGGTTTCCTGAACCGCAGCATGTAGCGCTTCGAGCTTGACGACGAGATCATCGACCTCTTTCGAGTAGGTGTTGGTGTCGACCGAACCAAGACGGACTTCGGCTGCACGTGCCACTACCTCGTCGAGTTGTGTTTGGGTGAGTCGCAACGTGTCAGCGGTCTCGGCGGAAAGTTGTTTGAGCCGATCGGCCGAATCGAGCTGTGTCTGTACCGACTTCACTGCCGCATCGGCATCGGGCGATGGATCCTGGGTCGCTCGCTGCTGGAGCGTCGCCAGCTTCGACCGAAGCGCGGTTGGATCGAGCCGACGGACGGCATCATCGATCTCGTCGCCGCGTTTGGCGACCGCCCAAGCGTCCGACAGGCCGTGCTCGAGTTGCTCGGCGATTGATTCGAGTGTCTTCCTGAGTGGGCCGTCACTTGCTCCGGCGATCGTGGCACGCAGTTTGCGGCCCGATCCGTTGGCGTTTTGGATCAGCTGCCGCCACGGCTCACTGAGCACGAACGGGTCGATGTTTGGCTTCTCGGTCGGCTTTGGCATCGCAACACCGACACTGATCGCGTAGGCGGCAGCGCCAAGCCCGATTGCCGCACCAATCGGCAGCCCAATGACAGCGAGAACCGCACCAACGCCGAGACCGATCAGGATCCGCCACGACAGGATCGCCTTCGCGGTTCTCGGGGTGTAGAAACGGTCGCGCAATCCCATGTCAATGATCGACGCTAGTGCTCACACCGGCTCGATATCGGCTGCTTCGAGGGTGGTCAGCTGCGACTTGGAGGGCTCGCCGACATCGGTGAGCCTGACGGCTTGCATCGAGACAGCCTGTTCGAACACGTTTCGGATGAAACGGGCGTTGCCAAACCCGCGGCCTCGTGGCTCGGCTTGGATCACGTCGCGCAGCCTCGACTGAGCTGAAGAGGCGAGGTGATACTCGTGCATCGACGACATTCCGTCGAAGATCTTGATGAGTTCGTCTGAGGTGTAGTCGGGAAACTCGAGCGTGCGGGCGAACCGACTCTCGAGCCCGGGGTTGGTGTCGATCAACTGCCGCATCTCGGTTGGGTATCCGGCAACGACGACGGCGAGGTCGTCACGATGGTCCTCCATGAACTTGACCAGCGTGTCGATCGCCTCACGGCCGAAGTCGTTTTCGCCGCCGCGCGCGAGGGCATACGCCTCGTCAATCAGGATGGTTCCCCCAATTGCGGATTCGAGAACTGCCTGCGTCTTGGTTGCCGTTTGGCCGACGAACCCGGCCACGAGGTCGGCCCGATCGGCCTCGACGAGATGACCTTTGGTGACCACGTCGAGGCTTCGGTAGATCTGGCTGAGAAGGCGAGCGACAGTCGTCTTACCGGTACCGGGATTACCGACGAACACCAGGTGGCGGCTGGTCTCGATGATCGGAAGTTTGTGTTCCGCTCGGAGCCGTTGGATACGGAGCAGGCTCGTCAGACGGCGAACCTCGGTCTTGACGTGGTCAAGCCCGATCAGCGCGTCGAGTTCTGCCAACAACTCTTCGACCGCTCGTTCGGGCGCCAACTCGGGCTCGGGGAGTGCCGCAGGAACACCTCCCGCAGACGTTGTTGCCGCCGGTTTACCTGGTCGCGGAATGCTGTGTGCATCCATCGCTGACAACAAGATCGTGCGGAACGTGTCGATCGCCGTGATCTCGTCGGGGGAGGGGAGAAGATCGATCGCCGCGGTGGCGTGAGCCAGCTTGAGCGCCAAGTCGTAATACGTGTTGGCCCGACGGCCGCCGTCACGCGCGTCGGCCTTGAGTAACAGGTCGTAGAGCGTGCTCGGAGCGCTCAACCAGTGCTGCTTGCCCGTGATCAGATTCGACTCGCGCAACTGCTGCGGCGTAATCAACACAGGTGGATCGAGGTTGGGTCCGAGGTCTTCAAGCCACCCCTCGAGTTCCGCAGTAGTGAGTCGGCCGTCGCTATCAAGCACCGCAGAAACGAGATCACATGCCTCGACGACGCATTCCTTCTGGTGCTGTCTGCCCGAGAGCGATGCGAGTTCTGCTCCGACCCCACCTACAAACGCGTTCACGTACTTCCCGAGCGCCCCAGACATTCTCACCAGCCTAAGCGCCAGGGTTGAGAGCGACGCGACGACCGAAGTCCCGCGACGAGGGAAGCGCCAGCGACGAGTCGCACGGAGGGAGCAGTCGAAGCGAAGCGGAGGCCAGTCCCGACCAGCAAGCAGGGAAGCGCCAGCGACGAGTCGCACGGAGGGAGCAGTCGAAGCGAAGCGGAGGCCAGTCCCGACCAGCAAGCAGGGATTGACCTACGGGTCAAGTCGGCGGGTAGCGTTCACGACATGGCTGTCGAGATGGCGAATCGGTTCGAGAGTGTCCAACAGGTTCGAGACGGCCTGCGCGACGTGAACTACCTGGCAGACGATGGCATTGCCGGCGTCGCCTTTCTTGCCGACCGGCTCGGGAAGCCGATCCTTGTCGAAGGGCCTGCCGGAACCGGAAAAACGCAGCTCGCCAAGTCGATCGCCGAGATGACCGGCGCTCGCCTGATCCGTCTGCAGTGCTACGAGGGTCTCGACGAGAGCAAAGCGCTCTACGAGTGGAACTACAAGAAGCTGCTACTGCGAATCCAGGCCGACAAGAACTCGGATTCGTGGAGCGATGTCCACGATGACATCTTCTCGGAAGAATTCTTGCTGACTCGGCCGTTGCTCGAGGCGATCAGCGCCCCAGATCCTGTGGTCCTGTTGATTGATGAAGTCGACCGCGTCGAGGTCGAAACCGAGGCGTTACTGCTCGAGATTCTGTCCGACTACCAGGTCTCGATTCCTGAGTTGGGCACGATCGAGGCCAAGCAGATCCCGCTCGTGTTCCTCACTTCGAACAACACACGCGAACTCTCAGAAGCGCTCAAGCGACGATGCCTGTACCTACACGTCGACTACCCCTCGATGGAGCGTGAGAAGCAGATCGTGTTGACCAAGGTCCCCAACATCACTGAGCATCTCGCCGACCAGGTGGCGCGAATCGTCCGGTCGATCCGTCAGCTCGATCTGAAGAAGTCGCCGAGCGTTTCTGAGACACTCGACTGGGCGCGCACCTTGCTGCTGCTCAACATCGAAACCGTTGACGAGCAGACCGCCAAGGAAACGTTGCATATCTTGCTCAAGTACCAGACCGACATCGCAAAGGCCGGCAAAGAACTCTCGGTCAGTTGAGATGTACGCCAACCCGAAGTCTGGCGAGCGTCGAAGCGAAGCGGAGGCGGCGAGCTCGGTAGGAGAGCCGAAGGCGAGCCAGTTCTGATGGCGTCGAGAACCGGAGCGCCGACGAGCCCGCCACCTAAAGCGTCCATGCTCGATCTGCTCAACGGGTTTGTTGGGGAGCTTCGAAGTGCGGGACTGCCGGTCAGTTTGACCGAAAATCTCGACGCAATGGAGGCAGTGCAACACATCCCGATCGAGGATCGCGACGCCTTCAAATACGCCCTCGGGGCGACGCTGATTAAGAACAACTCGCACTGGCGAGCGTTCGAGACCGTGTTCGAGGTCTACTTCTCGCTTCGTGGTCCCGAGTATCGGCTCGCTGAAGGTGATGAATCTGCGCTCGATGAATTGTGGCGCGAAATGCAGGAGCAGTCGCAAGATGGCGAGAGCCGCGGCGGCGCCGGCTCAATGGATGCGCTGACGCCCGAAGAGATCGCCCAGATGTTGATGCAGGCACTACTCAACGCCGATCAGGCAATGATGCGGGCGCTCGCCAAGCAAAGCGTGCAGCGGTTCGCGGGAATGGAGCCGGGTCGCCCCGTTGGTGGTACCTACTACCTGTATCGCACACTTCGAAATCTCGATCTCGACGCGAAGCTGGACAAGATGATGGAAGCATCAGCCGACGATGCGGGTGGCGAGTTGACGTCGCTCGAAGAGCGGCTCGAACGCGACGAGTTTGAGCACCGAATCGACGAATTCAAGAAGGAAATCGAGGCCGAAATCCGCCGTCGGCTGGTGGCCGATCGCGGCGTTGAGGCGATGGCTAAGACGCTCCGAAAGCCGCTGCCGGAAGACGTCGAGTTCATGCACGCATCACGTGAAGAGATGCAGTCGTTGAAGAAGGCGCTGTATCCGCTGACCCGGAAGTTGGCAGCCCGGCTGGCTCGTAAGCGGCGTCACGGACGCAAAGGTCCGCTCGACTTCCGTAACACGGTACGTCACTCTCTCAGCTACGGCGGCGTGCCTGCGGAGCCGAAGTTCAAGTACCCGCGCCCCGCCAAGCCTGAGTTGATGGTGATCGCCGACATCTCTGGTTCGGTGGCGGCGTTTGCCCGCTTCACGTTGATGTTGGTGTACGCCATCCAGGGCCAGTTCTCGAAGGTTCGTTCGTTTGTCTTCATCGACGGGATCGATGAGGTGACCGAATACTTCAAGGCGACCGAAGACATCCAAGAGGCGATCCACCGGGTCAACACCGAGGCCGATGTGGTGTGGGTCGACGGACACTCCGACTACGGGCACGCCTTCGAGGTGTTCTGGGAGCGGTACGGCAAAGACATCAGCCCGAAGACAACCGTGTTGCTGCTCGGTGATGCCCGTAACAACTATCACGCTAGCCAATCGTGGGTTGTGCGTGAGATCCGCCAGAAGGCGCGTCACGTGTACTGGTTGAACCCTGAGCCGAAGTCGTATTGGAACACAGGCGATTCGATCGTGGGCGACTATGGCAGTCACACCGACGGCGTCTACGAGTGCCGCAATCTCCGCCAACTCGAAGCATTCGTCGAAAAGCTGACGTAACCGAGTCGTCAAGGCGTGATCGGTTCGAGCCAGAGACCCATTTGAATCCCCGGTTCGCTCCAGAGCAGCTTGGCGTCGGCGGCAACCAGGTCTTTGTCCTTCAGTGGAGCGAACACGTATGGGCCGACGGAGTCATCAAGGCCTCGATCGCGGGCGAACTCATGATCAGGTAGGTAGAACTGGTACAGCTGAGCGCGTCGGCGTTGGTCATCCCAGTTGACACTCGGATGTTCCACTTCCTTGACGAACTTGAAGCCGACGACGATGCCTTCGGGAAGTAACCCGTCGGTCTGGACTGTGCGAACGGCAACCGCCTTTTCCCAGGTATTCAGTCGCAGCGAGAGCCCGCGATGAGTTCTGATGCCCCCGCCGATCAGCG
>JANOTN010000402.1:0-8009 GCA_031416375.1 Ilumatobacteraceae bacterium
CTGATGGAGCGCGATCCGCATCAGTTGATCGAAGGCTGCCTAATTGCGTGCTACGCCGCCGGACTCTCTCAGTGCTTCCTCTACATCCGTGGAGAGATGGCGCTCGCCCACGAACGTGTCGCTGACGCACTCAACGATGCCTATGCCAACGACTACATCGGCAAGAACATCCTCGGCACCGAGTTCAGCGTCGACATCGTCCTCCACTGGGGCGCAGGTGCTTACGTGGTCGGCGAGGAGACGGCACTGATCGAATCTCTCGAAGGTGAGCGCGGAATGCCTCGCCTGAAGCCTCCGTACTTCCCGGCTGCGATTGGCCTCTACGGTCGGCCGACGATCGTTAATAACGTCGAAACGCTCGCCAACCTGCCGTTCATCGCCGCCAACGGATCAGCGGCATTCACCTCGATCGGCACCGTGACCTCACCCGGTACTCGCATGATTGCCGTGTCAGGTCACGTGAAGCGGCCGGGCGTCTACGAGATCGTCAACGGCTCGACCACATTCCGTGATCTGATCTACGGAGACGACTTCAGCCAGGGCATTCGCGACGACAACGAACTTAAGGCGTTCGTTCCAGGCGGCGGCTCTGCCCCGTGGTTCATCGCCGACCAACTCGATATTCCGTTCGAAGGTCGCGCCGCCGGCACCGCCGGGTCGATGCTCGGTTCCGGTGCCGTCATGGTGATGGATTCGACGACTGATATCCCCGCCGCCGCCCTCACGCTTGTGAAGTTCTATGCCGACGAGTCGTGCGGTAAATGCGTGCCGTGCCGCGAAGGTGGCACCTGGCTGTACCGGATTCTCGAACGGATCGTTGCCGGCGAAGGCACCGACGTCGACCTTGAGACGATCCTCGAAGTCGGCGAATCGATCTGCCCAGGCGAGATGCCGCACGCATCGAGCGAGAAGCTCGGCCTCACGGCGTATCCATTCCCCTACAAGATGACGACGATCTGCTTCGTGGGTCCGTCGGCCTACGTGCCAGTCCACTCGGCGATGACCCTGTTCCCCGAGGAGTTCGAATCGCGTGTCACCAAACGCAAAGTCCGCAGGACAATCGCGGTCGCAGCAGTCGGCGGTGGAGCGTGAGTGACGTGAAGAAGGACGCGGAACTGGCGTTCGAAGTAAGCGGAGCGGACGACGGACCCGCCATCAGGATCGACCCGGATGCCGTCTTGATCACCCTGAACGGTCGCGTGATTACGGCTCGCAAGGGAGAGTTGATCATTGCCGCTGCTGAGCGGCACGGCGAGTACATCCCACGGTTCTGCTACCACCCACGCATGAGTTCGGTTGGTATGTGTCGTCAATGCATCGTCGAAGTCGACACCGGGCGTGGCCCAGCGTTGCAGCCTTCCTGCATGATCACGGTCGTTCCCGACATGAAGATCGAGACCACTTCGCCGATGGCCAAGCGAGTCCAAGAAGGCGTGCTCGAATTGTTGCTCGCCAACCATCCGCTCGACTGCCCGGTCTGCGACAAAGGTGGCGAGTGCCCGCTGCAGGATCAGTCGTTCTCGCACGGCCCCGGTGAGAGCAGGTACGTCGAGGAAAAGCGTCACTACGAGAAGCCGATCCCGATCAATGAGAACGTCTACCTCGACCGTGAGCGCTGCATCCTGTGCGATCGCTGCACCCGCTTCGCTGACGAGGTGGCTGGTGACAAGCTGATTCATTTCATCGACCGTGGCAATCTGTCGCAGGTCAACACGTTCCCTGACGAGCCCTTCTCGTCGTACTTCTCTGGCAACGTCGTGCAGATCTGCCCGGTTGGCGCGTTGACCGCCAAGCCGTATCGCTTCAAGGCCCGACCGTGGGATCTTGAACAGGTCGAGTCGACCTGCACGACGTGTTCGGTCGGTTGCCGGATCTCGATCGATTCGAGCCGCGACGAACTGTTGCGGTTCCAAGGCGTCGACATCGAATCGGTCAACTGGGGTTGGATGTGCGATCGCGGTCGCTTCAACTTTGAATCGATCGAGTCTGACCAGCGCCTCGCCACGCCACTCGTTCGAACTGCTGACGGACACGCTGAAACGTCGTGGAGTAGCGCCACAGCGATGACGGGGCAACTGATTCAGGGTGCACTCGATGCTGGCGGTGCCAGTTCGATCGGCCTGATCGGCGGTGCCCGCAGCACCAACGAGGGTGCCTACGCGTGGGCCAAGCTGGCCGATGCGATTGGCATCGAGCGGCGCGACGCTCAGCTCGGCGATGGCCTGCCAGCTCAGATCCTCGGACTGAACCGGGCGACTATATCCGGGGCGGCTAACGCTCCAACGGTGATCCTGCTCGGCCCCGACCTCAAAGAAGAGTTGCCGATCCTCTATCTCCGTCTTCGCGATGCGGTCGAGAAGAAGCGAACCAAGCTGATCGAGTTCTCGGCGCAGAAGACCGGCATGAGTCGGTATGCATGGCGCTCCGAGCGGTACGCACCGGGGCGCGGTCCGTCGGTGATCTCGCAGACACTTGCCGATCCCGCTGTTGTGGCCCAGCTCGCAGAGGGCGACGTGGTGATGGTGGTTGGCCGCGGCAACCTCGCTGAATCTGAGGGCCGAGCGTTGGCTTCGTTGCAGGCCGTGCTCGACGCGGTACCTCACGCCTCAGTGCTGCCTGCCCTTCGCCGCGGCAACGTTGTTGGTGCGCTCCAACTGGGTCTCGGGCAGGAGTCGTGTGAGCATGACGCTCTGTCGACGCTGCGAGCAGCCGCCGATGGCAAACTTGAACTCCTGATCTTGCTGGGTGCCGACCCACTCAATGATTGCCCCGACAGCGACCTCGCCCGCCGCGCACTTGCCGGTGCACATCGGATTGTCTCGATCGACACGTTCCCATCCGATTCCAGTCGGCACGCCGACGTGGTGCTACCCGCTGCTGCGTTTGCAGAGCAGTCGGGAACCACGACCAACCTAGAAGGCCGTGTTTCGCGGATCAACCAAAAGATCACACCGCACGGCACCTCGCGTCCCGATTGGATGATCGCCGCCGAACTGGCGTTGACGCTCGGGCATGATCTCGGATTCGGTTCAGTTGACGACGTAACGGCGGCGATCGCCGCCAACATCCCCGCTTACGCCAACGCAACCGCTGCCGCGGTTGATGCCGATCCAGAAGGTGTGTTGGCGATCGGATCGTTCGGTGAAATGCCGGAGGCCGAGCCGTTCGAGCAGGAGCCGAACAGTTACGACTACCGGCTCGTCGTAAGCCGTAAGCTGTACGACCGGGCGGTATCGACTGCGATGTCGCCGTCAATCGCCGGGCTGGCGATCGGTTCTGGCGCTCACATCCATCCGCTCGACCTCGACCGTGTTGGTGTGCCCGATGGTGCCGAGGTCAAGATCGTCGGTATCCAGAGATCCGTCGTGCTCCCGTTGATCGCCGACACAACGGTTCAGCGCGGCACGATCTGGGCTCCCTTCAACCAGGTGGGTGCTGACGTCACCGCTTTGATCGAATCAACCTCACCCGTCACCGACGTCCGAATCGAGCGGCTGTCATGAGAACGTTCGGGGGTGCGTCTGATGAATCTGCTCGCATCGATCTTGGCAACTGACCCGTTGCTCGACACCGACAAGTGGTGGTGGAAGGTGCTGGCGATCGTGCTCGCCAAAGTGCTCGTGATCTTTGTGGTCGGGCTGGTCGGCACGATGTTCATGGTCTGGTTCGAGCGCAAGATCGTGGCTGGAATGCAGAACCGCGTCGGGCCAAACAAAGCCGGTCCGTTCGGCCTCCTGCAAACTCTCGCCGACGGCACCAAGTTGTTCTTCAAGGAAGACCTGCTTCCCGCCAACGCTAACAAATGGGTGTTTCGGCTGTCGCCGTTCTTCGCCTTCGTGCCGGCCTTTCTCTTGTGGTCGGTAATCCCACTCGGGGGCGATTTCACCGACGGCAAAGACGGCACCGTCACGTGGTTCGGTCATACGACGCGCATCCAATTGATCGACCCGCCGATCGGCATCCTGCTCGTCCTGGCGCTCAGTTCGATCGGCGTGTACGGGATCATGCTCGCTGGCTGGGCATCTGGTTCGAAGTATCCGCTACTCGGAGCAGTGCGGGCCTCGGCCCAGATGATCTCGTACGAAGCGGCGCTCGGACTCAGTCTCGGGGCCGTGCTGCTGATGGCCGGCACGCTGTCGACGTCAGGGATCGTCGCAGCTCAAGACAGTTTCACGAATTGGAACATCGTCGCCACTGGGTTCATCCCGTTTGCGATCTTTCTGGTTGCCATGACGGCCGAACTCAACCGACCACCGTTCGACCTCGTCGAGGCCGAACAGGAACTTGTCGGTGGATTCAACACCGAGTACTCGTCGATCCGCTTTGCCCTGTTTTTCCTCGCAGAGTTCATGAACGTGATCACGATGAGCGGGATCCTCGTCACGCTGTTCCTCGGTGGTCCGCAACCGTTGAAGATCGGCGACATCAACCTGTTCGGCTGGGCCGGGCCACTCGGTGGCACGCTTTGGGTGATCCTCAAAGTGCTCGCCTTCCTCTATATCTACGTGTGGTTCCGGGCAACCCTGCCTCGCCTGCGCTACGACCAATTGATGAACTTCGGTTGGAAATTGCTGATACCTGTCGCCCTCGGCTGGTTCCTCGTGTTAGCGGCAATCCAACTGGGTCGTGACCGTGGCTGGAACGTGTTTGCCGTTGTCGCCGCCTGCCTTGCCGTGCTGGGTGCTGCCTACCTGCTCTTCGTCGCAGCGCTCAGCGTCAGCCGACGCAACCGTGAACAAGAGGGGGCGGCCTACTGATGGGCTACTTCGAAGGTTTCGCTGTCACCATCAAGCAGCACCGCCTGTTTGGCGGCAAGCAGGTCACCACCGAGTATTCGGGCGGTCGCTATGCCCGCAAGCACGGAAAGCCCAACGATCCAACCGTCTCCGACGACGAAAAGATTGCCAAACCTGAACGCTTGCATGGCCGCCACGTGCTCAACCGCTACGAGGACGGGATGGAGAAGTGCATCGGCTGTGAACTGTGCGCCGGTGTCTGCCCCGCCAAGTGCATCTATGTCCGTGGTGCCGACAACGACGTCGAGAACCCGACTTCGCCCGGTGAGCGGTTCGGCTTCGTCTACGAGATCAACTACCTGCGTTGCATCCACTGCGACCTGTGTGTCGAGGCATGCCCAACCGAGGCGATCACCGAGTCGAAGATGTTCGAGTTTTCGTTCACCAATCGCCAGGACGCGATCTACACCAAGGCCGAGTTGCTCGTCGACGACGACGGCAAGCCAAGGCAATTGCCGTGGGAGGACTGGCGTGACGGTGAGGACCAGCACACCTCGGGTTGGATGCGCGCCACGTCACCATCCGGCGATGCCACGTTCCTCGGCTTGATCGCCTGGAGCAATGAACTCGGCTACGGCGAACGCCCCGCCGAACGTTCGGTGTCAGACACCGAACGTTCGGAAGTGGGTGATCACTGATGCAGATGATTGTCTTTGTGCTCGCTTCGCTGATGGTGTTGGTTGGTGCGGGTTCGGTGATCGCAATGAAGAATCCAGTGCATGCCGCGCTCGGCCTGGTGCTCACGCTGTTCGGCGTCGCCGTCCACTTCGTAGCGCTCGAAGCGCACTTCCTGGCGGCGGTTCAGGTGATCGTGTACGCCGGGGCGATCGTCGTGCTGTTCCTGTTCGTGATCATGCTGCTCGGTGTCGACAAGGCTGAAGACTTATCGGTTGAACCGTTCCCAATTCAACGCCCGTTGGCGATCGTGGTCGGTGCGGGCATCATCGGACTCGTTGTCGCCGCGATCGTGCGAGCCCGCGACACGATCGCTGAGGGAACGCCACTCGCATCCGAAGGCGACGAGAACATCAGGGCGCTCGCCCGCAACCTGTACGGCGACCACGTGTTCGCCTTCGAGTTGACGTCGATCCTGCTAATTGTCGCAGTTGCTGGCACCGTGCTGATGACCCGCAAATCAAAGAAGAACCAATCATGATCGGGTTTGCTGAACCAACCACGACGTACTACATGATCCTGTCCGCCGTGCTGTTCGGGGTCGGGGCGACTGGACTGCTGGTTCGTCGTAACCCGCTGATCATGTTCATGTGCGTGGAGCTGATGCTCAATGCCGTCAACCTCACGTTCGTGGCGCTATCCAACCGATTCGGAAACATTGATGGCCAAACCGCAGTGTTCTTCGTGCTGGTGGTTGCTGCAGCCGAAGTCGTGGTCGGGCTTGGCATCGTGATCTCGATCCTGCGTCGCCGCCCGGGCGCAACAGCCGACGACCTGGCGGAGCTCAAGGGATAAGCCATGCTCGACGTCATTTGGTTGATTCCGGCCTTCCCGCTTGCCGGGTTCCTGTTGCTCCTGCTGTTCGGTCGCAAACTCGGCGAACCGAAAGCCGGTTTCCTTGCCGCCACGATGGTGTTGGCCTCGTTCGTGGTGGCAGTCGGTGCCTACTTCGACCTGTTGTCGATGGATGCCAGCGATCGTCACCACGTCGAGACGTTGTTCTCGTGGGTTCCGGTCTCCTCGCTCCAGATCAACATGGCGTTCCTCGCTGATCCGCTGTCGATCACGATGTGCCTGTTCGTGACGGGGATTGGATTCCTGATCCATCTATTCGCCATCGGCTACATGCACGGTGACCCGAAGTTCTCGAACTTCTTCCTGTACCTCAACCTGTTCGTGCTCTCGATGACGCTGCTGGTGCTCGGCGAGAACCTGCTCGTCACGTTCCTCGGCTGGGAAGGCGTCGGCACCTGCTCGTATTTCCTGATCTCGTTCTGGCACACGCGTGACTCGGCTGCTACAGCCGGCAAGAAGGCGTTCGTCACCAACCGGATCGGTGACTGGGGCTTCATGCTGGCGATGTTCCTCGGTTTCGAAGCCGTCGGCTCGGTCAGCTACGGCGCGCTGAATGGCGCAGCCGAGTCCGGTGCGCTGGCCCAGTCGACTGCGACGGCGATTGCCCTGCTGCTATTCGTCGGAGCGGTCGGCAAGTCGGCGCAACTTCCGCTGTATCTGTGGCTGCCTGACGCGATGGAAGGCCCGACCCCCGTGTCGGCCCTGATCCATGCCGCCACGATGGTCACGGCTGGCGTGTTCCTCATGACCCGCATGAACCCGATGCTGGCGGCGGCTTCGGACTACGCCCCCACGATCATTGCCTGGGTCGGTGCGATCACGGCGCTGTTCGCCGCCACCATCGCCGTCGCCCAAAACGACATCAAGAAGGTGCTCGCCTATTCGACCGTGTCGCAGCTCGGCTACATGTTCCTCGCCGTTGGTTCCGGCGCCTACGTCGCCGCCATTTTCCACATGGTCACGCACGCCTTCTTCAAGGCGCTGATGTTCCTTGGTTCGGGCTCCGTGATTCACGGCATGCACGACGAACAAGACATCCGCAAGATGGGCAAGCTGCTCAAGTTGATGCCGGTCACCGCATCGACGTTCATCGTCGGCTGGCTGGCGATCGCCGGTGTCTTCCCGTTCTCCGGTTTCTGGTCGAAAGACGAGATCTTGCTGTTTGCGCTCGTCAAGAGTCCGGTGCTGTATGTGATCGGTCTGATTACGGCGATCCTGACCGCGTTCTATATGACCCGTCAGGTGATCATGGTGTTCTTTGGCGAGGCCAAGTGGGAGAGTCACGCCGAGGAGCACGGAGCGCACGGCGAGTTCAAGCCGCACTAGTCGTCGCCGATCATGCTGTTCCCGCTGGTGGTACTCGCTGGTCTGGCCTTCGTCGGCGGGATCATTCAACTTCCTTCATTCGGGATTGTGCCTGAAGCGTGGCGTCACAAGCTCGGCCTCTGGCTCGAACCCGTGATCGAAGCGGGCGAGGCACACATCACCGATACCGGCGCTTACGACAACAAGGCCTGGTTGGCCGTGGTTGCCTCGGCGTGTGCGTTGGCAGGTATTGGCGCCGCGATCGCGATCTACGCCCAGCACAAGGCCAAGCCGATCGAGCCGAAGATCCTGGCCGATGCCTGGAAGTACGACTCGACCGTGTCGGCATTCATGGGCGGACCTGGCCGCAAAGCGTTC
>JANOTN010000403.1:0-10243 GCA_031416375.1 Ilumatobacteraceae bacterium
TGCGGTAATCATGATCAAACTAGTCGGGAATACGTGACTCCTTGGGGTGGTTCACTCTCGGTACACTCTGATTCGCTCGCTTTGGAGCGACTACCACGAAGGATGTCTCATGGCTCACGGAATCACCAACCTGACAAGTTCGACATTTGACGAGGTGGTCAGCGGTTCGACTGCGCCCGTGCTCGTTGATTTCTGGGCCGAATGGTGCGGCCCGTGCAAGATGATCGCCCCGGTGCTCGAGGAGCTTGCTGGCGAACTCGGTGAACAGATCCGGATCACCAAGGTAAACGTCGACGAGAACCCTGACATCGCCATGCGGTACAGCGTGATGAGTATTCCCACGCTGCTCGTGTTTGATGGCGGCGACGTCAAGAAGAAGATCGTCGGTGCCAAGGGCAAGGGCCAACTGTTGCAGGAGCTCGACGAATTTCTGGCTACTTCCCACTAACACCCGGTCAGCGCGGCGAGGCTATACGCGACTTACAACGCCGCCTCGGTGCCGCCGGGTACACACCCGTCGGTGCCGAGGCGGGTTTTTTTTGCGCGTCCACCGGCTCGGCCGTCAGTCTCTTTCAACACGCGAGAGGTTTGCGGGTCTCGGGGATCTGCGACGAAGACACCTGGAAAGCCGTCGTCGAGGCTGGCTGGAGGCTCGGTGACCGCCTGCTGATGTTGGCTGCCCCCAACATGCGTGGTGACGACGTCAGCGATCTTCAGGCCCTGCTGGCACGAATCGGTTTTGATTGCGGGCGTGTCGACGGGATTCTCGGCCCGAAAGCGATCCGGGCCGTGGCCGACTTTCAGCACAACTCTGGACTGTACGTCGACAGCATCTGCGGGCCGGACACCGTGCGGGCCTTGAACGTGTTGGCGCGACAAACCGGATCCGGGCCGGGTGTAGCCGCCCTGCGCGAGCATGAGGCATTGACCGGATCAGCTCGTTCGCTGGCTCAGTTACGAGTCGTCGTCGGACAATTCGGTGGCCTGAGTTCGCTGTCACGTCAGTTGGTGCAAGCTCTTCGTCATCGCAGTGCGACGGTCGCAGCCACCGATGAACCTGATGCAGCCGCTCAGGCAGCGATCGCCAACCGTTTCGCTGCTGCGGTTTACCTAGGGTTTGAGGCCCAGGTTTCACCTACGGCAACGATTCATTACTACCGGGTTCCTCAGTTCGAGTCGGCCGGTGGCCACACGCTCGCTCTGCAGATCGCCGAACGCTGTGCGAAAGGTGTCGAGGGAATCGATCCAACGATTGAAGGCATGCGACTCCCGGTTCTACGCGAGACCCGAATGCCAGCGGTGCTGTTCACGCTCGGTCCCGTCCAGCACGTCTTGGATCGCAGCCCGCAAGTTGTCACTGCAGTGATTGAAGCGCTCGAACTGTGGGCAACTGCACCACATTCGGCACCAAACTGAACATTCCGGAAACCTTGACGGTTTATCCACAGGTTTGTGCCCACTCTGTGCGTAAACCTCACGCGCGGGTTGAGCATCTGACCGTCCAGTCGAGACTTCGACCAAGGCCTTACTCGCTCGTCATGCGGCGGTAGATCCGTTCGAGGTCAGCAAGATCCGCGAAATCAATCCCGATTCGACCACGCTTAGCATTCATTTGGACACTCACTCGAGTGTCGAGATGGTGGGCGAGCAGTTCCTCCAACTCAAGTAGTCCCGGCGGACGCAGACGTGTTGCGGGCGTTAGTCCGGCACCGTCCAGTGACGGTTGGGGCGGCTGCAGCGGCGACACATCCGACTCCACGGGTTCGGAGGACGGCGCACCACCGCGCCGAAGCGCTTCCTCGACTGCCCGAACGGTCCAGCCTTCATCGGCCGCTCGGCGAGCAAGTTCCTCCTGAAGCGTTCGATCAGGGGTGGCAAGCAAGGCGCGCGCGTGACCCGCGGACAGCTTGCCATCGGCGAGTAGGCGCTGAACGCCAGGTGGGAGACCCAGCAGCCGCAACGTATTCGTAATCGCCGGGCGACTCTTGCCAACTCGCTCGGCAACCTGCTCGTGCGTCAGTCCGAAGTCTTCGATCAACTGAAGAAAGGCGGCGGCCTCTTCCAATGGGGTCAGGTCCTGCCGATGCAGGTTCTCCACCAATGCCTGTTCGACCGAGGCGAGATCGTCAGTGTGCCGAATCACCGCCGGGATCGTCGTCAGACCCGCCCGCTGCGCCGCCCGCCAACGCCGTTCCCCCGCCACGATCTCGAACCCGAATCCCGATTCAGAAGGACGAACCAGGATCGGCTGCAGGACGCCGATCTGCTGAACCGATGTGGTCAGCTCAGCCAGTGACTCCTCATCGAAATGGACGCGTGGTTGATGAGGATTAGGCGAGATATCGGCGATAGGGATATCGGCAAGCACTGCACCGTTTCCAGACTCACCAGGTTTTGTCTCACCCGGCGGAATCAGCGAGCTGAGACCCTTCCCAAGACCACTACGCCGGACCATAATGCAGCTCCTTCGCTACGTCGCGGTATGCGACCGCACCACGCGAACGTGGATCGAACGTAATGATCGGCTGCCCAAACGACGGGGCCTCTGACAGTCTGACTGACCGCGGGACCACGCTGCGAAGCACCTTGTCGCCGAAGTGCTGTCGGACTTCCTGCACCACCTGATCAGACAACTTCGTCCGTGCGTCGTACATCACGCAGACGATTGTCGATACATCGAGTGTTGGGTTGAGGTTTCGTTTCACCAGGTCGACATTGCGAAGCAGTTGCCCCAAACCTTCCAAGGCGTAGTATTCCGTCTGAACTGGCACCATCACCTCATTGGCCGCTGCGAGTCCATTGACGGTCAGCAGCCCAAGTGTTGGCGGACAGTCGATTAGCACGTAGTCGTAATCGTCAAGCACTGCTTCGACTGCTCGCTTCAGGCGCGTCTCGCGGCTGAAGGCCGGCACCAACTCGATCTCGGCCCCAGCCAAGTCGAGACTGGCCGGGGCGACAAACAGGTTGCGAACGTCTGTCGGCTCGATGCAGTTCTCCAGAGGTACATCGTGCATCAACACGTGATACATCGATGTTTCGAGCCCGCGATTCTCGATTCCCAGCCCGGTCGACGCGTTGCCTTGCGGATCAAGGTCGATAATCAGCGTCCGTAGACCCATCTCGGCCAGACAGGCACCGGTATTAATCGTGGTTGTTGTCTTCCCAACGCCACCCTTTTGATTGGCGATGGCGATCACACGTGGAAGTGGGCGCGCCGGGTTTTGTGTGGTTGCTTCAGCGTCCATTCCGAACAGCCTCGCCGTTGAGCAGGGGAATTACAAGCACCCTCAATGTTTCACGGGAAACATTTTCGATGCGTGTGCCCCGCATCCACCGGGGTTCGCGATGTTTCACGGGAAACAATTCCAACAAATCCAGCTAACCGGCCGACGAAAACACGGCCACCGAAGCGAGTTGTTCTCGCCGTAGATTCAGCTCGATCAAAAGATCGGGGGACCATCGATCACCAGTTGGCGGTTCGCTGATCACGATCTGCCCTCTTGGAGTGCTGAGGGCGGCGGCACACCGCAGGGTGACGTCAGGTGGGCCAAACCCTCGTGCGGTGACCAGGTCAAATCGCTGCTCCTGGCCTTGTCTGATTTCTCGCATGAGGGAACTGACGTCGCCGCATCGAACGCTTACGTGGGACCAACCAAGCCGGGACACTGCCTGTTGCAGAAAGTCAGCTCGTTTCTCCCGGCGGTCGATCAACAGTACGGACGTGTGGGGGAGTTGCTCGGCGATCACCAACCCAGGAAGTCCGCCACCCGATCCGAGGTCCACGACGCGTGCACCAGCAGCGAGCGTGGCAATCGCACGTACGAAGTCCATGGAGTGCTCAACCGCGTCTTCGACGGGGCGCCCACCGAAAAAGCCGAAACGCTGCGCTTGGCGCAGCGTTTCGATCAACACGGCGTTCATAATCGTGTCACCCGGGCGTAATGATCACCCGGCGAGACGGGTCGTCGCCTTCAGAGTGGCTCGTTACGCCATCGATTCCGACCACCGTGTCGTGGACAACTTTGCGATCGGCGGACGACATCGGCTCGAGCGCCTTGGCGATTCCCTGCTCGAGAACCTGATTGGCCACCGTGTGCGTGAACTTTTCGAGCGCCTCTCCTCGGCGTTGCCGGTAGCCAGCCACGTCAACCTTTAACCGCGTCTCGTGATCACCGAGTCGGCGTTGAGCTGCAACACGTGCGAGATCCTGCACAGCGACCAACGTATTTCCGCCGGGCCCGACCAGCAGGCCAAGCCCCGGCCCATCGAGGTGCACGTCGAGATCCGTGCCCTCGATCGTCACCGATGCGGTTGCGTCGACACCGAGTGCGTGTGCAAGACCGGACATGAACGCCAGAGCAGCTTCACCGACTTGCTCGGGGGTCACGGACGGATCCTGAAATTCATCGCTCGACATTGACGTCTCCTTGACTTGTGCAGGACCGGACTGCTTTGACTCCGGCCTTGGATTGGCTTTACGACTGTTGCGGTCGGGATCACGATCGCCGTCGCGCTCACTCTTGCTCTCGGCGGGATCGGTCGCCTTCGTGGCGGTTGTCGCTTCAGCGCTTCCACCCTGATCATCTCGTTTTGATTTGGCTTTGCCACGGCTCCGGCGATCCTGCTTGGGCCGGGCGGCTGTCGGGCGGATTCGAGCCCGAACTCTAGCTTCGCCGCGCACTCGGCCAAATAGGCCGGTCTTCGGCTCCTCCAACACCTCGAACTCGGCTTCGTCATGCGCTACGCCGAGCTGATCGAGCGCTCGATCTTTAGCTTCTTCGAGTGATTTTCCTGTTGTTTCGACCCATTCCATGGGTGACTCCTTCGATGTAAGGTTCGTCGACTTACTTCTTCTTGGTGCGGTTCGACGGTGCTGGTCGGCTGCTCCTCGGCCGTTCCGTGGTGCGACCGGCCGGTTTGCCGGTCGCCTTGCCGGTCGGCTTGCCGGTGGGTGTCGGCCGATTCTTCGGTGCCGTGGTGCGCTTGTTCGGACGAGCGACCGGCTGCTTTTGCTTGCCATCGGTCTTCGAGCCGGGCCCCATTTTCTTGGCTTCGGCGAGTTCACGACGGGCTTGCGCCAACGGGCCCCCGGCGTTGCCGTCCTTCTTTGCCTGCTCGCGAGCCCGCTCGCTGGCGGCCTGCGCCTGACGGCCCAACGATTCTGAGTCGCCATAGAAGCGCTTCGTAATGTAACCCTGCTGAGCAATCCGGAGCAACGCTTGCACGATGTAGTAGACGACCAGACCAAGTAGGAAGAAGACCTGAAACACGGCGAACGCGACCGGCAGGTACTGCATCATCTTCTGCTGGCCGACTGACATCGTCGGGCTGACTGCAGCCCGAGAGGCGACCATCCGTTGTTGGAAGAAGTACAGCAGTCCCAGCAGAGCGACGATCGCTGCGTAGATCAGCCCGCGTCCGAAGTTGACGCCCAGCATGTCGGCCGGCGAGATCGCAAGGTCGACGCCGAACGAACTCATCTTGTCCTCGCGAACCAGTGACTGGTAAAGCTCGGAGTCGATTGAGAGGTGACGTGGCATGAAGCCGATTCCACCGGTATCACCAGCGGCGTCGAGGACCGCCTGGGCGATCATCTTGTTGCCCTTACCCGGACGGTGCGTCATGCCGGTCAGAATCAGGAACATCACAAAGAACACGGGCATCTGAGCGAGGAGCGGCAGGCACGACGCCATCGGGTTGACCTTGTGCTCTTGGTAGAGCTTCATCATCTCCTCGTTGAGCGCCTGGCGGTCGCCGCCGTGCTCTTTCTTGAGGCGCGCCATTTCAGGTGCCAATCGCTGCATTTCCAGCATTCCCTTGGTGCTCTTCAGGGTCAGCGGGGTCACCAACATCATCACGAGCACGGCGATCAGTGAGATCGAAATGGCGTAGTTGTGTGTGACCTGGAAGAACCAGGCCAACGGAAGAGCGGTGACTTCGAAGACGCCGAGAGCGAACATGGATCAGGCTTTCTCACAGGGATGGGGGAGCGGAACGGGATCAAATCCCGAAGGGCCAAATGGACGACAACGGACGAGACGACGGATCGTCAACCAGAAACCACGCCAGGCTCCGAATACGGTGATCGACTCATGCGCATACGCGGAACACGTCGGGTAAAAGCGACAGGGCGAAGGGCGACCATCAAACCCACGCTGATACCACGTGATTGTTCGCAGCATCAAGGACTGCACGTGCGTCTGACCTGCTGAATCAACAAATCCAGTTCCGATCGCAACTGATCGAACGTCAGTTCGATCGCCGAGGAACGAGCCCCGAGCAGCATCAGCACCGGCGGGAGCGGATCGCGTTGGTCGGCCTCGCGAAGTAGTGAGCGGAGCCGTCGGCGCAACTGGTTGCGGGTGACTGCAGGTCCGAGGGCGCGACTCAGCGCGAACGCTACGGACGTGCCTCCGGAGTCGGGATCGGGACAACAGGTACACCACAGCGATGAACGACGAATCCGCGTGCCGTCACGCGCCAGACGTTCGAAGCCGTGGCGTTCGCGGATCCGAAAGATCAAGCTGAGAGACGAGCGCGCCCCTTGGCGCGACGGTTCTTGAGCACGGCGCGTCCGGCGCGGGTGCTCATGCGGGCTCGGAAACCGTGCTTCTTGGCACGGCGCTGGTTGTTTGGTTGAAATGTACGCTTCACAATCGTCCTCCATCGGGCACCCGGTTCGATGCAATACCGGGTGGTTCACGAACTTGCTCCGAATGCGAATCAAGCACGCAACCGGACCTGACAAGGCTACGGGCACAGAGTCATCCGCCGCAACCAGCAAAGAAAACCCGCGACTGCCCAGTTTCTTAGGGTTGTGTGATCGTGGTACGGTGCGACCCCTGCCGATCAGGTAGATGTTGTCCACAGGTGTGGACAACATCTGTGGACGCAATGCGTTGGGTTTCCACGAAGCCAACTCGCACTCACAGCTATTGAGGAGATAATCAGTGAGCGATCAACTGGAGGTGTGGACAGCAGTTGCCCAGTTGCTCCGCGCCCAGCTCACTGAATCAGTGTGGTACTCGACCTTTTCTGAGGTGGTGCCGCAGGTTGATTCACACGATCAGGCGTTGGTGATTCAGGTACCGAGCACCCTTGCCAGGGACAGGATTCTGACCCGTTACCAGCCCTTGATCACCGACGCGTTGGCGGAACTCGGGTTCAGCGATCGACGCTTTGACGTGATCATCGGGGGGTCCGAGTCGGCCCCTCACGACAGTGTTGAGCTAGGCGGCGGATCGAGCGGCCATTCTGATCAGCACGTAAATGACCTGGTCAACGACAATCCGAGCACCGATACGGCCTCGATGGTGAACGGGTCCAACAATGCCGGGTTGAACCCGCGGTACACATTCGAGACATTCGTGAAAGGTGCCTCGAACCAGTTTGCGCTCGCTGCCGCTCTGCGTGTTGCTGAAACGCCAGCTCGTTCGTACAACCCGCTCTTTATCTACGGGTCGGCTGGCCTCGGTAAGACCCACCTCCTGCACGCGATCGGGCATTACGTCCATCACAACTACCAACATCACGTGGTTCGATACGTGTCGACTGAGACATTCATGAACGAATACGTCGACGCGATTCGGTCAAACTCGATGGCTGGACTGCGCCGCAAGTACCGAGAAATCGACGTGCTATTGATCGATGACGTCCAGTTCCTCGAAGGAAAGGAAGGCCTTCAGGAGGAGTTCTTTCACACCTTCAACTCGCTGCACGGCGCCAACAAGCAGATCGTCCTGTCGTCTGATCGGATGCCCGATGCGATTCCGACACTCGAGGAACGCCTGCGTGGCCGCTTCAAGTGGGGACTGATCACCGACATTCAGCCGCCAGACCTCGAAACGCGACTGGCGATTCTGCGCAACAAAGCCGAGCGTGAACGAGTCCAGGTGCCAGCCGAAACATTGGAGTTCATCGCCTCCAAGATTTCGACCAACATCCGTGAATTGGAAGGTGCTCTGATCCGAGTCACCGCTTACGCCAGCCTGAGCGGTGCGCCGATTACGACGGAACTAGCACAACAGCAGTTGGCCGACCTATTGACCGACAGTGCGCCACGGCCACGAACCGATCCCGAATTGCTGGAGGAAATCGCCGGGATTCTCGGTTTTGAGGTCGAGGCGCTCAAGGGCAAGAGTCGGCAGCGACCACTGGTGACCGCCCGCCAGATCGCCATGTACGTGTTCCGTGAGATGACCGATCTGAGTTATCCGAGCATCGCCCGGCTCTTCGGCGGGCGCGATCACACCACCGTGATTCACGCTGTCGAGAAGATTGCCCGCCAGATGGGTGAGCGCAAGGCGATCTACGAACAAGTCACCGATCTTCACCAGCGGCTGAAATCATGAGCGCGCACGTCATGTGGAACAGGCCGTGGACAACCGATAAGCAACCGGTGGACAACCGATCGACATCCACTGAACGACAGCGATGTGATCCGCGCGCTGGGGATCATCGTGGACAGCAGTGTGGAAGCTGGCAAAGCCTCTACGCTGGGCCAAGAGGGGTTTGTCCACAATCCACAGCCCCTACTACTACTTCTATCTTGATACATCAATCCCTGGGGAGAAGGGCGGGCCTGTGAAGTTCCGTTGTGAACGAGAGATCTTGGCCGATGCACTAGCCACTGCTGGCCGTGCTGCCACGAGCCGAACCGGCACCTTGCCGGTTCTCTCAGGCGTGCGTCTTGACGTAAAAGATGGTCAGTTGACCGTCACCGGTACAGACCTGGAATTGACGATCCGGCTCGCTGTTCCGGTGCACAGTGATCGGAACGGGTCTGCTGTCGTTCCGGCTCGGCTCGTGGCCGACATCGTCAAGGCGTTACCGGCGGGTGCCGTCGAGGTCAGCGTCAACGATGACGAGATGAACATCAGTGCTGGCCGATCGCAGTTCTCAGTACGCCCGTTGTCGCTGAGCGACTATCCGGCGCAGGTTGAACCGATGGCTGATCCGGTGACGCTTGGCAGCGCCGAGGTTGGGCATGCCCTGCGGCAGGTGGTCCGCGCTGCATCGACTGACGATGCTCGAGCGGTGTTGACCGGGGTCTTGATCGCCTCCGAGGACGACGGTCTCCGTATGGTCGCTACTGACTCGTATCGCCTTGCCGTACGTGATCTCCCTCAGTCGTCCATGCTGGCTGTCGGGCAGAAGGTGCTCGTTCCGAGTCGGGCGTTGTCGGAACTTCAGCGAATTCTGTCGGGTGACGCCGAACTCACGGTACGTCTCGGTGCTCGCGAAGCCGTCTTTGAGGCGGGCGGCACGCGCTTGACGACGCGACTGATCGAGGGCGAGTATCCGAACTATCGCAATTTGCTGCCCTCGTCGTATCCGAACCTCCTGACGGTGGGTCGTGAGGCACTGCTGGAAGCGCTGCGCCGCGTCAAGATCCTGGCTCAGGACTCCACACCCGTTCGATTGACGCTCGGTGGCGGGACGTTGCAGTTGACGGCGATCACCCAGGACGTCGGTAATGCCGCCGAGGAAATCGATGCCTCGTACGACGGTGCCGAGATGACTGTGGCGTTCAATCCGGAGTACCTCGCCGCTGGCGTTGACGCGGTTGAGGGCGACGAAGTCACATTGGCCACGATCGACCCGATGAAGCCGGCGGTGCTGCGTGGTGTCGGTCACGATGAGTACCTGTATCTGTTGATGCCGGTGCGGGTGCCGTAACGGTCGCTTTCAGTTCGCCACCGGCATGATCGTCGAACGACTCGAGCTGGTTGATTACCGCAACTATCAGTTTGCTGCGTTCGATCTCACTCCTGGGATCACGGCCGTGCTTGGCCGCAACGGTCAAGGCAAGACCAATCTTGCCGAGGCGCTCGCCTACCTCGCCACACTGACCAGTTTCCGTGGCGCTCCACCAGACGCGTTGGTGCGGATGTCGGCCGACATGGGGATCATCCGGGCCACGATTCGCGACAATCACGGTCGCCAGACACTGATTGAGGCCGAGCTCTCACGTACTGGGCGCAACCGGGTACTTGTGAACAAGCAGAATCTGGCAAAGTCGCGTGACCTGCTCGGTGTGCTGCGTGTCAGTGTGTTTGCGCCTGATGATCTCGTGATTGTGAAAGGTGGTCCATCGGATCGTCGGCGATTCCTTGATGATGCACTGGTTGCATTGGCAACGAAGTACGACGCCATCCGGCTCGAACTCGACCGTGTGGTGCGGCAGCGCAACACGTTGCTCAAACAGGCTGCTGGTCGACTCACCGACGAGGTCGCAATGACG
>JANOTN010000404.1:0-12400 GCA_031416375.1 Ilumatobacteraceae bacterium
TTGCGGCACCCGGTCAGCACCCAGCTGACACCGGTCACTACATCGGCGACATCAGCAAACGTGAACTGTGGTGCACCCTTCTCGCCAGCCAGATGCCCCAGGCTCAGTGCCCGGGCCAAGCATGCATACCCGGTCGGCCCATCAGCCAAGACCAGAAGGTGCCGACCGGCGGGATCGGGAGCCGTGCTGGATGGCCGGGACTGGCCTCCGCTTCGCTTTGGCTGCTCCCGGCTGTCACCCTGCGCCTGGCGGCGCGACGGCCGACGCTGCACCACCGTCTCCTCCTCCGATAGCGCCGCATGATCATCATCTCGAAGGCCGTTGGTGAGGGTGATCTCTGCACCGAAAACGGTTGGCAGGCCGACGACGCGAGCCGCCTCGGCGAAACGCACCACGCCGTAGAACCCGTTGTGATCGGTGATCGCCAGCGCTTCAAGACCGAGTCGAGCTGCTTCGGATGCAAGTTCCTCCGGGTGTGACGCCCCGTCAAGGAACGAATAGTTGGAATGACAGTGCAATTCGGCGTACGGGACGGTGCCGGCGACACGGGTCAGCGAGGTCTCAAATGGTTGCCGCTTGCGACCCCACGCCGGGCTGTCGCCACCGGCATTCCACGCCAGCGAGCCGGGGGCGCGACCATCGCGACGTAACGCCGAAGTGCTGCGCCCCGAGAGCGTCGCTTCCAACTCGCTCCAGGTCCACGACGGATTGTTGAATCCCATCGCATCATTATCGAACAAATGTTCGTATCCGTGCAACCCCGAGAGTTAGGTATCGCAGGTGATCCGAAACGAGTCGTCAAGATCGAGTGGCAACACGAGTGTTCGCAATCCCTCAGATGTCGCCGTCGTACACAGCGCGTCGAGGAACGGCCGATTCAGATCGCACTCGTCGAACTCGTGACACTGCTCGTTCACCGCGAAGTCGAACTCATCGACTAACTCGGTGATCTGATCGAGGTCGTTCTTCAGCCCGACCAGCAGTCCGCGCCGGCGTGCCGCCCGAGCAATAAAACGGTTGAAATCGAGTTGATCATCGGCGGTGAGGTCGAACCCGGAGTCGTTGAGGTACGCATCGACGTTGTCGGGCTCGACCCCGTCACAGCCGAGCACTGCCGCCCGGTCGAGACGGGCCTCGATCACGCTGCGCACCGTCGTGCTGCGGATGTCGAGCCAGCGTTCCTCCTCGAACCCGTCGAGCGGCGCGCCAAGATCAGCCTCGCTGAACCGGTCGGCGTCGGATCGCCACTCCTCGTACGATCCGGCCGAGAAGTAGCACACGACGACCCGACCAGCGGCGTGGAGTTCGGTGACGGTCGCTGCCGGTGCATCAAACAGGTCGATGTCGTACACATCGACGTCGTAGCTCGTGTTGACCTCACCCTGGAGTTGCCACTGCCACGTCGAATCAACGCCCAGGATCGATGCATCGGAGGGGTTGGCTTCGATCGCGGTGCCGCTTCCGTCGCAGGCTGCCAACAGAAGCGACACTGCGAGAGCGACCGTGAACAATGAGGCAATTGCGGATGGGCGTGGGCTCGATGTCGTGCACGATGCATATCACCACGACCAACGAATCCGATACCAAAGCAAGCGAAACGAAAAGTTCTGATCTGCATCTTTCCACCTGACATGGAACGTGGTATGTTCGCTCTGGAAATCGTTATTGATTTCCACTTATTTCCAAATACGGCCGGAAAACTCCGGTCGTCTCGAGGGGGAGACTCACATTGAAGACACGTAACCGTGCACTCAGTCTTCTTGTCGCCACCGGCTTGGTCCTTGCGGCCTGCGGTGACGACGAGAAAGCTGCCACCGAAGCAACCGCTACAGCAGAAGAGACTGCTGCAACCGAAGCAACCGCCGAAGCAACCGCTCCGGCCGGCGACAGCATCTTGAACGGCGAAATCCCGTGCGAGCAGCAGTACGCCGGCAAGACGGTGACCATCATGTCGCCGGTCCGAAACGACGAGAACAGCCCCACCACCATCACAGACTTCGTCGCCGGCTACGACCCGCTCGCCGAGTGCACCGGGGTCACGATCGAGTTCCAGGGCGGCGACCAGTTCGAGACAGAGATCAACGTGCGTCTCGAGGGCGGCAACCCGCCCGACGTGATCGACTACCCGCAGCCGGGTCTGATGCGCAGCCACATCGAGAAGGGCTATCTCACGGCTCTCCCCGCTGACGTGGCCGCTCATGTCACCGCCGACTTCGCAGCTGGCTGGGACGTCTACGCCTCCGGCGCCGACGGCACCATCTACGGCTTACCCGGTCGCTCGAGCGTCAAGTCGATGGTGTGGTACAGCCCGTCGGCCTTTGCCGACGGCGGCTACGCGATCCCCACCACGCTCGAAGAGCTCACGGCACTGTCCGACAAGATCGTCACCGACGGTGGCACCCCGTGGTGCATCGGCGCCGAGTCTGGCGTCGCAACCGGCTGGGTCCTGACGGACTGGATGGAAGACTTCATGATGCGCATCAACGGTGGCGAGGTCTATGACCAGTGGGTCAACCACGAGATCCCGTTCAACGACCCGCAGGTCGTAGCCGCGGTCGACGCCGTTGGCGCGATCGTCAAGAACGCCGACTACCTCGGCGGCGAGAACAACGTGAAGGCAATCGCCACCACGAAGTTCCAGGACGGTGGCCTGCCGATCGTCACCGGCGACTGCTTCATGCACCGCCAGGCGAGCTTCTACGTTGGCAACTTCGTGGACAGCACCGTTGCTCCTGACGGCGACATCTGGTTCTTCTACCTGCCGAGCCCAGCAGGCGGCCCCAGGTACGTGTTGGGCGCTGGCGACATCTACGCCGCTGCTACCGACAAGCCCGAGAGCATGGACGTCGTCCGGTACACCGGCTCGGCCGAGTACCAGCTGTCCCTCGCCAACTCGCGCAACGAGCTCGGCCCGAACCTGAACATCGACCTCAACTCGATCGAGGACCCGTTCCTCAAGGCTGTTGCTGAGTTGAACGCCAGCGCCGAAGTGTTCCGCTTCGACGGTTCCGACTTGATGCCCGGCGCCGTTGGCGCCGGTACGTTCTGGACGGAAGTCACGGCGTGGGTCATAGGTGGCGACACCCAGACCTTCGTCGACAACGTCGAGGCCAGCTGGGCAGCCCTCTGATCCAGAGGAACTGAATAGTTGAAGGTAGTTCGGCAGGAGGGGGTCGGGGCATGGCCCCGGCCCCCTCTGCTAACTTGCGTCACGCGTCCGATGACGATTACGAATACAAGGTGAGCTTCGTGTAGAAGATGAGCTTCGTGGAGGGGGATACATGGGAGATGTGATCAGCGCATTCGTCTTCGTAACGATCGCAATCGGCTCGCTACTGGCACTGCTCGGGAGCCTGTATTGGATGGCGAGCAAGCTGCCGAAGAAGTGGCAAGAGGGAACGCGCTCTTGGATCTTTCTGCTGCCTGCGATGTTCGCGATGATCATCGGTCTACTGATCCCCGCAATTCGAACGATCTACCTGAGCCTGCTCGACGACAACGGCAAGGAGTTTGTCGGGCTGGAGAACTTCAAGAACGTGTTCACCACACAGGGCACCCGCCTGACCGTTATCAACAGCGTGACCTGGGTGTTCGCAGGAACGATTGTCACGGTCATCGTCGGGCTCGCCGTCGCCCGGTTCGCAGATGGCATGCGCGCCGAGAAGGCAGCCAAATCGGCGATCTTCATCCCGGGTGCGATTTCACTGGTCGGCGCTGGCGTGATCTGGGGTTTCGTGTACTCCGGACCACCGTTCGAGGTCGGCTTGCTCAACCGCCTCGCCGACTCGGTTCCAGGGGTGCCCGACAGCATGGGTGGCAACGGTGACCGCCTGTGGCTGCTCGAACGTGGCATCGGCAGCCTCGATCCGCCGGCCTCGGCACCCGGGTTCAACACGTTCCTGCTCATCATCATCTTCATCTGGGCATCCGCCGGCTTTGCCACCGTGATCTTCTCGGCCGCTATCAAGGGCGTCCCCGACTCGTTGACCGAGGCAGCAAAGGTCGATGGAGCCACCGACCGCCAGGCCTTCTACAAGGTCACGCTGCCGTACATCCGGTCGACGATCATCACGGTGGCCACTACCACGACGATCGGTGGTCTGAAGGCGTTCGACATCGTGGCCGCCACCACAGGTGGCCGCTTCGGCACCAGCACGCTTGCCAACGAGTTCTACGTGACCAAGTTCGTGCAGGGCCGCAACGGTCTGGGTTCGGCGTTGGCCGTGATGATCTTCGTCCTGGTGATCCCCGTCGTGGTGATGAACCGACGTTCAGAGAGGCGAGCAGCGGAGATGATGGGCGCATGAGTTCGATGACCATTGACGAAGTCTCCCCAGCTCCGAAGAAGCGCAAGTCGCCCGGCCCGATCGGTCGGTCGACAGTGGCGTCACTCAGCACTCGGCCAGGGCGGATCCTCGTGTACGCCCTGATGTTCTTATGGACGCTGCCGACGTTCGGAATCCTGGTGTCCTCGTTCCGGCCGGAGGTCGAGGTCAAGACATCCGGGTGGTGGAACTGGTTCAAGAATCCCAGCGTCACCCTGGAGAACTACGACAGCGTGCTGTCGTCGGCACCGGGTGACGCTAACATGGGCAAGTTCTTCCTGAACTCGTTCCGCATCACCATTCCGGCTGTGCTCTTGTCGGTCGGCATCGCCTTGCTCGCCGCCTACGCGTTCTCGTGGATGAAGTTCAAGGGCCGTGACTGGTTGTATGTCGCCGTCATCGCACTCCTGATGGTGCCGCTTCAGATGGCGCTGATCCCGATGCTGCAGTTGTTCACCGGCGGCGCCCACATCGGCACGGTCACGATCTTTCCCGACCTCGACCTGACCGGCAACGTGATCGGGGTCTGGATCGCCCACACGGCCTTCGGTCTACCGTTCTGCATCTTCATCCTCAAGAACTTCGTGTCGGCATTGCCGAAAGAACTGATCGAGGCGGCCCGTGTCGACGGTGCCGGCCACGCCACGACGTTCATCAAACTGGTCGTGCCGTTGTCGGTGCCGGCGATTGCGTCGTTGGGAATCTTCCAGTTCATGTGGATCTGGAACGACTACTTGGTCGCGCTGATTTTCGCCGGTCGCGAGAATGCCCCGGTCACGGCCAAACTCGCCCAGGTCACTGGTGAGCGCGGCAACGCCTGGCACCTGCTCACCGCATCCGGCATGATCTCGATGATCCTGCCCATCTGCGTGTTCTTCGCGCTTCAGCGCTACTTCGTGCGCGGGCTACTGGCCGGTGCCGTCAAGGGATGACCGGGACCGAACTCGAACTGCTCGTCGATTCTCTCTGCTGGTGCGATCGGGTGTTGTCGACGCGTGATCGCGCCACCAGAACTTACCTACCTCGTCAACGGCGTGAGTGGCTGCACTCTGGTCTCGGCCATGTCCACAAACCAGCCAATCCCGTGAGCACGGAGTTCGATCGACGTCGCCGTGAGCTGCGTCTCCCACCCAAGGATCTCGACCGGTTGTTCGAGCCCTACGTCGCTGAGCACCGTACGTGGCACAGACACCGGCTCGTCGGCGAAGTTGGCGACGGCGAAAAATCCGCCGTGCTCGGGGTGACGCCTTTCCCAGGCGAGCACCGAACGAACCGCTACGCGGTGGACCCTGACAACTCCTCCGTCACTCAGCGGCATCGTGTCTCGCCGTACGTTGGAAAGGTGCCGCATCGCCGCCGACAGTCGAGACTCAATCGAACCGTCAGCATCGATCGCGTCGACGAGTCCCCACGGCATTGCGGGCCGATGTATCCATCGGGAATCATCGGCATGGCGTTCGTCGTCGACGTATCCGTGATCGTTCCCGAGCCCGAGTTCATCACCCATGTAGATGAGTGGAATCCCCGAGAAGGAGAACACGACGGCGTAGCCGAGCAGCAGCCGCTCCAGAGCGGCGTCGACTGCAGCAGGGTCGCCGTGGATGCGGGCAGCGTCGAGCCCAACCAAGGCCGCCGCGGTGCCGCAGGTGCGCTCGTCGTCGGCGTCAGGGTTCGACGAGAACGCCACGCCATCGGCGAACGACCCGGGGAAGTCGCCCCGATAGAACGAGGCCAGAAAACGCCGGTGGGCTGGGCCGTTCAAACCGGCACGGGCTGCGGCGGCATCGTCGACTGCCCATCCGATGTCATCGTGACAACGCAGGTATGACACCCATCCCGCATCGGTGGGCGTCGGCGGCAAGCTAGCCAGCGATTCGACGGCAAGCGTGGCGTCGCGCGAGGCAAGACAGCTCCACAACATCACCATCAGTTGATTGTGATAGGCGAGTTGACATTCGCGCCGCTGATTGCGGTGAGCGCCAAGGTACGCCAACAGATCACCAGGGGCGACGATTGCTTCGGCCTTCAACACGACCGCCGGTGCCGCCATCGCCACGAACGCTCGAAAAGCCTGGGCGATCAGATGCGCCTCTGGCTGGTTCTGGCAGTTCGTTCCGATTCGTTTCCACGTGAACGCCACGGCATCGAGTCGCAGCACATCGACGCCGACGTTGGCGAGGTCGAGCATCACCCCAAACATTTCGGCAAACACATCAGGGTTGGCGTAGTTGAGATCCCATTGGTAGTTGTGGAACGTGGTCCATACCCAACCGTCGAGCTGCTCGTCGAACGTAAAACTGCCTGGCGCCATCTCCGGGAACACTTCAGGAAGCGTCGCCTCATAGGCGTCAGGGATCGTGCGGTCGGGAAACACCAGGTAGTAGGCGCGATGCTTGGCCGAACCGTCACGAGCGGCCTGCGCCCACGGATGCTCGCGGGCGGTGTGGTTGAGCACGAGATCCAGACACAGGCTGATGCCGCGACCGCGCAGATCGTCAGCGAGCGCTTCGAGGTCACTCCGCGTTCCGAGCGTTGGCTCGACGTCGGAATAGTCGATGACGGCATAACCACCGTCGTTGGCACCATCTCGCGCCCGCAACACGTGCATCAGGTGGAGATACGAAACTCCGAATTCATTGAGGTGATCGAGGTGGGAACGAACCCCGTCGAGCGTCCCGCCGAAGCGTTCGGCGTATGCGACGTAGCCGACCATCTCGTTCGACTGAAACCATTGTGGATCGACACTCCGAGCGGCGTCGAGACCGAGCAATTCGCGCTTGCGCCGACCGACAGCGAACGCGGCGTCGACCAAGAGTCGTTCGATCAGTGAATCATGATCGGCTGCCGGGTAAAGCACCTCCAGCACGGCGGTCGCACCTGGAAGTAGCCGGTCAACGCGTGCCCAAAACAGCGTCCTCTGATCGATGCTGGCGGAGCCGAGCGCCTCGTCGACTCGGTTGCGTTGCGTGACACCCAGGTTCATATCGACGGGCGGGCGGCAGGTCGACCGAACCACACGCAGCAATCGCTCGGCACCATGCCATTCTCACCGTCACCATCGGTCGCGGCCGACGCCAGAATCGGCTGTCGCCCTTGGAGCACGGTGTCTGGTATCGACGCTGATCGGTTCGACGGATTGAGCACGATCAAATCACCACCACGTTCGAATGCCACACACTGCTCGCCAACATCGACCCACCGGAACGCGCCAGTGAGATCTCGTCGAGCGAGGAGCACTTGCCGGTACCACGCCAGCATCGAGCCCGGATCCGATTCCTGATGCTCGGCGGACAGCACACCCCACGCCTCCGGCTGCGGAAGCCAGGGCGCCGCAGTTGTCCCGGACGGCGAGGCCTCGGAGAATCCGAACGAGTGACCCGGATCGGCCGTCCATGGGAGCGGCACACGACATCCGTCACGACCGACCTGCTGACCATTTGAGCCAAAGAACAGCGGATCTTCTCGCACTTGATCGGGGAGGTCCAACACCTCTTCGAGGCCGAGTTCTTCTCCGCAGTACAGATACAGCGCACCCGGAAGCGCGGCCGCCAGCGCCAGCGCGGCGCGGGACCTGCGGACGCCGAGTTCGACGTCGATCGGAGCATCGACATACACGAGGTTGTTGCCGGTGAAGGCGGCGGGGTCAGCCGAATTCGTGCGCCCGAGGCGGGTGACGATTCGTTGGGTGTCGTGATTGTTGAGCGTCCAGGCCGGCGTCGCTCCTACAGAAGCGAGCATGTCGAGGGCATCGGTGATCGCGCTCTGAATCGGACCCGCCAGCCACGTGACCAGCATCAGGTCGAAGGCGAATGACTGATGGAACTCGTCGCCCTGCATGTACTTGAGGACCTCTTCGGGAGGTCCATACGCCTCGCTGATCGTGACCAAGTCACGACCTGGATGGGCAGCCTCGTACTCGTTGATGACTGTGCGCCAGTGCTTCCACACGTCGTGTCCAGTCGGATAGAACTGGCCGTAGATGTTGTAACCCCACGCCTCGGGGGCGGAGGCACCGGCTGGAGCCGGTGGTGAATCGGGCAGGTCGGGGTGCTTGCCCAGCACGGGTACGGCATCGACTCGAAAACCCTCGACCCCACGGTCGAACCAAAACGCGAGCATCTCGTCGAAGTGCTGCACGACGTCAGGGTGGTACCAGTTGAAGTCGGGCTGCCAGGGTGTGAACGTGTGCAGGTACCACTGACCGGGGGTGCCATCAGACTCGGTCACCCGCGTCCATGCCGGGCCATCGAAGATTGCCCGCCAGTTGTTGGGTGGCAGTTCACCTGATTCACCTCGGCCATCTTTGAACCAGTAGCGCGCTCGTTCCGGGCTGCCAGGCACAGCAGCCAGCGCCACCTGGAACCAGGCGTGGTGGGAGCTGCAATGGTTTGGGACAACGTCCATCAGGACCTTGATCGCGTGCGTTCGGGCGACCTCGACCATTCGATCGAAATCGTCCAAGGTGCCATAGGTCGGCTCGATGTCGAAGTAGTCGGAGACGTCGTATCCGTGATCACGCTGCGGTGATGGGAAGCACGGAGTCAGCCAGATTGCGTTGACGCCGAGTTGCTTGAGATACGCCAGGCGACTGGTGATCCCGGCCAGGTCACCACGCCCATCGCCATCGGCATCAGCGAACGACCGAACATAGATCTGGTAGACGACAGCATCTGCCCACCACGGAGTGGCAACCGGTGGCGATTGATTCATGTCAGGCTCCTGTAAAGACGACGGAGGTAGTGCTCCGTACGACGAGTTCAAGTTCGAGTACCTCGATAGCCGGCTGGGCAGGTCGCATCGCGAGTGCCTCAATGATCAAATCAGCACCACGTTCCCCGGAATATACCAACGGCTGCCGAACGGTCGAGAGCCCCATCATCGACGCCAGTTCGATGTCGTCGTAGCCGATGATCGACAGGTCTTCGGGGACGCGCATGCCGAGCTGGCGGGCGGCGTCGAGACATCCGACGGCTTGCGTGTCGGAGGCTGCGACGACTGCGGTCGGTGGATCTGGAAGCTGCAGGAGATCGCGGGCCATCTGACGAGCAGCGGTGTGTAAATAGGCACCGTACCGAACGAATTCGGGTCGGACCGGAAGCCCTGCGTCACGCATCGCTCGCCGATAACCGTCCTCGCGGTGAGCGCTGGCGACGAACCCAAACGCACTCTGCGGCTGCTCTCCAACAAAGGCGATTCGAGAGTGGCCCAGGCCGATGAGATGCTTTGTGGCCAGCGCCCCGCCCGCACGATCATCGTTGCGAACGCTCGGAAGGCTCGGATGAGACGTGTCGACCAACACCGTCGGGAACCGAGCTGTCGCCAGTCGCTCACCCTCTTCATGGTGAAGTGGTAGCGACACGATGATCAAACCGTCCAGTACCGTGTTGCGTGGAAGTTCCACGAGTTTCGCCCGCGCTTGTTCCGGCGATGCCACGTTGAGAATTACGACATCACAGCCGTGCGGGGCGAGTTGGGACACGATCCCACGAAGCCGCTGGAACGGCGACGCCTCATCGAAAAACGGAACAAGTACACCGATCAAGCGTCCGCGTTTTCGCTGGTCAGAGGCCGTTTTACGAGCTTTCGTATAGCCGATCTCGTCGGCCGAGGCACGGATCCGTTGCATCGCAGCATCGCTCACTTTGACACCACCGTTGAGTGCCCGCGAGACCGTACCGATCCCGACACCTGCGTGCTTCGCTACATCCGCCATCGTGGCCATTGTGGAAACAATACCTGACGTGTTCCACTCTGGCCAGTTCGGCCCAATGGTCGTCGTGGCCGGGGTTGGACTGGTTTGTGTCACAACATTCGTGAGCGTTCACGAAAACCGTGACACAAACGTCGAGATCACTAGTCGAGGCGTTGGGTGGAGATCCGGATCGGCTTGAGTCGCTGGGCGATGCCAGAACCAGCCCAGGCCATCAGACCGGCAACACCAGGCACCAACAACCCAAGCGCTGCGACCACCAGCCACGGGAATCTGGGTGGAATCGCCCCCAATTCGTTGACGGTCTGGAACAACACCCAAACCGGAATGAATCCTAGTGTGTCCAGGGCATCGCGCTGCGCCGTCGTCAAGTCACGGTCGTTGCAGCGGGCTGTTGGTTGCGTCGTTCATGACGGATCCTTCCGGAGTTCAATAACTGGGAGATTGTGAAGTCGGGCTTCGCACAGGTCGAGCACCTGCCCACCGAGTAACTATCCGCAATCCCCGTTCAAGTCGCGTTGAACTCGCACAGAGCGTGGTCAGCGCGACATGAACGTGAGCAGGGCAGCGAGCCGTGGGTCACTGGCTATCCTGATTGCTTCGGGCCAGGCGAACCAGCCGATTTCCTGGCTTTCACCATCGGGCGGTGATGGCTCGGCGTCGCCGCCGTTGACCAGGTACCGCAGGTCCAGATGCGTGTGGCCTCGCCCACCGGCATGGACATCGACGTGGATCAACTCCGGCACACCATCCAGTGATGCGCTGAGAAACGACACCTCGAGTCCGGTCTCCTCCCGTGCCTCGCGCAGCGCAGCGTCCCACGGAGTCTCACCGTCGTCGACATGCCCGCCCGGCTGCAACCACAATCCAAGACGTTTGTGCTTCAGCAACACAACGCCTCGCGGTCCGATCACGATTGCCGAACCAGTGACGTGTACCAGGTCGGCGAACTCATCGAAGGGATCCTCGAGCCGGTCGAACTCGGTGAGCACCCGATCGATGGAAACGCGTTCATCCTGATTGATCGCTACTCGACCGGCGACGGCGCGTCGCACCTCATCACGGATCGTTTCATCGCTGATCGCCACGTCTGGCACGGTACTTGCAAGGATTTGTCAACAAAGCACTTGAGTCGCGGTTCTCGATGACCGATACCTCTGACACAGCCGGAAACACAAACCCCGAGCTGGACGACACATCATGGAACCAAACTCACAGTTCGCACCAAGAGTGCTCCTCGCAATCGATGACATCCGTCTGCGTCGCACGAACGAAGCCGGCCTCCGGGCGGCAGGATTCGCTGTCAGCGCGCCGACTGATGCCGCCGCCGCTTCGATCCTCGCCGAATCGTTCTCGCCTGACGTTCTCGTGGTCGACACTGTGCTTCAGGGTGCCGACAATCGGCCGCTCTACCAGGGCCTCCGGCACGGTAGCGGAATCGACAGCTACCTACTGTGCGTTGACTCCGTCGGACGTGCTCGGGTGCGTGTCGAAGTACTTCGAGGCGGCGCCGACGACGCAGTCTCGGTTCCTGTCACCCCTGACGAAATCGCCGCCCGTTGTCATGCTCTGCTCCGTCGGCCACGTGAGCGCCGCATGGACTATGATCCGATCCAGCAGTCGATCATCACGCTCGGACCGCTCACGATCGATACCGGTCGCCACGAGATCAAGTTGAAGGATCTCGAAATCACCGCCACCCGGATCGAGTTCTCGCTGCTGGAGCACCTGTGCCGACGCCCAACCGAAGTGGCGTCACGTTCCGATCTGCTTGAAACCGTGTGGGGCCCGAACTGGGTTGGCGACACGCATGTCGTCGACGTTCATCTCTCGAACCTGCGCCGCAAACTCGATCTGGCGGCACCCGAGTTCACCGTGATCCACACCGTCCGAGGTGTTGGTTTCCGGATCGGCAACAGCATCCTCGATGCCGCCGAGGAGCAGGCCGTCACCGGAATACCTGCATCGATGCGTCACCTGCTCGGCGTCGATGCGGTTGAGCAAACCGATCTCGATCTCGTCGGCACCGCCTGACACCCTTACGCACACCCCACCGTTCTGCTGGCGCGATCATGCGCTACCAGTACAAGTTCGCGCCTGCAGAAACATTACCGGCTTTCTGGTGGAGCAGAAATGTGATGACAGCGAATGATCGCGCCAGCAGACACGTCGTGTGTCGTAGCGGCTTACGAGTAGGTCGCCAGGATTGACCAGCGTTGCTGTTCGATGCTGACCAGATGTGCGACACCTTGTTCGGTGACCAACTGGAAGCGTGCGAGTCGACGCTGCCGACCAGTTGACCACCAGCGTTGTTCGATCGGCCACGGACCCGCCCACGCTGTCACCCGTTGACGAGTTGAACCGG
>JANOTN010000405.1:0-3596 GCA_031416375.1 Ilumatobacteraceae bacterium
ATCGCATCGACGAAGTCACTACTCGCGAAATCGCCCAGTCTGCCGGTGTCTCCGAACGGACCGTCTACCGCCACTTCCCCGATCGCAACGCGCTCCTCGCCGGGTTGACCGGCAGGCTGATGCGTTCCCTTGGGGACGAGCAGAATCCGATGAACCTCCGGGTCGAAACCATCGACGACCTCAAAGTCACCGCCGTGCGACTCATGCTTGGTCTCGAGAAGTTCCACGTCGCCGCCCGGGCAGAAGCGCTGTTGAACGCTGACCCGCGCCGCTTCTCGCCAGACACACGTGCCAACTCGGAGCACTTCGCCGTCGTCGTCGCCGCCATCCTGCCAGAGCTCGGGGAACGAGAGCGGATACGTCTCGCAGCGGTGATCCGCTGCCTCCTGTCGGCACAAGCCTGGCTCCGCATGCGCGAAGAGTTCGGCGTCGCCGGAGACGAATCAGGCCCGGTGGTTGCCTGGGTGCTCGATGCCATCGTCAACGAGGTACACCGAGGAAACCCGCCACCGTAAGGTCGGCGAGTACTAACCGGCCGGCCGTAGGCTCCGAGGTAGACTGGAGGGTGTGGATCGCGCCGTGCCGAGCAAGCCGTTGGACAATCCCGACGCCCCCTTCCCTGTCGTGCGGAATCGGCGTATTGCGGCCGTCGTCACGAGGAAGCGCCTCGCTGACCGCGATCAGCCGTGGCGGTACTGGACCACCCGGCCAGCCGTCGAACGGCTCGCTGCCGTCGAGGATTTGAGGTGTGAATTCCATGGATGGCATGATCGACCTCGACCCCGACTTTCTCGACTTCATCTCGTCGTGCATCGATCGTGACGTTCAGTTCCTGATCGTCGGCGGCTACGCGGTCGCCGCTCATGGCCACCCGCGGTACACCAAGGACCTCGACGTGTGGGTGCTGGTTGACCAACACAATGCCGAGAGACTGCTACTGGCCCTGGGAGACTTCGGCTTCGAATCGCTCGATCTGACGACGCAGGACTTCCTCGATGACGATGTCGTTATCCAACTCGGGTACGAGCCGGTTCGGATCGATCTGCTGACGGCTGCTTCGGGCGTCGACTTCGCCGACTGCTACGAGCGACGCGTCGAGATCGACGTCGAAGGGGTTCGCATTCCGTTCATCTCGCTCCCAGACTTGCGGCGTAACAAGGCCGCAAGTGGTCGCCTCCGTGACCTGGCAGACCTCGAAGATCTCCCGGCGGACGACTGAGGTCGGCAACCTAACGCGTGTTAGGCTGGGACATTCGTGCCGAGCGTTCTGAGCTTGGCGTGCAGGATGCCGGGAGGAACGACCGATGATTGATGCTTCTGTTGGTTCAGGAGGTTCGAGCGATGACGCCCGGATCGTGTCGTGGTTGGAGTCGCTGCTCGGCGGCACGGTGACATCGTGGTCGCGGCAGCCGCGGTGGCGCCCGATGTGGTTCGTGGACATCGAGCGAAACGGTGCTGTCGATCGGGTCGTGGTACGCGGCGAGCGCTCTGACGCGGTGCTGCAGTTCCCGCTCGATCACGAGATGCGCTTCCAGAAGGTGTTGGAGGATCACGGGATCCGGGTGCCGAAGGTCTACGGCTGGTGCGACGAGCCGCGGGCGTACGCGATGGAGGCGCTGCCCGGGAAGCCGGACTTCGCCGGCGTCAGCCCCGCTGATCGTGCGGTGATCGTGGACGAGTACCTGCAGGAGTTGGTTCGGATCCATGCGTTGCCGATCGAGCCGTTCGTCGAGGCCGGAATCGTGCGCGGCGACTCGCCGGCCGACGCGGCACACGTCGGGGCTCGCCAGTACGTGCGGGTGTTCCGCGCCAACAAGGTGCGCCCCGATCCGTTGATGGAGTTCGTGCTGGGCTGGCTGGCGCGACATCCGTTGCCGCCGTCGGATCGTGAGGCACCGGTGGTGTGGGACTCCGGCCAGTTCCATCACGAGCACGGCCACTTCACTTCGGTGATGGACGTCGAGATCGGCCATCTGGGCGATCCGATGATGGACCTGGCGGCGTGGCGGATGCGTGAGACGGTGATCCCGTTCGGCGACTTCAACGAGCTCTATGAACGGTACGGCGAACTGACGGGCAAGCCGGTCGACGTCGCCGCGATCCAGTATCACCACCTGTTCTTCACGTTGACCAACGCGTTGGCGTTCCATCGGCCGCTGGCCGAGCCGATCCCGGCCACCGACTACATGACCTACGCGCACTGGGTGAGCGAAACGAATCTGCACACGATCGAGACGATCGCCGAGTACCTGGGCATCGAGCTAGAGGATGTGCCGGTTCCTGACACGGCCTCGTCGCCGGTGTCGGCGCCGCACGCCCACCTGTCGCGGTCGCTCGGTGCGATTGAGGTCGACGATCCGTTCGTCAAGTACCAGGTCCGGATCGCGTTCCGTCTGGCGCGCCACCTCCAGCGGTTCGACGAGATCGGCGCCGAAGTCGTCGACGAGGACCGAGCCGACGTTGCTGCGTTGATCGGCGGCAAGGCGCCGGCCGACTGGGACGAGTGCGAGGCCGAGCTCGAGCGGTTCGTGCTCTCCGACGACGGAGCGCACGATCGCCAGCTCGTCGTGCTGTTCAACCGGCGGTGGCGGCGCTACAAGGCGCTGATGGGCCCGGTCGGTTCGGCCATGGCCGCCCACCACGTCATGCAACCGTTCGGTCGTTCGCTGCTCGGCTGAGGAAGGAAGAGGACGGACGGAATCAGCACTGCACCAAACCCGGACGCTTCAAGCCTGTGAGATCGGTCAGCTCGTGACTCGGCCAGTTTCGTAGGCCCACATGGCGATCTCGACCCGGTTTCGGGCACCAAGCTTGGTCATCAAACTGGCGAGATGGGTCTTGGCAGTGCTGAGACTGATGTACAGGTCGGCGGCGATCTCGGCGTTGGTCCGCCCCTTGGCCACAGTGAGCAGGACCTCCTCTTCGCGATCTGTCAGCGGCTCGATCGGCTGAGCCGGCGGTGTCCTCGTGCGCGTGTCGGCGAACTTGGCGAGCAGTCGAACTGTCACGCTCGGGGCGATCAGGGCGTCACCGTTGGCTGCGGCGTGGACGGCCTGCACCAGGAGTGCGGGGCCGGCGTCTTTGAGTAGGAAGCCGCGGGCACCTGCCTTGAGGGCGCCGTGCACGTATTCGTCGAGGTCGAAGGTGGTGATGACGACAATTGCGATGGGATCCTCGACGTCGGGACCGGCGAGCTGTCGAGTGGCCTCGATCCCATCCATCTCGGGCATCCGGATGTCGAACAAGCACACGTCCGGGCGCAGCTGGCGGGCGAGCGCCACGGCGTCGCGTCCGTTCGCAGCCTCGCCAACCACCACAATGTCGGGTTGGGCCTCGAGGATCATCCTCAGCCCCGTGCGGATCAGATGCTGATCATCAGCGACGACCACTCGGATGGTCATGTCGGGGCCCCGTTCCTGGGCAGTACGGCCGTGATCACCCATCCACGGTCGGGCCTCGGTCCGGCCTCGAGGGTGCCGCCGAGGAGCTTGGCACGTTCGGCCATGCCAACGAGCCCGTAGCCCGACGACGAGCTGGCACCGAAGGGGCTGGGGTCTCCGTCGTCGCGGACAGTCAGGAAAACGCTGTTGTCGTCT
>JANOTN010000406.1:0-7269 GCA_031416375.1 Ilumatobacteraceae bacterium
ACCCCTCGCGTACGATGATCTGTATGTATGCCGTGCCGACCAGTTTGTCGCCTTCTCGAGTCGAGTCGTTTCTTGCTTGCCCATTGGCGTTTCGGTTCGCCAGCATCGAGAAACTCCCTGATCCGCCCACTGTCGCCACCACACGCGGTTCGCTCGTTCACCGAGCGTTGGAGTTGCTGTTTGTGAACCCTGCTGCAGATCGCACTCCCGAAGCCCTCGACCGAAGCACCGAATCAGCAATCATCGAATACCGCACCGATCCTGACTTCACGCAACTCGCACTCGGTCAGGCTGAGGTCGAGGCGTTCGACCAGGAATGCCGCGCCTTGGCGGCGAACTATCTGGAGATGGAAGATCCAACGAAGGTTCGAGACATCGGATTGGAACTGCGGCTGGAAGCGAGCGTCGGTGAACTCACATTGCGGGGAATCATCGACCGTCTCGAGTTGAACGACGACGGCGAACTCGTCGTCACCGACTACAAGACCGGTCGAGCACCGAGCCAGAACTACGAACGTAAGAGCCTGTCCGGTGTGCATTTCTACTCGTTCCTCTGCGAATCGATCTTCGGCAAACGGCCCGCTGCAATCCGGTTGATGTACCTCAAGTCGGGCGAAACGATCACGGCCATTCCGACAGAGCAGTCGTCGAAATTCTTGACCACACGCACCAACGCCGTGTGGAGGGCCGTTGCCACCGCCTGCGAGCGCGATGACTTCCGCCCCAAGCAGGGCGCGCTCTGCAACTTCTGTGCCTATCAGCGATGGTGCCCGGCATTCGGCGGCGATCCATCGCTGGCCAAGCTTGAGGCACCGCTGATGCTCACCAACGCTGTCGCCGCCGCATGAGCACGCCTGGCGCGGGCCCATTCGGCCCGGGCGTTGACCGGTTCGATGAGCGGATCGATGCTCTGCTCGAACAGGTACGTGGTAATCCGGCGCTCGACAAACTGATGACCGCTGCTACCCGCGCCGGCGAGTTCAGTGCGATCTGGCACGTACTCGGCCTCGCCCGCGGACTGGCCAAGGGACGCCACGATCAGATCATCGCCCTCGCCCTCGGGCTCGGTGCAGAGAGCCTGATCCTAAACCAAGGCCTCAAGCGGATCTTCCGGAGGGAGCGGCCTACCGAGGCTGGCGACGAACGGTTCGCGATTCGCAAACCGCTGACCTCGTCATTCCCGAGCGGGCACGCCTCGGCCGCAGTGATGGCGGCGATCACGCTGATCCGGTGGGATGGCAAGCGATCGATCCCATTGTGGGGCAGCGTCGCCGCATTGGTGGCGCTGAGCCGACCGTACGTCCGGATCCACCACGCCTCCGACATCGTTGGCGGTGTCGTCGCAGGCACCGCAATGGCGGCGGTCGCCAAACGAATTTTCCGCGCCCTCGGCGTCGAATGAATCGGAGACAACGGCCCAATGTTCTGGCGGCGCGATCTGGTGGCGAGAGCACACAATCGCGCCAGCAGACGTTGTGGTGTACTCGGCGTAGGGTTGACGCCATGACGGAGTTAATGCCATGACGGAGATGCGGTTCGACCGGGCGATGAGCGACGCCGAAGGGCTGATGTGGCGACTCGAGAAGGATCCGCACCTCTCGTCGACGTTCGGCACAGTCACGATCCTTGACCGTGCTCCCGACTTCGACACGGTTCGGCGACGGATGAATCGGGCAGCGATGGCAATCCCGCGTCTGCGTCAACGTGTGATGCCAGCTCCCGCCAATCTGTCTCCACCGATCTGGGTCGACGATCCCGATTTCGATATCGACCTGCACGTTCGCCGGATCGCCTGCCCCAAGCCAGGCAGTTTGCGTCAGGTGCTCGACCTGGCGGCGCTGTGCATGGCTGACCCATTTGATCGCACTCGCCCGCTGTGGCAGTTCACCGTGGTGGAAGGAATGCGCGGCGGCAAGGCAGCGGTCATCCAAAAAATGCATCACACGATCACCGATGGCGAACGCGGTGTCGAACTCTCGCGTCAGTATCTCGACTTCGAGCGCGACGCCCCCGAGCCGACGCCGATCGACCCTGACGACATCGACTACGTCGAGCCACCCGAGACCGGCACCGCGGATTCGGTTCGCGAATTCGTGATCGGCAGCATCCGAATCCCAATCGGAATCGCCAAGCAGGTTCGCGAGTTGCTCGGCGACCCAGCCGGAATTCCGGCTGCGTCAAGCGCGGCCGTACGGACCGCCAAGGACATCGTCTCGCAACTCTCCGACACGGAACACGCTCGCTCACCACTCTGGACGCAACGTTCGTTGAGGCGAACCATTCAACCTGCTCGGGCACCGTTCAAGGAGACCAAGGCGGCCGCTAAGCGACTCGGCGGGACACTCAACACGGCGTTCCTGACCGCATCAGCGCACGCCGCCTCGCTGTATCACGAGGAAATGGGTTCACCCGTCGAAGCACTTCGCGCCTCGATGGCGATCTCGACCCGCACGAAAGATTCCGGCGCTAACGCGTTCTCGCTCGTGCGCATCCTTGCACCAACGGGCGAGATGCCGATCGCCGATCGATTCCTGGCGATTCAGGAGGCAACGTTGATCGGTCGTGAGGCCAACGCAGCGGCGGGGCTCGACACGCTCGCCACCGTCGCCTCAACGTTGCCGACGTCGCTGATCACCCGGCTCGCCCGTCAGCAGGGCCAAACGATCGACTTCGCCACCTCGAACGTGAAAGGGTCGCCCGTCCCGTGTTTCATCGCTGGGTCCCAGCTCTTGGAGATCTATCCGATCGGGCCGCTTGGGGGCGTGGCATTCAACCTGACGCTGATGTCGTATCTCGGGAGTCTCGATATGGCACTCAACATCGACACGGCAGCGGTGGCCGAACCGGCCTTACTCACCGACTGTCTGCAACGTTCCTTCAAGGAACTCGCCCGGGTTTAAACCCGCCAAAAGTTCCGTGGGATCAGTGCTTGGCGGTCAGCAGGGTGCGCACGTCAAGCAGCAGGTCTGCGACCTCGCCAGACGACACCAACTCGCGACGCATCATCTGCGCCAAGGCTTCATCGATCACACTGATTGCTTCGGTGAGGACGGCCGCACGGGCTGTCTCTCGGTCAATCGCTGGCGTCTCAGTGAGCTGCGTGTCGGTCATCGCCCTCCACGGTATCCCGGTTTTCTCCTTCGCGCGCGCACCTACGATGTGACCGATGGAACTTCACGGAAAACACGTCGTCGTTACAGGCGCTGCAGGCGGCATCGGATCGGCCCTCGCCAGGGCGTTTCACGGCGATGGAGCGCTGGTCGTGCTGTCTGATCTACACGGTGCCGATGCGGTCAGCGCGGAGCTTCCGGGTTCTCTGAGCGTCGCCGCAGACATGAGCGTGGAGGCCGGAACCGTTGCACTGATTGATGCCGCCGAATCCGCCTTCGGTCCAATCGACCTCTACTTCGCCAATGCCGGAATCGGAGTCGGTACTGACCCGATGGACGCTGAGGAATTATGGGACGTGTCGTTCAACGTCAACGTGCACGCTCATCGTTGGGCGGCGCGCCGATTGCTGCCCGGTTGGATCGATCGCGGCGACGGCTATTTCTGTTCGACCGCGTCAGCGGCGGGGCTGCTTGCCCAGATCGGTGCTGCTCCGTACAGCGTGACCAAGCACGCCGCCGTTGCGTTCGCCGAATGGCTCGCCATCACGTACGGCAACCGCGGACTCAAGGTCAGCTGCCTTTGCCCGCAAGGCGTGAATACGAACATGATCAAACAGGGGGATCAACTCGGTGACGGCGGCAATGTGGTTCGCCTGGTTGCCGCAATCCTTGAACCTGAGGATGTGGCCGCCACGGTGGTCGACGCAATCCGTCAGGAACGATTTCTGATCCTCCCGCACCCGGAGGTCGCCGACTACATGGCCTTAAAGGGCTCTGATCATCCGCGCTGGCTCGGTGGAATGCGCAAGCTTCAACATCGCGTCCTCGGTTACTGACAGTGTGATGCCTGAACGCACACTGAACGCCGTCGGGTTGCGCCTCGGCGAACCGATCCGATTTCGTCGTAACGACGCGGGGCGCTGGATCGAAGGCAAGGTCGCCCGAATGGAGACCGACGGCAGTATCACGCTCCACGATCCAGAGGGTGCGTCGCGTTCGATTCGACCGGAACGAGTTCAAGTTCGCCGACCGGGCAGCCGCGGCCGACTCGTGTGGAAGACCGTCAGCGACGTCGCCGTGACGTGGGAACAACTCGAGATGTTCTAGGTTTCACGTCGGCAGAGTCTCACGTCGGCAGAGTCAGCGGCCGCCGGAGCAGTTGATCAACGTGCCGGTGACATAACTCGACGCTGGCGATGCGAGCCACAGGATTGCTTCGGCGACTTCCTCTGCCTGGCCGCCACGTCGCATCGGCACATTGACCGACAACTTGTCGACCCGATTATCGATGCCGGACAGGTCGTGGATGTCGGTGTAGATCAATCCAGGTCGAACAGCGTTGACCCGGATCCCTTCGGTTGCGACCTCTTTCGCCAAACCAATCGTCATCGAATCAATCGCTCCCTTCGTGGCGGCGTAGTCGATGTATTCGTTCGGGCTGCCGAGGTAGGCAGCCGCCGACGACAGATTGACGATCGAGCCGCCAGCCCCACCATGACGCGTCGACATCCGGCGAACTGCCTCCCTAGCGGCGATGATCGCACCTACGACGTTGACCGCGACAACCTCTTGCAATCGGGCAAGGTCGAACTCGTCGAGTCGGGACGCTCGGTGCAAGGTGCCTGCGTTGTTGATCAACGCCGCGATCGGACCCATGTCGGTCACGGTTCGATCGAACAGGTCGATGACCTGCTGTTCAGATGCAACATCAGCCTGGACCGCCAGCATTCGCGCTCCGAGGCGTTGTCCGTCGGCGACGACGGTCGCTGCGGCGTCGACATCCCGGAGGTACGAGATCACCACGTCGTACCCGCGGTCGGCCGCCATGCGGGCCGTGGCGGCCCCGATTCCTCGGCTGCCACCGGTAATCAACATGATCGGACGCGCATCACCCATCACGTGATTCTGACCGAACAATCCCAAGGCACGATCACCGGAGGGTCGAGTAGCGTTACCGCGTGACTGACGACATCACCGAAGTCCCCCTGCACACCCGAATCGCCAAGGATCTGCTGCACGGCAGGTCGGAGGTCAGTTCTCCAAGGCTGTCTCCCGATGGTGCGCAGGTCGCCTCTGTCGTGGCGACGGTCGACCTCGACGAGAACACGACTCGTAGTCGAGTTTGGCTCGACCGTTCGCCAATCACGGCCGGCCCCCATGACGGACAACCTCGATGGTCACCCGACGGTCGTTGGCTGGCATTCACGAGTAGGCGCGGCGAAAAGAAGGGCGATTCGACGCTGCGCGTGATACCCGTCACCGGGCCCGGCGAGGTGCGGACCGTGTGCGAGATGCCCGATGGGCTCGGCGATGTTGCGTGGTCTCCCGATGGACGTTGGATCGCCTTCACGAGCCGCACCCGCGATGCCCGCTACGAGGCGAAAGACGTCACTTGGCAGGCCCCTCGCAAGATCGAGAAATACATGAGCCGACTCAACGGCGAGGACTGGGTATTCGACCGGCCACAACACATCTACGTGGTCCCCGCCGACGGAACCGGCAAGCAGCGGAACCTCACACCTGGGGCGTTCCAACACTCAGACATTTCGTGGCTGGCCGACTCGTCGGGCGTGGTCACGAGCGCCTCACGCCACGACGACTGGGATCTTGATCTTGCCAGTGACCTCTACGTCGTGCCGCTCGACGGCGAAATACGCTCGCTCACCGGCCACACCGGGCAATACGGTTCGCCATCCGTCTCGCCGGACGGTACTCACGTTGCATTTGTCGGTAACGACGATCCCAACACCTACCCACAGAACACCAAGATTGGCGTCGTCAGTGTCGATGGTGGCCAACACCGTTGGATCTCTGATCGGCTCGACCGAGCGTTCACCGACGCGCCGGTGTGGATCGACGACGACACGCTGATCGCCACCGCCGATGACCGGGGCGAAACCCACCTGTACCGCCTCAACGTCGATGGACGGTCGCCGCAGGCGATCACCAGCGGGCCGTTCGCCGTCACTGGATTCGACTCGATCGGTGGTGCCGTTGGTGTCACCGCAACGGCACGTTCGACCGTCGAGCATCCATCCGAGTTGTGGCTGGAGCGGGCCGGTCAACGGGCCGAGCAAGTCACTCACGTCACCTATTCACATCGCGGCTGGGAAAAGTTCGTGGTGCCGTGCGCCGACGGGTCAGGCGAGATTGACGCGTGGATCATGCGGCCTGAGGGCTTCGATGAAGCCAAGCGCTACCCGGTGTTACTCAACGTTCACGGCGGACCGTTCCACCAGTACGGAGAAGGGTTCTTCGACGAAGCGCAGATGCAGGCTGCGGCCGGGTTTGTCGTGCTGATGTCGAACCCTCGCGGCGGAAGCGGACGTGACACCGCGTGGGGGCAAGCGATCATCGGTCCGAAACACCCGATCGCGCCCGGCCTGGGTTGGGGGTCGGTCGACGTCGATGATGTGATCGCGGTGCTCGATACTGCGCTCACTCGCTATCAGTGCTGCGACGCCGATCGCGTCGGAATGCTCGGCGGCAGCTACGGCGGATACATGGCCACGATGCTGGCAACACGCTTCAGTGCCCGGTTCAAGGCGATCTGCTCGGAACGCTCCGTCAACAACATGCTCACCGAGGAATGGTCGAGCGATATCGGCTCGTTCTTCAAAGCCGAGCACGGCCCTGGCCCGGTCGAGGACCCCGACGAATACTTGCGCATGTCACCGATCCGATTCGCCAAAGACATCGATGTGCCGATCCTTATCATCCACTCGGAGGAGGACTACCGCTGTCCGATCAGCCAGGCCGAGGAACTCTGGATGACACTCCGAATGCTCGGCAAGGATGTGACGTTTTACAGATTCCCTGGCGAGAACCATGAGTTATCGCGGAGTGGATCGCCCGTTCACCGGCGCATGCGAGCCGAAATCATTCTTGACTTCTTCGCCGAACGACTCAAGCGCGACGGCTGACGACGCCACTCCTATCATCAGTCGGTGCGGCTCACGGAGCAGGCGTTATCGCTCAACACAGGATTTGCCGGCGACGAAATGCTGATTCCCGCCGCCGTGGACGATGAACATTGATTGCCGGTGGCCTGCCCGCCGGTGGAGTCGGCGTACACGATGCTGGTCAGCACGATTTCCTCGAGCATGTTGTCGACAAGGTCAGGGGCGGCGGAGTCGCCCAACTGGATTCCGAAGACATG
>JANOTN010000407.1:0-1694 GCA_031416375.1 Ilumatobacteraceae bacterium
GAGTGCCGATCGACAGATCGACAATGCCACCTTCGAACCGGTCACCGTAGGGCTTGAAACGGTCGATTCGTTCGTACGGATACTGCGGCGGCACGAATGGCGTCATTGAACGAACTCCGCCAGCCGCCCAACCGATGCTTCCGACAAGCGAGCACGGATCCGTAAACCCTCGCCCGTTTCGGTCGTCGACACGACCTCACCTTCACGATGTACCGAGGCGAGCACGTCACCGCGTTCATACGGCACCAGCAACTCGACAACCGTTGAGAGCGATCGCAGCCGATCGCCAAGCGTCCGCAGGAACAGCTCAATTCCCTCACCGCTTACTGCGCTGATCGACACGGAACCGATGTGATCCGTCACGAGCCGTTTGGCCTCACCAGGCTCAAGATCTGCCTTGTTGAACACCAACAGCTCGGGCACCCCATCGGCCCCAATTTCGGCAAGTACCTCTCGGACCGCATCGATCTGAGCCTGCGGGTCGACAGCGCTCGAATCAACGACATGAACGAGGTAGTCGGCCAACGAGGCCACTTCGAGCGTGCCCTTGAAGGCCTCGACGAGGCCGTGTGGCAATCGGCGGACGAATCCGACCGTGTCAGTCAGAAGTACCGGCTCGCCGCCTGGCAACGAAAGCCTGCGCGTGGTCGGATCGAGCGTGGCAAACAATCGGTCCTCGACCAGCACTCCGGCATCAGTCAACTGATTCAGCAGCGTCGACTTGCCGGCGTTGGTGTAGCCGACAATCGCCACGCCAGCGAGGCCGCTCCGGCCACGACTCTTACGCTGAAGTGCACGCGTGTCGGCCAGGTCGCGCAGGTCTGCTTCGAGCTTGGTGATCCGACGCATAATCCGTCGACGGTCAACTTCGATCTTGGTTTCGCCACCACCGAATCTGGCACCGACTCCGCCGCGCTGCTGCGAAAGGTTGGCAGTCTTGCCTCTCCGGAGCCGCGGGAGCCGGTAGCGCAGCAGTGCCAGTTCGACCTGGGCCTTGCCTTCCAGCGTGTGGGCGTTCTGACCGAAGATGTCGAGAATCACGGCGGTCCTGTCGATTGCCGTACGGCCGAGCAGCTTCTCCAGGTTGAACTGCTGGGCCGGTGCGAGCTCGTTGTCGAACACGACGGTGTCGGCGTCGAACGCAAGGCAGAGCTGTTTGAGCTCCTCGACCTTGCCCTTGCCGATGAACCAGGTGTGATCAGGAGCGCCACGCTTCTGGACAAGTCGGGCAACAACATCGGCTCCAGCAGTGTCGACGAGCAGTTCGAGTTCGTCAAGGCTCGAGTCGGTCGAGTCCCCAGTTTGACCGGGCAGCGTGACCCCGACAATCACGATCTTTTCCCGGACGGTCCGGTCGATCAGCGTCGCGCCGAGTGCCTCTTGGTACGGGGTGTTCATAGTTGCCGCGTGTTCACGTGATGCTGATCTCGATTGTGGCGACGTAGGTGACTGGCCCGGTCAGTGTCACGCGTCCGGGTGATGGGTGGTCGAGCGTCACTGTTGCACTTCCGCCATCCATCTGCACGACCAGTTTCCCATCGAGAGGTGTGGCTAAACCCCAACTCGCGGCGGCGTGAGCCGCAGCACAGGCTCCAGTGCCGCACGCCTCGGTGATCCCTGCACCTCGTTCGTGGACTCGCATGCGGATCTCGTGCTGCTGTTCACCGGGCTCAACGATCTCCAGATTGACGTGC
>JANOTN010000408.1:0-7643 GCA_031416375.1 Ilumatobacteraceae bacterium
GCGAGGTCGCTCTGCGTGCGCAGTGCCTGCTCACAGAACGTTCCGAACGGACCAAGCAACCCAACCCGTTGCACATGTCGACGTCAGACGAAGCCCCGGAGTTACTCATGCCCAAGTGGTTAGGGGAGACAAGTCGCCGACTGGTCTAAGATAGCGGCCAACGCGAAGCGGCGAGGGAAGCGCCAGCGACGAGCCGCACGGAGGGAGCAGCCAAAGCGAAGCGGCGAGGGAAGCGCCAGCGACGAGCCGCACGGAGGGAGCGGCCAAAGCGAAGCGGAGGCCAGTCCCGACCACCACGAGTTGGGTGTGACGAATCAGCCGATGTTCTGGCACGATGCAGGCATGGACGAGACCACACTTCGATCGTTGATCGGTTCGATCAAATCTGGCGAGATTTCCGCTGACGATGCCGTTGCCAAGTTGCGTCGGCTCCCATTCGCCGACATCGGCGATGCGCTCGTCGACCATCACCGGGCCCTCAGACAAGGTGCGCCAGAGGCCATATACGGACCCGGCAAGTCAGTCGAGCAATGCGTACGAATCGTCGATGAACTCCTGACACATGGCGTTGGGCCGGTACTGCTCACCCGAGCCTCAGCGGATCAAATCGAAGCCGTGTTGGCGGCGTACGGATCTGCTCAATATGGGCCTGTCGAAAACAGGGCCGGTTGCGTGTTGTGGCGGCGGCCTGCAGCACGAACCGGCTGTCGCGTGCTCGTAGTTACGGCTGGAACTGCCGACACTCCAGTCGCTGACGAGGCAGCGGTCACACTCGCCGCCAATGGACTGCTCGCCGATCAACTCCATGACGTCGGAGTTGCCGGTCTCCACCGGCTGTTGGCACACCTCGACCGGGTCACCTCGGCTGACGCAATCATCGTGATTGCAGGGATGGAAGGTGCCCTTGCCAGCGTGATCGGAGGGCTAACTGCTTGCCCCGTGGTCGCGGTTCCAACCTCGGTCGGGTACGGCGCCGCGTTGAACGGCGTAACTGCCCTGCTAGCCATGCATGCCTCATGCGCCAGCGGCGTGACAGTCGTTGGCATCGACAACGGTTTTGGTGCAGCGGTTGCAGTCGCCAGAATGATGCGCCTATGACCCGCACGGTCTGGTTCAACTGTTGCTCCGGCGTCGCCGGCGACATGCTGCTGGCGTCGCTGATCGACGCTGGAGCCGACCGGCTGGCGGTGATCGACGCCTGGGGGGCGCTCGGCATCGACGGCTTCGCGGCGACATGGGAACGGGTTCAACGCTGTGGTGTTTCGTCGCTGTGGACCAACGTCGCGATTGACGATCACACACACGACGATCAGGAGCTTCAACATCACAATCACCGACGTGCCACTGACGTGATCGCGCTGATTCAGTCGTCAGACCTCCCAGCCCGCGTTCGCGACGACGCCGTCAACGTCTATCGCACGTTGGCAGAGGTGGAAGGCGCGATCCACGGAGTCGACGCCGACGATGTCGAGCTTCACGAGATCGGCGCGCTCGACTCGATCCTCGACGTCGTCGGCGTGTGCGCTGCCCTCGACTCGCTCGGCATCGCCCGAGTCACGTATAGCCCGATTGCCGTCGGCCACGGCACGGTGATGACGGCCCACGGGCAGTTGCCAAATCCTGTGCCTGCGGTCACCCGGCTACTCGCCCGCGCCCATGCGTCCACAACCGGGCTCGACACGACGATGGAGCTGTCGACTCCAACCGGAGTAGCTCTACTCACCGTGTTGGGCGACTCATGCGGCCCGATTCCATCGCTGGTCATCAGTTCCACAGGCTTCGGGGCGGGAACGGCTGACCCGCAGGGTCGCCCAAACGTGGTTCAAGCGATCATCGGCGAGACGGCGTCAGCGACCGCCAACGTTGGTGGCCGACCAGCGCACGTCTTGGAAGCCAATGTTGACGACGTCACAGGCGAAGTGCTTGCCCACACGATCACCGCTCTGATCCTTGCCGGTGCCCACGATGCGTGGGCGACGCCGATCGTGATGAAGAAAGGCCGACCGGCACACACGGTCCACGCACTATGCGACGACGCCTCGCTCGCCACGATCCGCGACGTTCTGATCTCTGAAACCGGCACACTCGGCGTCCGGGCGACGCAAGTCACTCGATGGCCGCAACAGCGACACGAACGAACCGTCGAGATCGACGGCCACACGATCCGAGTCAAAGTCAGTGGTCACCGGGTCAAGGTCGAGCACGACGATGCGCTCGCAGCGGCGACCGCGCTCGGCCGCCCCTTACGGGATCTACTCGCGCAGGCTGAACAAATCGGCCACGTCGTCGATAACTGAGTCGTACCTGTGTGTCGTTAGGTTGACGCTGTATGGTTCCATCATGCAGGAATTTTCGTCGATTAGCGTCTCCTCCTTTGAAGCCGATTCGCTGACAAGTCGGCTCACAGAACAGTCAGCGAACGGGTGGAACCTTGTGTCCATCGTGCCGACCGGAACCACGATCACGGCCTATTTGAGTCGTGCTGCAGGCAGCACTTCCACCCCGATCACCAAGGTCGTGGAGCCAGCTTTCGTGGAGTCGGCTTTCGTGGAGTCGGCGGTCGATGCGGCCCCGGAGCCGGACTTGGCTCCGGGGCTTCCCACGGTGTCGGTCAGCAGTCCGGTCGACGAGCCGGCCGGTTGGGCAATCCAACCAGAAGCAGTCAGCGACACCGTCTCAAGTGGCGTCGCCGAGGTTTCGGCGGACGCCGGCCAGCCTGCTGCGGCCGCAGGTGCTGCTCCAGCGGGCTGGTACTCCGACCCATCATCGCGCTTCGAGTTGCGCTACTGGGACGGCAACCAGTGGACTGAGCACGTGTCACGCGCCGGTCAGCAATACACTGATCCGCCCGTCGCCTAACGCTTCCCGGCGGTAGGTTCGAGAGGATGCGCGCCACCTCAATCGGTCACGCAGGACTGCTCGTCGAAACCCACGCCGGGTCAATCCTGTGTGACCCATGGTTCCTTCCGGCCTTCTTCGGATCGTGGTTCGTCTTCCCGCGCAACGATCAGCTCAGCGACGACCTGCTCGATCGAATCGAGCGAGCCGACTTCCTCTACGTCACGCATTTGCATGCCGATCATCACGACGAGCCGTGGCTTCGCCAACATCTCAGGCGTGACATCCCAATTCTGCTTCCGGGCTACCCGACACGAGAGCAGGAACGCACCCTCGGCCGACTCGGGTTCACCAACTTCATCCGCACCGTTGACGCCACGGAAACCGAGATTGCCCCCGGCCTGACAGTCGCCATCCACACGGAGACGTCAATTACTGATGGTCCGGGCGGCGACTCGGCGATGGTGATCTCCGACGGCGAAACACGGCTGATTAACCAAAACGATTGTCGACCGTCAGACCTCGACGCGCTCCGAGCCCACGGTCCAGTCGATCTGCATTGGCTGCAATACTCCGGGGCGATCTGGTATCCGATGGTCTATGAGATGCCAGACGACGAGAAGCGATGGCTCTGCGACCTCAAAGTCGAGATGCAGTCGGCGCGTGCGTTGCGATACGTCGAAGCGATCGGAGCCCGCGCTGTGGTCCCGAGCGCTGGACCGCCGGCCTTCCTGGACGACGAACTGTTTCATCTCAACGTCATTACGGGCGACGAGCTCTCGATCTTCCCTGACCAGCCAACGTTTCTCCGTCGGCTCGATGCGGCAGGACACCATGGCGTTCTGGCCATACCCGGCACCGAAATCGAGATCACACCCGACGAAATCATGGTACGCCACCCCATCGACGACGCCACCGTTGCAGAGATCTTCGACGACAAGCTGGCCTACCTACAGCGGTATCAGAACGATTGGAAGCCTTGGATTGCCGAGATGAAGGCGGCGTGGAATCAACCTTCGACTGATCTACTCGGCACGCTCAAGGCTTGGTGGGAGCCGCTGCTTCGAATCGCCCCAACGCTCCGGAACGCGGTCGGTGCGAACTGTTTGTTTCGGGCGGGCGACCTCGCCTTGATCATCGATTTTCCGAATGCTGAAGTACGAGTCCACGACGGTGAGGACTACTCGTTCCGGTTCGATATTCAGCGAGAACTCGTGGAGACGGTGGTTGCAGGCAAGGCTGTCGATTGGTCCAACTCGCTGTTTCTGTCGTGCCGATTCACCGCATGGCGGCGAGGTGAGTTCAACGAGTACATCTACAACTTCTTCAAATCACTCTCGGTCGAGCGGATGCGTCGCACCGAGGCGGAAATGCTCAGAAAATTCAACCCCCCGACCGAGGTTGAAGCCGAGATCGGGCTCGGTGCCTACATCGTTCAGCGTCGATGCCCTCACCGCAATGCCGACCTCGCCGTGTTTGGTGAGATTGAGACAGGCCCCGGCGGTGATGAGTTGGTGTGCACATTGCATGGCTGGCGGTTCGACTGCGCGACCGGTCGGTGCACGACGAGCGCAGATCATTTGTTGAGTATCCGTCGCCGTAGCTGACGGATGCTGGCGGTCAGCCGGGTATCGGCGGGCCGGTCGTGGTCGTTGGCGGCGTCGTGGTGGTCGTGGTCGTTGGCGGCGTCGTGGTCGTCGTGGTCGTGGTCGCTGGATCGATCGTGATCTTGAGGTGGCCGGTGGCGGTGGCACCCGACTCGTCGGTCACGGTGTACGACAGGTTAACGACGGTGCCGTCAACGTCGGGTGGCGCGGTCAACGTCAAAATCAAGTCAACAACAGCAATCGTGATTGGTGACGGATCCCCTTGAATCGTCAGGACGAGTTCGGAACCGTCCGCGTCGGTCGCCGGTATAAGCACATCGAGCACGCTGTCGGAAGGAATCACGATGGTCACGTCAGGTGCGACGGGTACCGAATTTACCCGAAGTGTCACTATGGCCGGCTCGGAGACAAGCCCTTCCGGATCGACAACGGTGTACGCAAACGTGGCGACTCCCGATGCCCCTGCGGGCTCGATTCGTAGCCGGTCTCGGCCTTCGCGTTGGATCGATATGGTCACTCCATTCGGGAAGGTCAAGGTGTCAGGGAGCGATGCCAACGAAACAATGTCCATGTCAGGATCGTTGTCATTCAGAAGCGGTTCAAGGAGGATCGGTTCACCGTTCAACGAGATACCCTCGTCGGCGTTGGCAACGGGGGCACGATTGACCAGTTCGATGGTGACCGGCACGCGGGCCTGTAGACCACCCGTGTCGACAACCACCGCGATCAGGTCAACTCGACCTGATTGGCCGCTTGGTTCGATCAGCAAACCTCGCTGCTGATCAACGATGGTGATCCAGTCAGGTGCTGCCTCCAATGCCGCAATTACAAGTGGTTCAGCATCGGATGCCAATGAGGACACGGGGATGGTGATGGGGTCGATCCGGCCGATCTGGGCCAAATACGGCGAACCGATCGGATCTTGATTGACGTCGATCACGACCTGGCCGACATCTTGAATGCGACACGAATTCCGTACCACGTAGTTGAACGAGACGTTGCCGTTCTCGCCTGCAGGTGGTGTGTAGACGCCGGTCGCCTCTGACAGCGGTGCACCAACGGAGACGATCTCGCCGTTCACGGCAGCAGTCGTAAGATCGATCGCAATCGATTGTTGGTAACCCGTTTGGAAGAACAGGTCAGGCGCTTGTGGAGGTGCCGCGGCGCATGACAAGACGGTGATTCGAACCGACGCATCTGCAACGAGTTCCCCATCGTTCACGCGGTACGTCAGCCGGGCCACCCCGCTGGCGCCTGGCACAGCGTCGAACACCAACGATCCGTTCTGGAGCCGAGCGTCGCCCAACTCCGGATCTGCAGGGTCAACGATCGAATACTCGAGAGGATCTCCGTCGGGATCCTCATCGTTGAGCGCAATCGGTACGACGACAGTGCCGCCATTCACCACGTCACCGGCATCGTCGCCGGCGATCGGGGCTCGGTTCAGCGGCTCGAGCACCCGCAACGTAACCGTTCCCTCATCGATCAGACCGTCGGTGTCCTGAACGACGTACGTCGCCACGAGGTCACCGACGAAATCCGGGTCGGGAAAAAAGGTGATCGTCCGTCGACCAGTGGTGATCGTGCCAATTCTGGTCACCGTCTCAGCAGACACCAGCGACAACGATGCGTTGATTCCGTCGGGGTCGGCGTCGTTAGCCAGCACGTCGATTGTGGTGGTAGTGCCCGGACCGACGATCGTGCGGAGATCGTCGAGGGCAGTTGGAGGCTGCGGCTCTGGTTCGGAGATCCGGATCACCAGTCGACCGGTCGTCACCCCGCCGAGCGGATCGCCGACCTGATAGGTGATCGTCACAATTCCACTCGTGAGTCCGGCATCGAACGTCAGGGTCTCGGCGTCGCGATCGGCGGTGCCGAGTGACGGCGCCGTAGAGGACAGCACCCGCAGGTCGGATGGCCTGCCGTCGGGGTCTGAGTCATTTTGCAACAGGTTGACGACCAGTACCCCGCCGACGAGAACGCTCATTTCCTCGTCGACCACGATCGGAGCCAAGTTGGCGATATCAGGCTCGACGACGTTTACGAAGATCGCCGCCGTAGCCCGCCGGCCCTGTGAGTTCGTCACCTCGTACGTACAACGGAAGACACCGGCCAGACCCGGCGGCGGCGTGTAGATCACCCGATTGTCTGGCGTCACCGCGGCAGAACCTCCGCCCGCGCACCCTGGTTCGCCGACCAGCGTTGGACGCTCGCCCGAAGGGTCGCCGTCGTTCCGCAACACGTCAAGTGTGACAGGCACGTCGACCTCGGTAGTAGCTGAATCATCTTGCGCGAATGGTGGCGCTCCAATCGGTTCGGTGAGCACTCGCACCGATACCTCACCGGTCACTTCGTGCCGATTCCCGTCGCTGATGACATACGTAAACCGGTCGACCCCGACGCCGTCGTCGGTGGCGATCGACGCCGCCGTGTACTCGATCCGATTCCCCTGAACACGAACGCGGCCAGTTGTCGAGTCGGAATCAGACGACACCGATACGAGAATCACCGGGTCGCCGTCAGGATCGGAATCATTCACCAAGACGTCGATCAACTGGGACACTCCGACTACAGCCGTGGCACTGTCTGCGACCGCGATCGGCGGACGGTTGGGTTCGACATCGGCAATCAGAGCGACGAGAACATTGCCGACCACAACATGGCCGCGGCCATCGTCAACCGTGTAGCTGAAGGGCGTCAGGTCGGCGACACCAGCCCGGGCGATCACCTCCAGTTGAGTGCCGCGAAGCCTGACCTCAAGCCCAGGTGGAACTGGAATGACCACTCCGAGTTGGAGGCGATCGCCGTCAGGATCGCGGTCGTTGGCAAGCACGGGAACGATGGCTGCGATGTCGTGGCGAACTCGAACACCGTCAGGTTGCGTGATCGGCGGGCGGTTCTCGTCGGACGGTTGAGCGATCTCGATCTGGGCGATCACCGGCTCGCCGATCGCCCCCAAAGAATCGACCGGGCGATAGGTGAACGAGGCGGTACCTGACGCTCCGGGAGGTGGAACGAACCTCAAACCGGGAAGGCCCGATGGTGCAACGACTTCCGAAATCCTGCCGCCAACATCAGACGGCGTGAACGAGGCAATTCGGAGCGCGTCACGTTCAGGATCGACGTCGTTGAGCAGCACGTCGATGACGACGGTCGCATCGGGGCCCGTCTCGGCACGATCAGGTGTGCCGATCGGTG
>JANOTN010000409.1:0-9659 GCA_031416375.1 Ilumatobacteraceae bacterium
GTTTCGACCAAGGCGTAGAAGCGGAGATCCTCACGATGCTTGGGGGAAACCCAGCCGGTCTTGAGGTCGATGATCACCTTGCGGCTTTCGGCACCGCTCGGACGACCAAGTGTGAGATCGACCTTGCCGGACAGCACGATCGGCCCATCCAGCGGCCAGCGGACGCTTGATTCGGTCGTCGGGGATGAGCGCTTGTCGAGTGGTGGAAAGCACTCCTGAAACTTGATCAGCTTGTCGACAGCCGTGCCACGCAGGTCCGAAAGATCGGCGTCGGAGAGTCCGGCTATCCAGTCGCCAAGGGTCGTGTCGTTGTCGGCCAGACGGGCAATCGCTTCGTCGACGAGGTCGGCTGGAACTGGATCGCCTCGCCAATTGAGCATCAGTTGAATCGCTCGATGAGCCACCTGCCCGCCGGCCACGGCGGGGGACCACGAGAACGAGTCGGGGAGCATGTGCTGGACCTCACAACCGAGCACGCTGGTGATGCGATGCTTACTGATGAAGATCGACTCGTCGCCGAGCCGCTCGTGGAAGTTCTCGAACGCCTCGTCGATGTCGGCTCGGATCGACGCCACGACCGTCTCATCGAACACGATTGGGTCGTCGCCGCGCCGAAGCAACGCCAGCGTCTTGAGTTGCAGCGGTGAAAGAGTGGGAAGCGCCGGGTCGGCCATTGCGGTTGACCCTACTGAGTGGGTGTGACACCCATCATTCATGATGGAGGTATGCCCGCCCACGTCCCGACTGCCACGTCAGTCGACTTTGCTTCAGCCGCCCGCACGCTCACCCGTGAGGCGCGCCGGCAGGGGTTGGTGGGTCCAAGTTTTCGGTGCCCGCCGCGACTCGTCGGTGTCGATCGCACGCTGCGGCGGCGCGCCGATGGTGCAATCGTTTCGGTTCGCTTGCGAGGCAGGCCGTGGCCCGCCGTGTTGGCCGACATGATCGAGGGCGTGATTGTCGCCAACCAACTCGCGCCGCCTCATGCTGACCGGGTACGAGCAAGCCTGTGGTCAGTGTGCGGTGCCGAACCAACCTTGTCGAGAGACGACTGCGGCCCGATCACCCGGGTTGCGTGATGCTCACGCATGTAATTCGATGATGCTATGCTGTCTACGATGCGAACGACGGTAACACTCGACTCTGACACCGAACAATTGATTCGGCGGCACATGAAAGAACGGCGAATTTCGTTCAAGCGAGCACTCAACGACGCGATCAGAGACGGCTTGAGCTCGGTTCATCGACCCGAGTTCCGCACACCGACGACGTCGATGGGTCGGCCAGCGGTGAACCTCGACCGTGCACTCCAAATCGCGGCTGAACTCGAAGACGACGAGTTGATCCGAAAGATGCAATACGACGTATGAAGGTCGTCGATGCCAACGTGTTGCTGTACGCGGTGAACGAGGATGCAACGAAACACCAGGAGTCGCGCGAGTGGCTCGACGCGGCGCTGTCTGGACGGGCGACTGTAGGTTTTTCGTGGATCGTGCTGCTCGCGTTCGTTCGGCTGTCGACCAAGGCGGGCGTCTTTCCGCGTCCGTTGACACTCGCCGAAGCGCTCGGTGTGGTGGAGGCGTGGCTCGCTCAGCCGGCCGCTGTCGTGGTCGAGCCGACGGCCCGCCACGCATCGGTGTTAGCGGACCTCCTACAAGCCGTCGGTGTCGGAGGGAATCTCGTCAATGACGCCCATCTTGCGGCGCTGGCGATTGAGCATCACGGACTGGTCGTATCGTTCGATCGCGACTTCGATCGCTTCGCCGGTGTCAAATGGGAGGAGCCCTCGGCGTTCTAGTAGCGCTACCGTGTGCCCCATCAAGCCCGGGTGGCGGAATTGGCAGACGCGGGGGGCTTAAACCCCCCTGATTGAGAGATCATGCGGGTTCAAATCCCGCCCCGGGCACCCTTGGACGCGGAGAATGCGCTCGGGGAGGTAGCTCGGGACGCATCGCGCGGCAGCGTTGTGTCGACGAGTTCGGCCAAGGTCGACGAGTTCCTGGCCGACTGGTTGGACAACGACTCGTCCGAGATCCGTCTCGCCCAACTCGTCGCACCCGACACGGACATACCCGTCGTCGCCGAGCCGTAGCAGATCGCGTGAACGAGCAGGGCCAGCCGCCCGGTGCCGGATTCGAGACTGCGGTCGTCGGCGTCGGAGCCGCTGTCTGTCTGGCCGGATTCGTGACGTGGCTGGGCGCACGACTTGCATGCATGTTCACTTTCGGCGACGTCTACGGCGGGCTCGGCGACTGGCTCCCGACCGCATTACGCCTCGCTCGCGGCGAAAGCCCTCGGACAGCGTGGGGCACACTCGCCTCGGACCTCCCCGCCGCCTGGCTGTACTGGACGTGCACGGTCGTCGTGCTGCTGGCCGCCGCTGGCGTCGTGGTCGGGTTGGTGATCGCGTGGCGACGCCTGGACAACACCTGGCGGCGACGGTTCGGTCAAGACACCGAAGCCCGCCAAGCGACACCCAAAGATGTTGCCCCGCTCAAGGTCGATGACATTGTTCCACCAACCGGACGGATGCTGCTCGGTCGCATGATCGGCCACGACCTGCTGCTCGCCGCGCGCTCGACCGGGACCTGCAGGAACTCGATCGCCCGGCGTCGCTCGGGTCGTTAGGCTCGGCCTCGACCGGTTGATCGCTCCCTGGGCTCGACGTGTCGACGGAGCGCCGCTACCACGCCGTCCCGATCGACGACATCTTCCGGACCATCGACCAACTCGGTGAGTTGGCGGGGAAGTGATCAGGGCAACTGAGCGTCGTTGACCGCCGCCGAGGTGACCGGATCGTCGCGCCAGACCAGTGCGAGCTCGGTGCGAGTCCGAACACCGAGCTTTCGGTACACGTTGACGAGGTGGTACTCGACGGTCTTGGGGTTCACGTACAGGCTGTCGGCGACGTCTCGGTTGCTTGCCCCACTGGCGACGAGCCGGGCGACTTGTTCTTCGCGCGGCGTGAGCCGATTGGGGGTGATGAGTGGCGCGCCGATCGCCCGTAGCTCGGCGCGGGTCAGATCCGCCCACAACCGAGCCCCGAGCGAGGCGAACAGATCGAGCGCGACGGTGAGATGGCGGCGCCCGTCGTCGACCTTGCCGGCACCGTTCAATCGCATCCCGAAGGACAGCTCGGTGCGCGCCCGTTCGAACGGGGTCCGGTCGAGGTGCGTGAGCGCCTCCGCCAGCGCGTCCAGCGCATCGGGTTCGGGCGACAGCAGAGCGCGACATCGCAGCACCGCTGCGAGCAACCCGGGGCGATCGCTGCCGGTCGGCCGCTCCGCGAGTTCGCCAGCGATCGCTCTCGCTTTAGGCTCGCGTCCGGAACGCACGAGGCTCTCGACCAGATCGGGATGAACCTGCAGCAGGCCCGGCTCCCACACGCCGCCGTCGGCAGCGATCGCGGCAGCATTGGCGAGGTGCTCGATGGCCTGATCCAGACGTTGACGGGCGAGCGCCAGGTGCCCGACTCCAGCCGCGGCGAACGCTGTCGCCGCGAACCCTCCAGACGCCAGGTCGCCGTCAACAGCTTTGCGGGCGTGCTCGGCGCAGGCCGAGTCGTTGCCTCGGGCTGCTTCGATGCGTGCCAGTGTGCTGGCGGCGATCGCGGCGTCGACGCGTTGACCAGTCTCCTCGAACAGTTGCGCCGCCTCGCTAGCTCCAACGAGTGCCCGCTCCCACCGGCCGGTGCGGAAATCCAGTTCCGCCTCGGGCAGCAGCGACTGTGGAAGGAACGAGTGGTAGCCGCCCTCGCGTTGCACGTGCACGGCCCAGGCAATGAAATCACGCGCCGCGTCGTATTGTTCGAGCCAGATCAGGGGCCACGCGATGCCGAGCGTGTGAAGGTGGCCACGTTGGCTGGCGATGCCCTCGTGGGCGGCTGTCAATGCCGTTGCGGTGGCGCGCTGGTCGCCGGCCATCGTCTGTGCCATCGCCAGGGACGACAACTGCAGCACGTCGACGGTCGAGCCATCGGAGAGCTCGAGGGCGCGTTCGACGGCCCGGAGGGCCGCTGCGCCCTCCATCTTGTAGACGTGTGACTTGGCGGCGAACAGAAGCAGCGTCCGCGCCCTCCGCGGATCGAGGATGGCTACTTCTTCGGCCGCCCGAGCCAGCCCACGCGTTGCTACTTCGAAATCGCCGCCGCGCATCCGCAGATCGGCGTCCAGCAGCACCAGATCCGAGCGTTCGACGGGGAGGTCGGCGATCAGCGGCCGCGCCAGGGCGAGCAGGTGTGTCGCCATCGGTACGTCGCCGCCGCGGTTGGCAGCGCGTGCGGCCTTGGCATACAGCGCCCCGCGTTCGGCGCTCTTGTCGGCAAGCTCTGCGGCGCGCGTCAGTGCGAGCGCGGCCGTGATGTCGGCGCCGCGCACCAGGGCCCGCCTGCCGAGTTCGACCAGTGCGTTGCAGGCCGTGGGATTCGGAGGCACGGCGGCGGCGCTGAGGTGCCACGCCCGGGGATCGGGATCGGTCTCGACGTCGGCGAGCACGGCGTGGACGGCGCGGCGAGCAGCAGGTGTCGCCGTCTGGTAAGCCACGGAGCGCACCAGCGGGTGGCGAAATTGGACGGTGTCGCCGACGATAGATATCAAGCCCTGTTGTTCGGCCGGCTCCAGGGCGCCAGCCTCGAGTTCACATCGACCGAGGGCGGCCGCCACCCGGTCGACCCGCCCACGGCCCTCGGCGGCGGCGATCAGCAGGGCCTGTCGTGCGGTCTCGGGCAGCTCGTCGATCCGACGCCGGAATGCGAGCACGGCTTCCGTCGACACGTTGATCGGTGCCACGATCGGGGTCTGACCGGCGAGCTGCTGTGCCGACAGCCCGTCGTACAGTTCGTGCAACGCGAGCGGGTTGCCGCCGGCGAGGCCGACCAATGTCTCCACAACTGGTGCCGCCAGCTTGCCGGCGGCGCGCACGTCGAGCAGCATCTGGGCGGCTGTGACCGCCAGTGGTCCGACCTCGAGTATCGGCAGTGCCGCCAGTGCCGGTGTCATCTCCTCGTCGCGAGCGGCGCCGACGAATGCCACCCGCATTTGCGAGGCGCGGCGAGCGACGTACATCAGCACCTCACGCGAAGCCGTGTCGATCCACTGCAGGTCGTCGGCGACGACCAAGATACATGCGTCGGCGGCCAGGTTTCTCAGCAGATTCGCCGTGGCAACCTCGACCGCGACCGGATCGATCGCCGCAGACGCTTCCACTCCCAGGGCGTTGCGCAATGCCCGCGCCTGAGGAGCGGGAACACGATCGATATGGTCGAGCACCGGGTGCAACAGATCGCCGAGGGCGGCGTACGGCAGGTCGGCTTCCCACTCGTGACCGCAGGCGTGCAACGTCGTGGCGTCGGTCGCCGCGACCAGCTCATCGAGCAGCGCTGTCTTGCCGATCCCGGGGGCACCGCGCACGATCACGCTTCCGCCGATGCCGTCGCGCGCCACCGCCACGAGGGCCAGGAGCGTCGATCGTTCCCGGTCGCGGCCCACGATCACGGTGCGATCTTACCCGACGTCCGGACCCTAGGGAATCCCCCAGTTTTCTACCGATCGAAGCCTCCACAGTTGACAACGTCGAGGTCGATCCCTATTGTCGGTGTCGGTGACGCGGCGAGCGTCACGCCGAGCTCTGGGAGGACGTGTGAAGCTGGGACCGGTGTTGATGGCGACACTGATGTTGGCCTCAATCGGTGCCGGGTGCGGCTCCGGCGACGACGATTCGGACGCCGCTGGCGGCACTTCCGAGTCTGAGGCTGCACCAGAGCAGACGTCGCCGCAGGTCGCCGAGCCCGAGAACGCCGGTGCCGACAATGCCGGCGCTGGGGACGCCGTCGAGTTCGGCGACAACGGCGGGATCGAGTTCACGTTCAGCGGCGGTCACGAAGAGAGTGGGAAGTTTGTCTGGATCCCCGTGGCGAGCAGCTTCGCGCCGGGATGGTGGGGGATGAGCTTCACCGAGGCATCGGCGGAAGGCGCAGCGGTGTTCGCTCTCTCACTCGATCCGGCCAACACCAACTTCAGCTTCGGGGACGGCGAGGTCACGATCTTCGGTGCCGCTCCGCAGTGTTCGTTCAACATCGACCATCAGGACAGCAGCGGAGCATCGGGCAGCCTCGACTGCTCGGACCTGACGGCGATCGTGGGTTCCGGGATGGTCGCCGGCATCAGCCTCAGCGCGACGTTCGACGCGAGGCAGTAGCCGGCACCCATTCGTCTGCGCCCCGGTGGATGTCGGGACTTTCGGGCAAAAACAAGCCCTCTACCGTCGCGTCCCATGCCTTTACCCATCCGAGACGAGATGCTCGCCAAGGTCGACGTGCGCTTCCGAGGGACTGGAAACCTAACTGGCTCCAGCTGGCTCGTCGACTGGCTGCGACGCGCGTTCGACCGAGAGCGAAGACACGCCGGGAGCGCGTCGTGATCCGTCCGAATTCCATCCAAATTGGTTTGACGACCGTGAGCCGGAGTACGTCTCTGAGAAGAATTCGCCTACTTGCTCGGAACGCCTCGCATCCCAAGGTTGCCCGCTCGCTGGTTTGATGGAGGGGGAGTGATCCCTTCGTCCATTACTCCCAAAGTCTCTGGTAGATGGCATAAAAAGTGGAGCTGGGGAATCGAACCCCCTTGAGATCTCAAGCGGATGTGCTGGTCGGAGGCATTCTCCCAGCACCGCCGCCATTTCGAGTGACCGTCGCGGTCGCAGACCGAATCCGAGCGCGGCACCAACGATCGCGCCGACCGCGATGTTCGCAGCAGCGACAACGGTGCCACCCGCGAACGTGACGAAGCTCGAGTCACCTACACCGACGAGCACTCCCCACGCGAGCGCTCCACGATGGCAGTGTTCGATGCTCCAACGGCCGCCACTGGCCCGCCATCGGTATCGCCGGTGGCGGGCTTGAATCCGACGAAACATATGGACAGTGCCTTGTCGTTCCGAGTCTTGCAGGTCGGAGTCCGGAAATCAGCCTGGCTACTTTGGCGGGCTACGCAGCCCGCGGTCTCGCTTGACCTTTACCTAAGAACGTTCCATAATACAAATGATGCTAGATATTCCTAAGTGGAATCGGCGAAGTGAACGCCATGAGGCGACGAAGGTAGAGATCCTGGACGCGGCATGGGCGCTGGTCCGCCAAGATGGTCTGGCGGCGCTCTCCTTGCGAGAGCTTGCTCGCAGCGTCGGGATGCAGCCGCCGTCGCTGTATTCGTACTTCGACTCGAAGAACGCGATCTACGACGCCATGTATGCGGACGGGTGCCGGGAGTACGTCGAGGCCGAGGTGCAGGTGCCCTGGACCGGCGACCTGCTCACGGACCTCAAGGCTGTGGTTCGGTTCTTCGTTGGCTTTTGCACGGAGGATCCTGCGCGTTATCAGCTGTTGTTCCAGCGGACCATCCCTGGGTTCGAGCCCTCACCGGAGTCATTCGCCATCTCGGTGGAGAGCCTGAAGGCGGCGGCGGCCAGGCTGGCAGCGATGGGGATGGATCACCCGCACGATCTCGACCTGATGACGGCGTTGGGCACCGGCCTCGCTGACCAGCAGATCTCGAACGACCCTGGAGGCGATCGGTGGGTTCTCTTGGTCGACGAGGCAGTGGAAATGCTCTTCAATCACGTGACCAGCCGTCCCAAGCGGCGAGAAAGGAACCAGAGATGACCATCACAGCCACATTGGTGGGCGACATTCCAGCCATCGGCCGAGCCGAGGCCCGGGCGCTCGCCGCCACAGAGAACCAACGGGTGCTCCAGCTCCTGTGCTCGTTGTCCGAGGACGACTGGGCGAAGCCCACGGATTGCCCGGCATGGGATGTGCGTGCTCTGACCGGCCACGTCCTGGGGGCCATGGAAGGTTTTTCGTCCCTCGGCCAGTTTGTGCACATCATGCGGGCGGCCTCGAAGTCCGCTGGCGACGGACCGTTCGTCGACGGGATGACCGCCGTGCAGGTGCGGGAGCGGGCCGGACTTGACCGAGCGGAGCTGCTTGAGCGGCTGCGAGTGGCCGGCCCGAAGGCGTCGCGATGGCGGAGCAGGGTGCCAGCTCCGTTCAGGCGGGTGTCGATCAAGGAGCACGTCAACGGCGTCGAAGAAACGTGGCGGATGGGCTACCTGCTCGACGTGATCCTCACGAGGGACACCTGGATGCACCGGGTGGACATCGCCCAGGCCACCGGCCGTGAGCTCGTGATTACCGCCGAGCACGACGGGCGGATCGTCGCCGACGCAGTGGCGGAATGGGCCCGCCGCCACGGTCGGTCCTTCATCCTCGAGCTCACCGGCAATGCGGGTGGCGCCTTCGTCGCCGGCCGCGGTGGCGAGGAGTTGACGTTCGACGCGGTCGAACTGTGCCGGATATTGTCCGGGCGCAACAGCGGTGCAGGACTGCTCGCGACACAGGTGCCGTTCTGATGGAGACGCGTGTGACCGAGGTCGCCGAGGGCATCCACCAACTCACAACTCACCTCACGGAGATGGACTTCGGCTTCAATCAGTACCTCATCGCCGGTGAGGAGCCGATGCTCTTCCACACCGGAATGCGCGGGCTGTTCCCGCTCGTGTCCGGAGCGATCTCGAGCGTTCTACCGATCGACACACTGCGTTGGGTGTCCTTCGGACACGTCGAAGCCGACGAGTGCGGCGCCATGAACAACCTGCTGGCCGCCGCCCCCCAGGCCACCGTCGTCCAGGGCATGACCGGATGCATGGTCTCGATCAGTGATCTCGCGGATCGCCCACCGCGTCCGCTCGCCGACGGTGAGGTCCTCGACATCGGCGGGCACCAACTCCGATGGATCGACACACCCCACGTCCCGCACGGCTGGGAGGCCGGTGTCCTGTACGACGAGACGACACGCACATTGTTTTGCGGCGACCTGTTCACCCGCTGGGGCGCGTACCCCGCCTCGACGACCGACGACATCGTCGGCCCGGCCGCCGAAGCCGACAACGGTGACGACTACGGCTCGTGGTCGCTGCGGCCCACGTCTGGATCCACCATCCGCCGCCTCGCCAAACTGAACATCTCCAGCCTCGCTCTCATGCACGGTCCCGTCTTCACCGGCGACTGCCGGGCCGCGCTGAGCGCCCTCGCCGACAACCTCGATGCCCGCATCGGAAGTATGCGGTCGTGACCGATCACCGGCGTCCGGCCTCACACAGCTAGGCGAGCCACGCGGCGTCCGCCACGTCGGTCTTGCGGCCCGGGAGCTTGCGCACGTGTCGAGCCTTGACGACCGATCGCAGCCGCTGCGCACAGCCGCAGCGGAGAGTCCGCCCAGAGCGAACGACCTTCCGGGCGCAATCGATCTCGATACTCGCGGATATAACGTTCGGTGCTGGCGGCGCAGACATCCAGAGCACGTTTGAGAAGCGCGCACAGATCCGAGATGAGCGACCTCGTTGTGGCTCAGGTCCGTTCGATCGTGATCTTGGCTCGGACGGCGTCGGTGATCTTGCGGATGTGGGCGTGGTTGGAGGTCACGATCGCGTCTTGCCTGCGGATAGCTCCTTCGACGACTGTTACGTCAACGATGTCGTCGTGGTCGGCTTTGCCGGCGAGGACTCCGACGGACTTCGCTTGTTGTTCACTCATAGGTTCGAGCGAGCAAAGGGCCAGGAATCGCGCCAGGCTCGCCTGACGTGAGCCACCTCGCCAGGCTTCGGCGAGT
>JANOTN010000410.1:0-3081 GCA_031416375.1 Ilumatobacteraceae bacterium
CAGCCGTTCGGCGGCGGCGAAATGGATTGCGTCGGTCAGGCGGACGGGTTGCAGGCGCGACAGGTTGGCGGCGCGGTCGAGGCAACGTTGATCGATCGGCACGATGTGGATGTGGTCCCACGCCAGTCGGATCGCGTCCTCGAGGTCGGCTCGAAGCACGGCCTCATCGGTCAGCCGATCAATCGCCGGCAGCGCCTCGGTCAGGGCCAGCGCCGAGGCACACCAGATTGGGTCGGCGCGCATCGACTCGAGCACGACTGCGCGCTGCGGCCCGTCGACGGCCAGCGCCAGCAACGCGCTCGTGTCGAGTGCGAGCGTCATCCGCGCAACTCCCGAAGCGCTCTGTCGATTCGCACGCCGGACCAGATCGGAACCGGCTGCGGTGCTCGCCATTCACCGGTTCGTCGGGGCGGGATGAGTGCGCCGGACGAGATCAGCCGTTCGATGTCGGGCGCCGCTTCGTCTAGCGGCGCGAGTTGTGCGACAGGCCGTCCGTGAGTGGTGACGATCGTTCGGTCGCCTGTCGACGCCCGTCGAACTGCCTCAGCCAGATTCGTCCGGAGTTCTCGAATCCCAAATGTGTCCATATGTGTACACAATCAGATTTGCGCAAGTAATGCAACCCACCCCAGACTCCCTCCATGAACTTCGCCTTCACTGAGGAACAAGAAGAACTCCGCTCGACGATCCGCTCGTTCCTCGAGTCGAAGAGTCCCGAGAGTGCCGTGCGCGAGCAGATGGAGACCGAGGTTGGCTATGACTCCGCCGTCTGGAGCCAGATGGCCGAGCAGATGGGTCTGCAGGGTCTCCACATTCCCGAGGAATACGGCGGTTCCGGATTCAGCTACGTCGAGCTCGGGATCGTGCTCGAGGAGATGGGCCGGGCACTGTTGTGTGCGCCATTCTTCTCATCGGTCGTGCTGGCGGCCAATACGCTGATTCATTCAGGTGACGAGGCAGCCAAGCAGGCGCATTTGCCGGGGATCGCCAGCGGCGACACGATCGCCGCGTTGGCATTTACCGAGCCGTCGGGCAAGTGGGACGAAGCGGGTATCACGATGCCAGCCACGGCCTCGAGTGATGGCTACACACTGTCGGGAGTCAAGAGCTTCGTGATCGACGGCGCTCAGGCGAATCTGATCATCGTGGCAGCTCGCACCGCTGCGGGAGTCAGCCTGTTCGCTGTCGATGGTGATGCCGCCGGTCTCACCCGCGAGTCGTTGTCGACGATGGATCAGACCCGTAAGCAGGCCAGGCTCACGTTCGACAACACCCCGGCGACGTTGATCGGGGTTGATGGTGGCGGTTGGTCGATCCTGTCGACGGTGCTCGATCTAGCGGCAATCGGTCTCGCTGCCGAGCAGGTCGGTGGCGCCCAGTTCGTGCTCGAGATGGCGGTCCAATACGCCAAGGATCGTGTCCAGTTCGGGCGACCGATCGGTTCGTTCCAGGCGATCAAGCACAAGTGCGCCGACATGCTGCTCGAAGTTGAGTCGGCCAAATCGGCTGCCTACTACGGCATGTGGTGCGCTAGCGAAATGAACGACGAGTTGCCATCGGTTGCGTCGCTCGCCAAGGCCTACTGCTCCGAGGCGTACTTCCACGCCACGGCCGAGAACATTCAGATTCACGGTGGAATCGGATTCACGTGGGAGCACCCTGCGCATCTGTATTTCAAGCGAGCCAAGAGTTCCGAGTTGTTGTTCGGCGACCCCACCTACCACCGCGAACTCCTCGCCCAACGGATCGGTATCTAACCCGCAGCGTTACAGATGGTGTCAGACACCATCTGTAACGTCGCTGTCAGTCACACGACCGACCTGTGGGGGCCTGGGTGACCGTGTTTGCGAATGCAGGTTTGCCTCGCTCGGGGCATCAGTGCGCCGCATCGTGGTGCTAGCCGGTCGGCGAATGCATGTGCCCCGTGGAACCGGGCGTTTGATCGTGCTCGATGCAGCGCAGCATCGAGTGCGAGAGTTCTGTCTGCACCAGATGGCCCCCACCCTGCTTCCATTGCTGCGTTGATCTCATCTCGCGAGAGCAGGGCCGCTGTTTCCTCGTCGAGGACGCCGGCGGCGACCGCTGATCGCCGCAGACCGTCGGGGGCTGGCACCGGCGTGTAGTCCCAACCGTCGAGTCCGACATCTTCGGCGACGACGTCAAGGAGTGCCAGCGCTTGCCATATCTCGGTGATTTCGTCGTCGGTCAGATGCCCCGTTGCGATCAGGGCGCTGGCGATTGTGTAGGCGGCATCGGCTCGCCGTGGGCCGGCACACAGGATTTCCAGGGTTCCAACACCGTCGACGACTCTGCTGGCGAAGACGACTCGGTGCTCCCCTCCGAGCACGTCCAACGTGTTCCATCCGGCAAGATGACTGCCGGCCTTGTTGCTCAGCGGGTGCTTCCCGGCTGGGTTGTGGCAGAGGGCAACCACATCTTCGATGACCCGAATCTGTTCGCTTTCAGTGAGTCGGTCGAGATACTCGACGAAGGCGTCGCCTAGTACCACTTCGGCTTGGTCGTCGGGGAACGACGAACCTGAGCGCACGGTCAGCCGTGCGTTCGCCGTAGTGCGACTTTGGCATTGACTTTCTCGATGTCGATACCGAGTCGGGTGCAGACGTCGGCGAGCGATGACTTCGTGCTGCGATCAGAAACAAGATTGGCAGCGGCATCAAGCACGGCCAGCGCCGCTTCACGCACGACCCGAACATCTTCGTCGAGTCGGTCAGCCGTGTCGATCACGGCAACCGCCCGGCCGTGGCTTGTCAACACGATGCGGTGGTCGGCGGCTGAGGCTGCTACGGCAGAGAGGCCCTTGCGCGACGCAAGCGACATTGGCAAACGAACTGAAGTGGTCACGCTGCAACAATAGGTATATGTGTGTAGAATTGCAACAGGCAGCGTTACAGATGGTGTCAGACACCATCTGTAACATCGCTGTATGGATACGACGACCTGGTTGTTTTTGGTCGGGGCGGTGGTGTTGACGTTTGCTATCGCCGCTGGGGCGATTGGGCGGGAGGCTCATCGTTTGGATGCGGTAGCACCTCGGGCGGTGTATCTGCTTGACGAGGCTGT
>JANOTN010000411.1:0-10161 GCA_031416375.1 Ilumatobacteraceae bacterium
ACGGGCGGTCGACGCCCGCATGCCCCAACTCGTGGCTTCATCGACGAGGTCGTCAATTCCAACGTGGAGGATGTCGGTTTGCCGACCGATGAAGAGACCGAGCTCGGTGTCGACAGCGGCAAGCCCCTCGGTGCCGTCGTAATGCGTCGTGCACATGACGTCATACATGGGCGTGAGACCGACGGTTCCATCGCCGTAGTGCAGGAACGAAACGTTCTTGCCGTGTAGGTCCGCATTGCCGACGAGGGTGCTGAAGGTGATCTGTTCCAGGAGCTCGGTGGTCGACCCGCGCCATTGCGTGAGGACGTCGGCGATCCGCCGGAGTGTCGGGCCACCGTGGGATTGGTACTTCTGTCGCGGGTGGATCGTCATGATCGAGAGGGCCTGACACGCATCCTCTTGGTGGAGTCGCGCGGTCGCACCGTCTGACTCTTCGCGGCGGTCGTACCGCTGCGACACGAGGACGGTGGTTTCGCCGAACCGTGCGGTCGTGGTGGTCGCGGCTCGGAGTCCGGATCGGGTTGCAACGTTCATGCAGAACACTTCATTCACGACGGAGTCGGCGAGTTCGGCGATGCCGGGTTTCAGGAGGTGCGTCGACGGGTGAGCGGCATCGGGCGAGCACCACTGACCGTCGCGAGTCGTGAGCAGCAGTTTGGACTGGACGCCCGGGAGCGACGCACGGATCTTGGTCGTCACGCCGAGCGGGTGCACAGGAAGCGCCTGGAGTCGGAGTTCAATTTCGTGTTCGTCGAGCTGCTCCAGCGGTTCCCGCGTGTCGAGGCCACTCGGTGTTTCGTCGTCGGGCAGGACGACGAGCGCTCCAGCGCAATCACGACCAAGCGCCTCGAGCAGCCCCACATCATCGGTGGCGTCCAGTCCGAAGTCGTAGGCGATCATGAGTCGCGCCTGCCCCTCTGGGAGGAGTCCGTGGAAGTAGGGGCGGACGACCCTGTCGGTGTAGGCGGTGCTGGCGATCGGCATCGCGACCGAGATGAGCGGGATGCCGAGCTGACCGGCGTCGTTGGCGTATGCGAGCGTCATCCTTCGACGGCTCTCGGTGATCGTCGCGACGTGTCGGCCAGCCATCCACACGTTGAGCTTCCTCATGGTGGGCGCCGTTGTCGGATGACGACCTCGAGATTGAGCGCCGCGAGTGCACGCATGATCTGCTGAACGGCGTCTGTGGTGGAGCCGGATTCGAGACCGGCGAGATAGGAGCGATGCATGTCGGCGCGGGCAGCGACCTCTTGTTGCGAGAGGTGGTGGCGACGACGAAACTCTCGGATGGCGATCCCGAACGACTTCGCCCCTACGACCAGGAATTCGTCCGAATTTGGAGACATAACGGCATCGTACATGCCTGTCCGCATATGTGGACGTTCATTCTACCTGCGGTGACACCAACAGCGGCTCAGTCACGGTGAACTCACCAAACCGCCACGCGAACCGGCCCGAAACCGATGCAAACCGAAACCTGTCACCGAATCCACCAATACCTGCGACATTCACGACGTCAGCTGCAGCCGCTGGTGCTGCCGCAGCTGGGGCAGGCGTGGCAGCTGCCGGCGCGGATCATGTGGACTCCACACTGCATGCACATCGGGGAATCGACCGGCGTAATCACTCCACGAGCGGGCGTGTTGTCCTCGACCGTCGGTGTGACCGCACCCGACTCGAGACCGATCTGCAGCTCCGATGCCGACGGAACACTCTTGAAGTCGGGCGGGATCTCTGAACCCTGATTGGTCTCGATGACCGACTCCTCGACACCCGGCAGCGTCGGCTGGAGTCGCTCGTCGATCGAGAAGATCCCGAGCTCGGCGCGCTCGTCGTAGGTCAAGTACTCCAACGAGAGGCGACGGAACAGGTAATCCATGATCGACGTGGCGAACCGGATATCCGGATCGTCGGTCATGCCAGCCGGCTCAAAGCGCATGTTGATGAACGCCTCGACGTAGGCCCGCAGCGGTACCCCGTACTGCAGGCCGTAGCTGATCGACTTGGCGAACGCATCCATGATCCCTGCCATCGTCGAACCTTGCTTCGACACGGTCAGGAAGATCTCGCCGGGCAGGCCGTTCTCGTACTCGCCGATCGTGGCGAAGCCCTTGCAATCGGCAACACGGAACTCGAACGTGCGGCCACGACGGCTGCGTGGCAGCTTCTGACGGATCGGCTTGTGGACGATCCTCTCGACAATCTTGGCGACGGACTCGGTCGCAGCCTGCGCAGCAACTTCGGCACCGCTCGTAGCGTCACCCTTCTTGGCGGTCGAGAGCGGCTGGCCAACCTTGCAGTTGTCGCGGTAGATGGCGACCGCTTTGAGACCGAGTTCCCAGCTGAGCTGATGCAGCGCAGCAACATCTTCGACGGACGCTTCCTCTGGCATGTTGACAGTCTTGGAGATCGCACCCGACAGGAACGGCTGCACGGCACCCATCATCCGGACATGGCCTTCGTAGTGGATCGTGTTGTCACCCATCGAGCAGGCGAACACGGCGACGTGCTCGGCGGCGAGATGCGGTGCACCGAGGATCGACTTGTTCTCATCGATGTAGGCGATGATCGCGTCGACCTGTTGGGGGTTGTAACCCAGGCGGCGGAGTGCTCTCGGGATGGTCTGGTTGACGATCAACATGTTGCCGCCGCCAACCAGTTTCTTCATCTTGACCAGGCCAAGATCTGGCTCGATGCCGGTCGTGTCACAGTCCATCATCAGCCCGATCGTGCCGGTCGGAGCGAGCACTGATGCCTGACTGTTGCGGACGCCGAACTCCTGACCGTCACGAACAGCCGCTTCCCAAGCGTCCTGGCCAGCACGCAGCAACTCGTCGGGTACGACGCTGTCGTTCTCGATCTGGTAGCTGGCATCGCGGTGCATACAGAGCACGCGCAACATGTGCTCTTCGTTGGCGGCGAAGCCTTCGAACGGTCCGAGCCGGGCGGCTGTGCGGGCGCTGACGGCGTATGCGTGGCCGGTCATCAACGAGGTCAGGGTGGCTGCCCACGCACGGCCCTGCGGGGAGTCGTAGGCGTAACCGAGCGCCATCAGCAAGGCCCCGAGGTTGGCGTATCCGAGCCCGAGTTGACGGAACTGACGGCTGGTCTCAGCGATCGGCTCGGTCGGGTAATCGGCTCGTCCTACGAGGATCTCCTGGGCGGTGAACATCATCTCGATGGTGTGCATGTAGGCATCAACGTCGAACGCACCGACATTGCCGTCGACGTCCTGATCGAGGTAGTGCAGCAGGTTGATCGAAGCCAGGTTGCAGGCCGAGTTGTCGAGGTGCATGTACTCCGAGCAGTTCCGAACGACGACTCCGTTGGCGACGTAGGAGTGGTTGCGTGGCTCGGAAAGGTTGTACGTCAGTTCGACACCATCGGCCGTGCGATCGGACAGTCGCGTCGTGGTGTGATCGATGTCGTAGAACGTGTGATCGGCGATCAGGCGAGACAACTTGTCAGCCTTGGTCGACAGTTCGAAACCGATCTCCGAGGCGAAACGAGCGATCGACGAGCCCGCAATCCGCAGGTCGAACATCGCCGACGAGGTGTACGCGGCAGTTGTGCCATCCGCGCGTTGGTAGACGAAGGTTGTGTCGTCGGAGGCACCACGAGTTGCATAGATCGACGACGCGATCCCGAACGTTGACAACATCCGTTGCACGCCCTGCAGCAGTGGCTTTGACGCTGAACCGAGACCGATGTAGCGACTCTCGGCACCATCGTACACGCAACCGTCTGCGTCGAACAGGCCCCGAAGGAACGCCGCCGCGACTTCGGTCGGTGCCTGCTGAATCGACCACGGAACCACCTTTGTGGGTGCTCGGCCGTCGGTTACTCCAAGCAAACGGACCATGTTGGCGAACGCCCTCCGGCTGGCGCGCAACTGCTGCGTTCCGTTGGCCTGATGCGACACTCGCGGCACAAACCCATCGTTGGCTTCAGCGAGCAACCGCTGATGCTTCGGCAGCACATCGGTCTGGTCAGCCAGACTTCCGTATACGGTCGTGGCGACATCGCCCGACACACAACCGTCGCCGACGAGCCAGCCAAGATAGTGACCGAGTTCCTGGCTCCATTTCTCCGGGAGCGAGAGCCGTTGCGCTGTGCGACGATCACCACGGGCCAGTCGGCCAGTGCCAGTTGCGATCGGAAGTGCCCACTCGGCGCAGGAGGCCGGCGTCGGCAGGTTCAGGATCCTCACCTGGTCATCGACGGTAAGTTCCTCAGCCGTTACGTACCCGCGGTTCGATGTGAAGATTCGGTGGCCCGGCGTGCACCTCAAAGTCATGCCATTGGAGAAATCAAGGCGGACAATCTCGTTCTGACCTGTGATCATGACCGCCTCTGGCGAGGTCAGTTCGATCCGGTCAGTCGGCTCATCGGGGTTCGTTATGTCATGGGTGTACACGCCGAATGTCTCGCCAAGCTGCACTCGGTCGATCAAGTCGGTAAATGCCACGAGACCTTTGTCGGTGTGCACGAGCGTGTCACCGGTAAAGCACGGGTTGGATCCGTTGATCCGGCCGGTGTTGTGAGCGGTATGCCATTTGTTGATCGTGGTGTCGAACTGGAGGCCCGGGTCGGCGCACTCCCACGACGCCTGAGCGATCTGATTCCACAAGTCACGTGCACGCACGCTCTTCACGACTTCGCCGCTTGTGACCGCTTTCAGGCCCCAATCAGCGTCTTGCTTGACTGCCTCCATGAACTCGTCGGTGACCCGGACCGAGTTGTTGGCGTTTTGGTACTGGACCGAGAACGAATCGGCACCATCGAGGTCCATGTCGAAGCCGGCGTCGCTCAGCACGCGGGCCTTGCGCTCCTCTTTGACCTTGCACCACACGAACTCTTCGACGTCGGGATGATCGACGTTGAGGATCACCATTTTGGCGGCGCGCCTCGTCTTGCCACCCGACTTGATCGTGCCGGCTGACGCATCGGCACCGCGCATGAAACTGACCGGACCGGAGGCGGTGCCGCCACCTTCGAGCAACTCGACGCTGGAGCGAATCCGAGACAGGTTGACGCCTGAACCGGAGCCACCCTTGAAGATCGTGCCTTCTTCGCGGTACCAGTTGAGGATCGAGCTCATCTTGTCGTCGACCGACAGGATGAAGCAGGCGCTCGCCTGCTGGGGAACACCTTTGACGCCGATGTTGAACCACACCGGGCTGTTGAACGAGGCCCGCTGCGTGGTGAGGATGTACTTCAGTTCGTCAGTGAAGGCTGTCGCCTCATCGTCGTCGGCGAAGTAGCCGCCTTCACGACCCCAGGTGGTGATCGTGTTGACGACACGGTCGATGACTTGCTTCAGCGAGGTCTCTCGCTCGGGGAGGCCAAGCGTGCCACGGAAGTACTTCTGGGAGACGATGTTGGTGGCGTTGATCGACCAGTTGGTCGGGAATTCGACGCCGAGTTGCTCGAAGGCAACGGTGCCGTCTTTCCAGTTCGTGATCCGCGAATCGCGTCGTTCCCACACGACCTCGTCGTAGGGATCGACGCCCGGAGACGTGAACAGGCGGCGAAGTCCGATGCGACCAGTAGAGACGAGTCGTTCAGGCGCAAGCGACATGTGAGTTCCTTCCAAGACACAACTTCAGACACAACATATGGTTTCAGATTCCCCGTGTTCTGGCTCGCCACCACAACAAGTTGTGTATGCGATCCAGGGCGTCGTATTACACCATTGTAACTACAGCAATGTCAACAGAATCTTGAGGCTTCGCTCAAACAATCCTCTGACCAGTAACAACGCGCTCGTTGGTGAGCGCGACACACAGGTTCAGAGTCCAACCACCCCAGGGTACCTCCGCGTGCCGCGCCACCTCCGGCACGTGCCATCCACCATAGGGTCGATCACTTGTGGAACGGAAGGGGACAACCATGTGAATTGCAAAAATTTCTTGTGGATAACCCGGACGTCAGGCGGGAACGACTGAGACGGGAATCGCGTTCAACGCAGCGTTGCCCGACAGTGGGTCGATTACGGCGGCGTCGGTCAACACGTTGGAGTTGACTCCGCCACGGGCGGAGGCGACACGAAGCCGTGTTCCTGGATGATCGTGCCCCCAACCGTGGGGGAGGCTGACCACGCCCGGTCTGATGGCGTCAGTGACCTCGACGACCGCTATCAGCTCGCCGACCCGCGATTTCACGGTCGCAGGACCGCCGTCGGTGACGCCCAACCGGACGGCGTCGTCGGGGTGAACATGCAAGGTGCATCTCTGGCGGCCCTTGACCAGAACCTCGATGTTGTGCATCCACGAGTTGTTACTCCGCAGGTCACGTCGGCCGACGAGCACCAGTTGGCGGCCCGCCAGCGCATCAATCGACGCTTCCAGACGGGGCAGGTCGTTGAGCAGTGGTTGCGCTGCCAGTTCTATCTTCCCGGTCGGTGTTCGCAGAACCTCCGGGAGCCGCGGTTCGAGCGCACCAAAGTCGACACCGTGCGGTGCGGCGATCAAATCATCGAGAGTGATCCCGAACGGTCCGGAGCGCAACATCATGTCGAGCAGACGTTCAGGACCGCGACGCCCGCCCGCCGAGGCGGCTGAAAGCACCTCGTCTGCGTCAGGCCCCATTCGGGCAACGGCTTGTGCCGTCAGGTCGTCGATGATCGCAATATCTGCGTCGGGCCCGAGCCCCTGGGCGATCAAGGCCAGCCTGCACAGGATCTCCCACTCGTCCGGCTGCCCCTCGTCGAGTGGGAGTACCGGCTCGGAATAGTTCGCTACGTTGCGCACGGCGAACTGCAGCAAGGCGAGATCGTAGTGGCTGCGCTGGAGTGGTGACGGTGGCGGCAAAATCACGTCAGCGTGCTTGGTGGTCTCATTGAGGTAGATGTCGACGCTGACCATGAAGTCGAGCCCCGCCAACGCGTGATCCAATGCAACTGAGTCAGGTGTCGACAGAACCGGGTTGCCTGCGATGGTGATCAGCGCCTTGATCTGGCCGTCTCCGGGCGTCGAGATCTCGTCGGCCATCGCCGCCGCCGGATACTCCCCCATCACCTCCGGATGGCCTCCGACCCTGCTGACGCCCTTCCCCGTCTCGAACCCCCTACCCACGCCGGGAATGCCTCGCGTCGTTGGGCCGCCGGCGACTGGCATCGGGAACATCGAGCCACCTTCACGGTCGAGGTTGCCGGTCAAGATGTTGACGACGTCGATCAGCCAGCTTGCCAGCGTGCCGAACTCAGTCGTTGTCGTCCCGATTCGCCCGTACACGGCTGCCGATTCGGCGTTGGCGAGGTGCCGCGCCAGACCGACGATCACGTCAGCCTCGACCCCGGTTGCAGCAGCGACCCGATCCGGGGTGAAACCGGCGAGCGCATCGCCTACCTGATCGAGTCCATCGAGGTAGGCACTGACGTGGGTACCAACGTCGACTAATCCTTCCGTCAACAATGTGGTCGCAACCGCAGCGAGCAGCAGGGCGTCGGTACCCGGCCGAATCGCAATCCATTCATCGGCCTGTTCGGCCGTTCGGCTCCGACGCGGATCGACGACGATCAACCGGCCGCCGCGGGCCTGCATCGCTTCGATCCGGCCAGGGAAGTCAGGAGCCGTGCACAGCGAGCCATTGGAGGCGTAAGGATTGGCACCCAGCATCAGCAGCAACTGCGTGCGATCGAGGTCGGGGACTGGAACCGTCATTGGCGTACCGAAGACCAGACCAGAGGCGACATGGCGTGGCATCTGATCGACCGTGGATGCGCTGAATCGCTGCTGTGTTCCCAACGCCATCAGTAACGGTCGGTTGTACAGCAACGACGACAGACTGTGCGCCGACGGGTTCCCGAGGTAGGTGGCGACCGCTTGGCGACCAAACTGGTCGGTCACGGCCGTGAGTCGCTCGGCGACCTCTCTGAATGCGTCGGCCCATGACACCTCGACGTGTTCGCCGTTGCGCTTCACGAGCGGACGGCGGAGGCGATCCGGGTCATCGTGGAGCTGTTTCAGCGTCGAGCCCTTGGGGCAGATGAACCCCTTCGAGAACACGTCAAGTTGGTCCCCCCTGATTCGTGTGACCCGTTCGACGCCTGCCAGATCGCGGGCGACGATGATCTCGAGTCCGCATCCGGCCTCGCACAGCGGGCACGTTCGAAACGCTGTTCGTGTGGCGAGATCTGACATTCATCAAGCGTCCCACGCGCGCTCGCGCGTGACATGATCGGACCGCTATGGATCGCTCGACGGTTACTCAAATCCTTCAGGCGTACGAGACCGAACGCCCCACTCTTCCGGAAGGCCGCCCGTGGATCGGTGTCTGCATGATCGCCAGCCTTGACGGCTCAGTCGTCGTCAACGGCGCATCCGGAGCACTCGGCAACCCGACCGATCAGCATATTCTCGGGACGCTCCGGCGACTGGCCGACCTGATCATCGTGGGGGCGGGCACGGTCAGAGCCGAAGGATACGGGCCACCCAAGAAGGCGGGGCAACGGATCGGTGTCGTCACCAATTCGGGTGCCATCGACCTAGAGACCGAACTGTTCCAGTCAGGTGCTGGTTTCCTGGTCGCACCCGAATCAGCGTCGATCGACGAACGACTGGTCGACGTGATCCGGGCTGGCGAAACGTCACTCGACCTCGAGGCTGCGATCGCACTCATCCCCGAACTGATTCCGAACGCGCAATTCATTCATGCAGAGGGCGGACCCGTATTGAACGCCAGCCTACTCAGAGCCGGCTTTGTCGACGAACTCAACCTGACTCTGTCACCACGCCTCGTCGGCGGTAGCGGTGCGCGAATGACGGTCGGAGCACCAGATGTCAACCAGGCGATGGATCTCGCCCACCTCCTTGTCGACGACGATGGGTTCGTCTTCAGTCGCTGGGTGCGTCGCTGAGTTTGCTCAACAGTTCGAGCTCGCTTTGAAAGTCGGCGGCAGCGTCGAAGTTCTTGTAGACCGAGGCGAAACGCAGGTAGGCGACCGCATCAAGTAACCGCAGGCGATCCAGCACCGCCAACCCGATCTGCGACGAACTGACGTCTCCGCCGATCAGCCGCATCTCGTCTTCGACGCCGACACCAACCTGCTCGATTGTGACGTCGTCGATCCCGCGACCCTTGGTGGCGGACCGCACGCCAAACACGATCTTCTCGCGGTCGAACGGTTGGCTTGAGCCGTCAGACTTGACGACGATCAGGGCCACTTCTTCAACTCGTTCAAACGTCGTGAACCGGTATGAGCACGACAGGCATTGGCGACGTCTTCGCACCGAGTTGCCCTCCTCTGCCAACCGCGAGTCAACAACCTTGGTGTCGTCGGCGCGGCAGGAAGGGCAGAACACGCGCCCAGGCTACGGGAATCAGTTAGGGGATGATCACCTGTTGGCCAGCCTGCAACGACGGGCCGCCGTTGAGGTCGACCAACTTGTCGACGTACGTACGAATCCCTACGTCGCCACGCCGCTGCTCCGCGATTGACCACATCGTGTCTCCCGGCTGGGCAGTGATCGTGGATCGAACGAGTGCTGGCTGGCTCGCCGCAGCGGAGGCAGGTACGCCGCCGGAACCAGCCAGCACATCGTGGGTGGTCACGATCCCGACAGCGAGCAAGATCGCCGTGACTGTGCCGACAACCGCCCTTCGGCGGCGGTAGGTGACTTCTGAGATCGTGGCGCTCATGTCGAAAGACTCCCAACAAGTGATCGAACAACTGTACTGACGAACAGTTGTACCCGAACAATCGTTCGACGTCAACCCCGAACTTCACAAAACCCCGAACAAATGTCCTGCGAACACATGTTTGACTTTTGTTGCGAACGCTCGTACGATGCAAGCATGGTGATCAAACAACTCAGCGCCCGGCAACGAGAGATACTCGAGTTCATCGAGATCGAGATGCGAGACCGCGGTTACCCTCCGTCGGTTCGAGAGATTGGCCTAGCGGTCGGTCTCACATCCCCATCTACGGTACACACCCACCTCAACACGCTGACGCGGATGGGGTACCTACGACGCGACCCAACCAAGCCACGCGCAATCGAGATCCGCTGGGATTCAAGTTCCGGGGCAATCATGGAACGTCGGCCCGTTCGCCACGTGCCGCTGATTGGCGACGTGGCGGCCGGCACCAACGTGCTGGCGCAAGAAAACGTCGAAGAGATCCTTCCCATGCCACTCGACTTCACCGGCGAGGGCGAG
>JANOTN010000412.1:0-6643 GCA_031416375.1 Ilumatobacteraceae bacterium
GTCGGCGCACCACACGGTCACGTCACCACGCCGCATCAGCGCCTCACCGGCAGTGGCGGGCCAACCAATCGTCAGCACCACCGCCTCGTCAGGCAACGCTGCCGCAATTAATCCTGGAGCCGGATCGTCGTCGAGTTGATCGGTCAGCGCCCACGCCAACTCGGTGGGGTCCTCGGCCGTCAACAGATGCGAACACAGCCACCACAGCGGGGCGGCCTCCGGGTGCCGTTCAACGATCCGTCGGCAGGCGATCACCAGGTTGGCGGGCTCAGCGTGGAGCGATCCGAGTGCAATCGCTGTCTCGCGAGCGAGGGAAATCGGGTCGGCACCCTGCGCCCTGGCGATGTAGCGAAGATGCTCGATCGGATGCACATTCGTACGGTAGGTGATCCTCCTCGCTACGATCGCACGCCGTGGCGACAAAACTGCCGACCGATCTCACACTCTCGCCGCTTGGTGGCAAGGCTCGCGACCTCAACGAGTGGTTGACCACCTTCCACCTCGCCAGTGTCGTGCTTGACCCGTACACCAACGAAAGTTCGTGGATCCTGAAAACGGCCGTGCGAGTGCTGGATGCGCTGCGCGGATCGCACGCTCGGGTGAACTTCATCGTGACTGCCAACGCCGACGACACGAAGGCGTTCCTCGGGCCAATCGCCGACCAGTTCCTCGTGTTCTGCGACCCAGACCGTTCAGTCGCCAAGGCAATGGGCCTACAACGGTTGCCGGCATTCGTGTTCACCCGTGTTGACGGTGAAGTGGTTGCCAAGGCTGAGGGCTGGAACTCGGCGGAGTGGCGCACCGTTGCCGAGTCGATCGCTGAGGCCACGAAGTGGAATCCGCCGATGATTCCGGCACCCGGCGACCCGCGGCCATTCGTCGGCTCACCGGCAGATGGCTGAACATGCTTCCCGACCTTCCGGTCGCGGAAACATTTGATGCACTCCGCAGCGCACTGATCGCCCCTGGGCGAGCCGTGCTGGTCGCTCCACCCGGTGCCGGCAAGACCACGCTCGTTCCACTGGCGCTACTCGACGAGGCTTGGTTGGATGGCCGTAAAATTCTCGTGCTCGAACCGCGCCGATTGGCAACCAGAGCGGCCGCCCGCCGGATGGCGTCGCTACTCGGCGAGCTGGTCGGCGAGACGGTGGGCTACCAGACGCGTGATGAACGCGAGATCGGCCCGGCCACCCGAGTCGAGGTTGTCACCGAAGGAATCCTGACGCGCCGGCTGCAGAACGATCCGGAATTGCCAGGCGTCGGGCTGGTGATCTTCGATGAGGTTCATGAACGCAACTTGCCGACCGATATCGGGCTGGCGTTGGCGCTCGACGTGGCAGCCACCTTGCGACCTGACCTTCGGATTCTGGCGATGTCAGCGACAGCCGACACTGCGGCACTCGTGAAGGTGCTCGGCGACGCGGCGGTGATCGAGAGCGAAGGTCGGATGTTCCCGGTCGAGATTCGATGGGTGCCACATGGTCGGCGCGACCGCATCGAAGACGTCACGACTGCCGCCGTGCTTCGGGCGCTCCGCGAGGAGAACGGCGATGTACTCGTGTTTCTGCCAGGGATCGGGGAAATCAACCGGACGCAGCACGCACTTCAGGGCGCGGTTGGTCCGAACGTCGATGTGTATCCGCTGGCGGGTGCGCTGTCGTTGGCCGAGCAGGATCAGGCGCTCGCGCCCTCACCGGCCGGGCGTCGCCGGGTTGTGTTGTCGACCGATATTGCCGAGACGTCGCTGACCGTTGACGGTGTGCGTGTAGTTGTCGACTCCGGACTCGCCCGCGCGCCTCGCTTCGATGTGCGAACGGGTATGTCACGGCTGACCACCATCACGACGAGCCGTTCCTCGGCCGATCAGCGGGCGGGGCGGGCAGGCCGGGTCGAGCCAGGGGCGTGCTACAGGTTGTGGAGCAAGATCGAGCACGGAACGCGCCAGGCCCACCGTGCGGCCGAGATCGAAGAGGTCGACCTGGCAGGGCTGGCGCTCGAGTTGGCGGCGTGGGGAACTCCGGCCTCGGAACTGAGGTTCATCACACCGCCTCCTCGCAAAGCGTTGGCCGCCGCTGAGGAGCTGCTTCGGACGCTCGACGCAATCGACGAACGTGGGCTGATCACCGAGATCGGCAGGTCGATGCTGAGGTCGCCCGTCCACCCTCGACTGGCTCGCATGCTGGTTGCAGAACCGACTCCATTGGGATGTGTGCTGGCGGTACTGATCGACGAGCGCGATGTAATCCGCGGCCGTCACGACGAACTGCCATCAGACCTGGCGTTGCGAGTTCGCCTGGTGGCTGGACGTGGCTCCCACGATCAGGCCGACCGACGGGCCGTGCAGCGGCTGCGAGACCGAGCCGCCGACCTAGCGCGCCGGATCGGGATTCGGTTCGACACCGACCTAATTGATGCTGACCGTTCAGGGGCGGTGTTGTTGACGGCCTTCCCTGATCGGCTGGCGGCGCGCCGCAGGCCCGGACAGTTTCAACTGCGTTCCGGTGCCGGGGCGTGGCTGCCGGAGGCGGATCCGCTAGCCCACGAGCCGTTCGTTGTCGCCGCCGATCTCGACGGTAAACGTGATCGCTCCCGCATCCGACTTGCCGCCGGACTCGACGCCGACGACGTGGCGATGACGTTCGGCGACCAGGTCGACGAGAGCGTCCGAATCATCTGGGATGACGGACGAGACGATCTGGTCGAGAAGGTCGAGCGGCGACTCGGCGCAATCCGCTTGGGAGAGACAACGCGGGCGGCGAGGCCTGGCGAGGCAACCACGGCTGCACTGTTGAACCGGGTTCGATCAACCGGCTTGGCAGTGCTTGGTTGGTCGGCTGCCTCGATCAGCCTTCGTCAACGAGTTGCGTACCTGCACGCAACGGTCGGTGAGCCGTGGCCAAACTGGAGTATCGAGTCGCTGACCAGGACGCTGGACGAATGGCTGGCACCGTACTTGCCGGGGACCCGCGGACGAGCCGACTTGGAGCGGCTTGATCTGGCGATGGTGCTGCGTTCGCGGCTTCCCTGGCCGCAGGGTGGTGACCTTGATCAGATTGCACCAGCCTCGCTGCAACTACCGACCGGGCGGGCCGTACCGATTGACTACTCCGACGATCGCCCGAACGCACGCGTGCGCGTGCAGGACCTGTTTGGCACGACGAAACACCCGACCGCTGGTGGCCAGCCGATCGTGTTGCATTTGCTTTCCCCGGCTGACCGGCCAATCCAGATCACGAGTGACCTTCCGGGGTTTTGGTCAGGTTCGTGGGCCGAGGTTCGCAAGGATCTGGCCGGCCGCTACCCCAAACACCAGTGGCCAACAGACCCCGCCAATGCGGCGCCCAAACGCATCAAAGACCGGTAGCCGGTACGTGATTGGAGTAGGCCGCCAGCACGCGACATAGGGTTACCCGATGGCCGATGTTGACGATTTTGAGTACACCGAACTGCTCCCGCTTGGGCACGACGACACGCCGTTCCGGTTGATCACGTCTGAAGGCGTCGACACGTTCGAGACGCCCGAGGGCACGTTCCTCAAGGTCGACCCCGAGGCGATCCGGAGACTCACGGCGGAGGCGATGCACGACATTGCCCACTTCCTACGGCCCGCCCACCTGCAACAGCTCGCCAACATTCTCGATGACCCCGAGGCCAGCCCGAACGATCGTTTCGTGGCCACTGACCTGCTGAAAAACTCGGCAATCTCGGCAGGCGGCATCCTTCCGATGTGTCAAGACACCGGCACGGCGATCGTCAAGGGCCAGAAGGGCCAGTTCGTGTTTACCGGTGGTGGCGACGAACGGGCGATCGCACATGGGATTCAAGACACGTATCTGACCAGCAATCTGCGTTACAGCCAGATGGCACCGCTCACCATGTTCGACGAGGTCAACACTGACACCAACCTGCCCGCAGAAATCAAGATTTCGGCGACCGATGGCGACGAGTACAAGTTCCTGTTCATCGCCAAAGGCGGTGGCAGCGCCAACAAGAGCTACCTATTTCAGGAGTCGAAAGCACTGCTCAACGAGGCCACGCTGCTGCAATGGATCTTCGACAAGATCCAGACACTTGGCACCGCCGCCTGCCCGCCGTATCACCTGGCGATCGTGATCGGTGGCACGTCAGCCGAGTTCGCCCTCGAGACCGCCAAGCTGGCATCCACCAAGTATCTCGACACCTTGCCAACCGAAGGGTCACCGCTTGGGCACGGATTCCGTGACATCGATCTTGAACAGAAGGTGCTCAAGCTGTCGCAGAACACGGGGATCGGCGCTCAGTTCGGTGGCAAGTACTTCTGTCATGACGTTCGAATTCTCCGCCTCCCGAGACATGGAGCGAGTTGCCCGGTGGCGATCGCCGTGTCATGTTCCGCTGACCGCCAGGCACTTGGCAAGATCACTCGCGAAGGGGTATTCCTCGAGGCACTCGAACGCGACCCGGCGCGCTTTCTGCCTGAGACCACCGACGACGACCTCGACGGTGTTGACGTCGTCCACATCGACCTCCACAGGCCGATGACCGAGATTCTCGCCGAACTCTCCAAGTACCCCGTTCGCACCCGCGTGATGCTGACCGGGCCGATGGTGGTCGCCCGCGATATCGCCCACGCCAAGATCAAAGATCTGCTCGATGCCGGTGAGCCGATGCCGTCGTACCTAAAGGATTATTGCGTCTACTACGCCGGCCCCGCCAAGACCCCTGTCGGCTACGCCTCTGGTTCGTTCGGCCCAACCACTGCTGGTCGAATGGACAGCTACGTCGACCAGTTCCAGGCGGCCGGAGGTTCGATGATCATGCTCGCCAAGGGCAACCGATCACAACGGGTCACCGCTGCGTGCAAGCAGCATGGCGGCTTCTATCTCGGCTCAATTGGCGGCCCAGCCGCTCGCCTGGCGCTCGACAACATCAAGCAAGTCGACGTGTTGGAGTATCCAGAGTTGGGCATGGAAGCCGTGTTCAAGATCCAGGTCGAAGACTTCCCCGCCTTCATCGTCGTCGACGACAAGGGCAACGACTTCTTCCAACAGGTACGCGCCGAAGCCGCCCAACGAGCCGCCGGAGTACCCCTCCAAATCCACTGAAACTCAAGCGGGCACGCGTAGCACCGCCCGTGCTACGCTGATCTCATGCAGGTGGCGATCCGCGAGCTGAGAAACCACACGAAAGACGTTCTTGACGCGGTTGAGCGCGGCGAGGAGGTCATATTGACCCGGATGGGTGAACCGGTCGCACTGATTTCCCCGATCAACCAGGCATCTACGGTGGCTGACTGGCTCGATGACATCGAAACCGAGCCGACAACCGATACGGGATGGCTCGACGAACTGATTCAGGCACGACGTGACGATGATGCCGCCGATCAACGGCGCGAAACTCTGTGACCCTGCTGCTCGACACCAACGCGGTTGTGGCGCTCGTCGAACAACGAAACAGCGAGGTCTCGCGACTGATTCGCGAATCGGCCGAGTGGCCAACGATCAGCCTGATCACGATTGGCGAACTGTTGGCGGGTGTGTCGATGGCCGCGACTCCTGAAATCGCCCTGGCCCGGCGACGAACGATTCGACGTACTGCACAGTTCCGTGTTCAACCAATCGACCGAATCAGCATGGCCACATACGCAGATGTCCGCCGCTCGGGATTACGCGGGAACGATGCCCTCGTGGTGACCGCAGCTGTCGAGCTCGACGCTCGACTCGTGACGTTTGATCAGGCTCTTGCGACCAAGGCAGAACAACTCGTGAACGTCTCACTATTGAGCAGTTCAACCACCATTCTGACAGTTAGGGATGCGTGACAGGTTCTAGACGGCGTCGCGGGTGAGCCAGTGTTCGTAGGCTCGGCGAGATCGAGATCATCGGTCGTCTCCACCAACATGGTCACCCGTTGTACGTCACATCGATGGAGCCAGGTTTTCCAGGGCTCGGGCGGATGGAACCGGGTAGCGGGATGATGGTGGCGGCGGCTCGCACGTTGTATCCGATCGACCCCGTCGTGCTCGGCAAACCGTCGAAGTACTACGCCGATGTCGTGGCAGATTCGGTTCGGTCGGACGGCGCGATCGTGATGTTTGGTGACTCACAACGCGCCGACATCGGAATCGCCCACCACCTGAGGGCCGACGGCGTGTTGATCACCGGGCCGGGCGACGCCGCCAATCGAGCCGACCACCCAGCGCCGACGTATGTGACCGAGCATCTCGGTGGCCCAATCACTCCGTACACGCCAGAGGAGGCAGAGTGAGTTACACCGTTGAACGTGCGATCGTGTTCGCAGAGAAGCCCGGTTACCGAGCGCTGCAACTCGACCTCTACCGACCGGTTGACGCAGACGACAACGAGGTCAGCGCTCCAAGACCACTGCTACTCCAGGTGCATGGTGGTGGGTGGCGAGTCAGCGGGCGACATCGGGCACCTCGCGAGACGCGAGCGTGGGAGACAAGCTTTTTCGAGCGGATGGTCAACGCCGACTTTGTCGTTGCTGCGAACGACTACCGCTTCAGCGGTGAGGCACTGTTTCCGGCCGCCGTCGAAGACACTGCAGACGCCGTTCGGTTCCTGCGTGCCAACGCCGACGAGTACGGGGTCGATCCGACCAAGGTCGTGTTGTTCGGCCAGTCGGCCGGGGGCTATCTCGCCGC
>JANOTN010000413.1:0-13517 GCA_031416375.1 Ilumatobacteraceae bacterium
TCGAAATCGATGTGGCGGTCGAGCAGCGGAAGCGTGCCGCGACCGATCGAGCCGAACCCGATCATGACCACCGGACCGGTGATCGTTGCCAGCAAGGGGGACGAGTTGAGACCAGTGGTCATGCGAACCTCCTGACGAGGAGCATCGCGACAGCCGAATGCCGTCGGGCGCGCCGACGCTATCGGGGTTGGTCGACCGAACTACGGCGGCGCTCGACGAGCACAGCCTCGAGCAGATCACGAGTGGCGGCGACCACCGGGGAACGTCGGGCGGCGTGATCGAGGACGCACAACTGGCGGCCAAAGACCTCTGCGACCGCGCCACCTGCTTCTTCCACGATGAGGACCGACGCGAGATAGTCCCACACACCGTGGCCATCATCGACCATGTCGCACCACGCGTCGGTTACGCCACACGCGACGGCGCAGATGTCCGGTGCTGAAGCACCCAGTGCACGGAATTGCGCCCAGCCGTAATGGTGCGATGGTAGGCCCGAGACGCCGAGAATCGAGGTAGCGAGGTCGGTTGCGTCTGTCGTTCGAATCCGCCCACCATCACGTTCGGCACCGTGCCCACGGATTCCCGTGAACCGCTCCCCCGTTGCGTGGTTGACGACCACCCCGACAGCCGGACCGTCGTCATCTACGAGGCACAGCGCTGATGCGAACCATGGAACATGACGCGACGCATTCGTCGAACCGTCCAATGGATCGACGACCACGATCGGGGACCTCTCAGAGCCTTGTTGCCCCGTCACGCCGCTTTCCTCGGAGAGTACCCGGTACCCGGCGGAGTACAAGATGTCGAGACACGCCCGGTCAGCGTCGAGGTCGACGGTGTACTGCCCGTCACGCACGCCGGAGGCTCCCCAGTCGTTGTTAGCGGCCAACACCACCGCAACCGCGTCGGCGGCCGCGAGCAAGGTTTCGACTGCGCTGGTCAACGTGGAATCGATCACAAGCTCCGACCGTAGTGTGCCGCCGGTAGGGTCCATGGTGTGGCAGTTATCGACGTAGCGGGTTTTGTCGCCGATCTCAAGAGCCAGGCGATCGACTACGGATTTCACGTCCACGACGAGCGGCATTTCGTCGAGACGTACTCGCTTCGTCAGCTGTGGGAAGTCGATTTACACCCGGAGGAAGCCTGCGCTGGGCCGATCGACCTGCACCTCTCGCTCGATGTCGATCCGCGCGCCCTGCTCGGTTTCGAGGACGAAGTGATGAAGATGGAGGATCTCGACGACGATCCTCCCCGTGGTTTTACGTTCCCGCTGCTGTTCACCTGGACGCTGCCGCCGCTCCCAAATCCGCCTGATCTGCTCGTGTTGGCAACCGAGGTGGCCGGCGTCGGCGGGCTCGATCTGCCTGTCGAAGTGTCAGCGATCGACTCGTTCCCGAGCGTCACAGACGCGCCCGAGCGGAGCCTGTCAATCGTCGGCCGAATCGCCGTTGATCTGGCCGATGTGTACATGAACAACGATGGATCCATCGAACAGGCACTCGAACGGTGCAAACATGTCAGTCTGTTTCTGCTGGAGCGGGCCGAAGCCTGGCTCGGCGAAGAATTTTGATCGAATACCAACAACGACCGAAGATGACTGACGAACGACAGGGAGATGGCGTGGAACTCGAAGATCATGATGGGTTGACCGTGGCCGAACTGATTGACCTGCTCAGTCAACACCCCGGCGATGCCGTTGTCGAACTGTCGATCATCGCACCCGTTGTCGATGGCGATGATGACATCACGGTTGACCGCTATCACATCGACGGCATCATGCCGTGGCGCGACGGGGATGACGAGGACGAAGTGATCTGGCTGGTCGGAGGCGAAGACGCCGACGTCGACGTATTCCTCGACTCAATCGAGACCCCTTCAGACTGAAGGTCTGCGCCGCTCAAAGTAGGCACCCGCAATTGTGTTCTCACAACCCGCGGGCGATCGTCTCACCGTTCATGAACTTCGAGCCCGTCCAACAGTTGGTGGGCGTAAGTCCGCGCAATCGCTGCCGCTTTCTTGTGGGTGAGGTCCCCTGGAAACGCCAGCAGCCTGATCGACAGACCGTCGACCAGGGACGAGAGCGCCAACGCCGCGGGGTAGGCCGCCTGGCCGTGGGGGTCGCCAATCACGCTGGCGATCAGCGCTGTCCAGCGAGCGTCTTGTGAGCCAACCGACGTGCGCATCTCGTCGTCGTGGAACGCCGCTAGAACTGCCTCGTGCCACACCATCCAGTCACGTCGCCACGCCGCCTTCAGCTTCGGGCTGGGGTCGAGGAGCAGCTTGATCAGCGAGTCGACTCGTGTCGGTCCTTCACCTAGGGCTCCGGCATCGATCTCAGCTAACCATCGTTGGTCCTTGAAGCGCAGCGCCTCCAAGAGCAACTCCTGTCGCGAACCGAAGTGGTAGAGCAGACCGGCTGGGCTGATGTCGGCTGCGGCTGCGACATCATTGATCTGCGTGGCCGCCAAGCCCCTTTCTACAATCACTGCCAGCGTCGCCGCGAGCAGTTCCTCTCGCGGTTGGGATCGCCGCCTTCGTTTCGCAGGTGTTTCGGACACAGTCGAGACGGTAGCGGTAGCGAACGCCCGATACCCGAACTCCCGTTGACCGACCGGAGCCCGTTCGCTCAGCTCATGCCATGGGACTGAGGTGCTCGTGAACAGCGAGCCACGCTCCTGAGGGCTCGCGGCGGAACACGATGCTCTCACGCTCGACCAGGTCGTGAATGCCGTCGGCATCAGACACCGTGGTGAGCACGCGGTGTGTGAACACTGCGACGTCAGGGGTGACCAGGTCGATCCGCTGATCGTGTGTGGTGCAACTCACAACCTCGAAGCCAGTGTCGACCCATCCCGCCCACTCCTGCTCGTATTCGGCCCGAGAGCCAAGCAGTCGGTTAGTCGGGTGGAACAGGAACGTTGCCTCTGGCGCGAAGCAAGCGAAGTAGGCGTCACCGTCGAATGCCGCGAAGCATTCGATCAGGTGAGTCGCCGCGGCTTGAACGTGATCAATGTCGTCGTTGCTCATAGTGTCTCCGCGTCGGGATAGTAGGGCCCCAAAGAGAGGTCGGGGATGTCCGGGACACGCTCGGCGATATCGGGTGATGCCAGCGTTGCGTCAGCGATCTCACCGAGCGGCGCGATCCAGACATCGCCGCACGAACGGGCGTAGCCGATGATCTCGCGAAGTACCTCGGCCCGCGACGCCCGCCCAGAGAGGAACGGGTGCATCGTGCCAACCACCAGTCCCCCTTCTTTGCGTTGGGCGTCGAGCTCGCACCGCCACAACTCGAGCACCTTCGAGGGTGGTTCGATGTTGGAGCCGATCATCGGATCGGGTAAGAACGCATACTGCTCCCAGTCGTCCAACGACCAGTGAGGTGGCAACTCGGCGAGGCGGTGATCGCCGATGCGCAGCACATACGGGCGGTCGTCGTCCATCAAGCTCGAGTCGTAGGTCAAACCGTGCTCGGCGAGCAGGTCGAGCGTGTGCCACGTCGCCTGCCACCATGCTGCCCGATAGCCGCGGACGTCGGCACCCTGCGATCGTAGGGTTTCGAGTGCCCTTTCGAAGTCGGCGCGTTCCTCGTCCTGCGACATTTGGGTAGCTGGTATATGCAGGTCGGAGTGGTGCCCGATCTCGTGACCGGCTTCCATCAAGGTGGGAACGAGGGTCGGGTACCGGCGTGCCGTCCAGCCGGGCACGAAAAAGGTCGCCCGCACATCCTCTTCGGCGAGGATTCTCATCAGTCGTGGGATTCCGACCTTGGGACCGAAGGCTTGGTGGGTCATCGCCATCGCGTCGTTCCACCCCGATGGCTTCACAACCAACACCGCTGTCTCGGCATCGGCATCGAATGTCAGCGACAAGGCAGCTCGATAACCTGGCGGGAAGGCCGGGGACGGGTACGGTGCGCGATCCGGCGTGCGGGTCGGCGGACTCGACGTCATGTCAGACTTCCGCCATTGGCACTGATGATCTGCCCTACCAGGGCTCCGGCCGGTTCCGACAGGAGATAGGCGGCGACGGCGGCAATGTCGGTTGGCCGGCCAAGCCGCCCGAGCGGCACGTCGAGTGAGTACACCGCAACCATCTCGTCGTACGAGATGCCGGCCGCGTCGGCGTCGACCTGCAGTTGTGGTGTCAGCGTCACACCAGGAGCGATGGCGTTGACGGCGACGCCACGCGGGCCGAGCGCACGAGCTGCCGAGCGCACGAGCGAAATGATGCCGCCCTTCGATGTGGCGTAGGCACCTGCGTGTGGCCAGCCTGTGATACCCCATTCCGAAGTAATACACACGATCCGTCCGTAGCCGCCGGCAACCATCGACCGGGCCGTCGTCTGCAGAACCCACAGTGCACCCTTCAGATTGACGTCCATGGTGCGTTTCCAGTCCACCGGGTCTTCGTCAACGAACGGTGCCATCTTCATGTAGGCATGATTGACGACTGAGAGTTCGATCGGACCAAGTGCGTCGGTGGCGATTTGCACGCCGCGTTGTACGTCGGCGCGATCGGCGCAGTCGAATGGAACGGCGATGCCGCCGATCGCAGCGGCAACTTCGGTGGCGGTGTCCGGGTTCAGATCGTTGACGACAACTCGCGCACCTTCAGCGGCTAGCCGTTCGGCGATCGCCCGGCCGATTCCCTGACCGGCACCCGTGACCATGGCAACTCGGCCACTGATGCCCATCAACTTGAGGGTCATACGACTGCCCCGGCGTTCGGCGAGATGATCTGGCCGACCAGGTTGTGGGTTTCCGCGTCGAGCACGAATCCGACCATCTGGGCGATCTCGGTGGGTTCGACGAGTCGTTGCAACACCAGCGAAGCGATGTACGACGGGTCGCGCATCTCGGCGGTCATCAGCGGAGTGTCGGTCGGTCCAGGCGCTACGCAATTCACTCGCACACCCAGCGGGGCTGCCTCGCGGGCGATGGTTTTGGTCATGGCATGCACGGCACCCTTACAGGCCGCGTAGTGAGCGGCATCGGCGTCGCCGCAGAGGCCAAGCTCGGAGCCGATGGTACAGATCGAACCTCTACCGCGGGGAAGCATACGACGCAGTGCAGATCGGCAAACGTTGGCCGTTCCGTCGATCACCACCGCGACCATACGGTCGACTGCCGCATCGTCGAGATCAAGAATGTCGATCCGCTCGTAGTAGCCGGCAGCGGTAACAACCGCATCGATCGGGCCGAGCTCCCGCTCGACCGTCTCAAGCGCGGCGTCAACAGCCTGAGCGTCGGACACGTCGACGACCATCGAGCGAGCGCACGCCAACGCAGGGCGCAGATCGAAACCGACGACGGTGAAGCCGCGATCGGTGAGTACCTGTGCGCACGCCGCCCCAATCCCCGAGGCTGCACCCGTGATGACTGCGATCGATTCCATCACTCAGTCCTGGGCGAGGACACTGTGACTGTCCGAAGCGCCTGCATGCTTTGATGCTTCGGCTATCACCTGTTTGCGGCCCAACGCCCAGTAGATCGCGCCAGCGACGATCGGCCCCGTAGCCCACGACAGGTCGGTGTCGAGTGCCTTGGCGATCGGCCCGTTGAACTTTGGTGAGGCGATAGTCAACAACGCCGCCACGATGCCGACGATGGTGGCGATCCATGCACTCTGGCGTGGGCCGCTAAGGCCGGCGAACGGACTGGAACTGCCGCCGTGTGCGTGTTCGGGCCTCACGTGCCAGTTCCGCCACCACAGGTCGAGCAGGTAGACGGCACCGAACGGTCCGATCCAGGCAATCGCCAACACGATGTACGAGTTGAGGTTGGCGAAAAAGTTGCCGTTGTCGATGAACAACACGTAGGCCAAACCGACCATGGCGACGATGCCGTCGACCACTGTGGCCTGCCAGCGTTTGAGTGGTAATCCCGCAGCCTGCGCGGCAAGCCCGGCAGAGTACAGCGTGAGGGCGTTGTTAGAAATCGAGCCACCGATCGCGGCAATGATCCAAATGATGTAGATCCAGTACGGAATGATCGGCTTTACCCCGGCGACGGGGTCGAGGAAGCCGCCCTCAGTCTGGGCTGCCATCATCGTGCCGACGAGCCCGAGGAAACCGGCAGCAAGTACCGAACCGGTGAGCACCTGCCAGAAGATCGACCTCGATGGCGTATTCGTGGGTAGGTATCGCGGGTAGTCGAGGGCGACGATCATGTATGAATAGCCACCCGCCCAGGCGATGCCGATGGCGATCAGGATCACCTGCAGGGTGGCTTTGCCGCCGAGTGGCTCCCCGGCCCTGGCCACGAGGTCGAGATCGTCGACCAGCGAAATGAACAGCAGCAGAACAGCGATACCGAGAGCGACGCTGAAGAAGCGTTGGACGAACATCATCGTTGCATGGCCGAGCAGCGGCAGGCCGATGCATAGGCCGTAGACCAGGATGAGCGCGATGACCAAGCCCGGATCACCGCTGCTGTTCCAGCCCAGTTCGTCGAAGATGGCGACCGCCGCGTACACGCCGACCGTGACGTTGATGACTTCGTAGATGATGCCGACCAGCCAGCCGAGCAAGGCGTTGGCTCGCTGACCATCGATGCCGAACGTCGCCCGGAGCGTGGTGTGTGTGGGCATCCCTGACCGGGCCCCAGCGACCGAGGCGATCGCCACCGGCGCATAGCTTGCAACCGCGCCGAGGACGGTCACGAGAATCGCCAACCACAACGGCATTCCGAGGCTGTAGATCAGCACGCCGATGAACACGTTGAAGGGGTAAAGGCTCGAGCCTCCCCAAAATACCCCGAGCTCCCTGGGTCTCATCCTTCGTTCCGACTCCGGTACGAACTCGATGCCCCGTTGCTCAACCTCGAACACTCGATTGTCTGAACCCATGTCGGCCATTGCGAACCCCCCAGTTCATCACGCCCCTCGACGTGGCGAACGCAGAGTACGGCACTACTGAATCGAAGTCAATAGATGATCGCGGCTGAATGCGCGTCAGTTACAGTGTGTAGCTGTGACCGCTTCTCCCGCACCGATACAACCCGTTGCCGGCACTACGGTGCCCCGCTTCGCAGGATCATCGACATTCGTGAGGCTGCCCGAACTGCGCGACGTCGAGCGATGCGACGTGGCTATTCTCGGTGCACCATTCGACGGAGGAGTGAGCTTCCGTCCAGGCGCCCGGTTCGGGCCGATGGCCGTCCGCCAGGCTTCGAGGGCCATCCGCCCGCAATACCATCCGCAGTTCGACGTTCAACCGTTCGCCAAGTTGCAGTTCGCTGACGCCGGCGACGTTACCTGCAACCCTTTCTCGATCGCCGAGTCGCTGGCGGCGATCGAGGCACGGGCCGGTGAGCTGCTCGGCCCCGCGGATGGCGCTCACCCCGTGGACGGACTGATCACCATCGGCGGCGATCACACCATCGCCTATGCGCTCCTGAAGGCTGTGAATCGCCGCTTCGGCAAGGTCGCCCTCGTCCATTTCGATGCCCATCTCGACACATGGGATACCTACTTCGGCGAGCGCTTCACGCACGGCACCCCCTTTCGCCGCGCCGCTGAAGAAGGGCTGTTCGACACCGAGGCATCGATGCACATCGGCATACGCGGTCCGCTTTACGCACCGTCCGACTATGTCGATGACCAGGCGTTGGGGTTTTCGATCATCAGCTGCGATGAGCTCGAGCGGCTGGGGGTCGATGAGGTCGCCCGGCGGATTCGCGCCCGCGTCGGAGATCGTCCGCTGTACCTCTCGATTGACATCGACGTGCTGGATCCCGCTCATGCGCCGGGCACCGGCACACCGGAGATCGCCGGCATGACCAGCCGCGAGTTGGTGATGATCCTGCGCGGTCTTGCCGGTATGAACGTGGTGTCGGGCGACGTCGTCGAGGTCGCGCCGGCATACGACCATGCTGAGATCACTTCACTGGCAGCGGCGACCACCGTCTACGAACTGGCCTGCCTGATGGCCGTCAAGGGGCGCTAGCTATGCTGCGAGTGGGCGCGTGGTGATCGAGAGGACCGACATCGATTCGGTGGGCGACTTCCACACGTCCACAAATCAGGTCGCGCTCAAGTGCGCACCACAGCTCTGACGCCGGAACGTCAACGATCGGACGCGGCCGCAGGACTCAGGGAGGCGTCTGGTCCTCGGGAAATGTGAAGCTGCTGCTCCAGCTGCCGTACTCCAACGAGGTAACTCCGTTGGCCGTGCCGCCCTGGTAGGCGTCCCGGCCCGGGGCGATCTCGATGACCACTGTGCCGCCGTTGACGATGGTGATGAGGCCGACGTGAACAGCTGCGGTGCAGATAGATGAATCGCTGGTATAGGTGTTCGTGCCCCAGAGCGAGCCGGGCTCGCCCTCGGCGGAGCAGGAAATCGCGAACCGCTTACTTTCCTGTCCCTGGAACTCAGACGAGGTCCGATTCCACGATTCAGGGCCGACGCTGAACTCTCCGGAGCCCGGGGGCGCAGCCGGGAAGATGAAGCTCCCCGACCAGCTCCCATAGTTCTGGGACGTAACACCGTTGGCCAGCGTGCCCGCGTACGAGCCTTGACCAGGAGCGATCTGGTATTCGACCTCACCACCGCTCGCATAGGTGATCAGCCCGACGTGTACGGCAGCGTTGCAGACGGATGAATCGTCGGTGTAGGTCTCGGTGCCCCAAATCGAATCCTGAGTGCCGTTCGGCGGGCAGTCGATGGTGAACTTCTTACCGTCCTGGCCGCGGTACTGCTGTGCATCACGTTGCCATGCGGGTACTGCGTCATCGCCGGTGCCGCCTGGCACGGTTCCGGCGAGGACCGTCGTCGTGGTTGTGCTGGCAGTCGTCGTGGTTGTGCTGGCAGTCGTCGTCGAGACCTCCGGCGCCGCAGTCGTCGTGGTTGTGCCGACCATCGTGGTCGAGACCTCCGGCGAGGCAGTCGTCGTGGTCGCGGGAGCGGACTCGCCGGAACCGCACGCCGACGCGACAACGGCAACCGCAGCCAACCCCGCTACAAATCGAAGGACGCTACTTGGTGACATGACGGTCTCCTGTCGGCTCATCCGCAATATACCGCGAAGGCTGCATCTGGGTTTACCATCTCAGGACGATGCCGAGAAACAAGGGCCGAGCGGCAGTTCCGATCTGTGCCGAGATCAGGCTTTCAAGAACTCGATCGCGCAGTTGGTGCCGGGGGCCTGCGCCAGTCTGGAATCGGCAGTGACCAGGGTGCACGCCAGTCCTTCGGCGAGAGCGATGTAGGCGGCGGCGTAGACGGTGACATTACCTCTCAGTTCGTACGCTCGGATCATCAGTGGACCTGTCGGGAATCGTGTCAACGGAAGAGCCAGCAGATCATCGACGGCCGACCGGAATCGTCGATCGGTGAGGTCACCGGTGAACCATCGTTTGCGAAGCACTGACACCGTTTCAACATCTGCCAGATCCGGCATCGATGCGTCGCCAGCGGCGGCCAACCGTGCGCGAGCAGCGCGACCAGCTGGGCCGTCGTCGCCAACGACGTTTGCCAGTACCGACGCATCGATGACGATCAACGTCGACTGCGTTCGTCGTCCAAGTCGACGACGGCGGCATCGAAACCGACCCGGCCTCCCTTCCGACGGCCGATTCGTGCGAGGACGTCGTTGATCGTCGGGGTCGTGGCGAGGCGGGTCAGTTCGATCGCGAGAAACTGCTGGAGAGACTGGCCCGCAGCCTCGGCGCGGCGTTGCAGACCGGAGTGAACATTGTCGGGAAGATCGCGTACCAGTACATTCGGCATGCTTGCATTATGCTATCATGACGGCCGAAACGCAACCGCTACCGATCCGAACGGCAGCTCGGACGGTCAGTCAGCGCATCTGGCGAGCAATCCGCTCCCGCGGCCACACTTTGAAGACGTTGCCGCCATCGACTGGTGTGACGTCTGAGGGCAGCTGTCGTCATCGGGCGCCACTCGGTTGGTGACGTTCTTGACCTGGCTCGTCGCGCAGGAGTATCAGTGGGGGTCTATCCCCTTCCATCACCTTTCATCCATTTCCGTCGAACGCTTCGACCGACGATGAAGTAATGACGGTGTCCTGGAACGGGTCCACCAGGAGGACCTGTGCCAGGCACTCGGCGTGCCGCCGACCCTCAAGTATCAGCGTGACGGTGGGCCCACCCCGGCGCAGATCGTCGATCTGATCCGCATTGTGGCCGGTGAATCCGCAGGGGCGGACGTTGAACGGTTCCTTCGAGCGCTCGTCGTCAACTGGGTTATCGGAGGCATCGATGCTCCCGCCAAGAACTACGGGATGTTGCTGCAAGGTCCGAACTCACGACTCACCCTGCTGTACGACGTTGCAACCGCGGTCGTGCTTGACGAATGGAATCCACACAACTGGGAACTCGCCATTTCGGGGCGCTTCCGGCGCTCGGCTTCGTCGACCATGTGGAATCATCAAGCGACTCCTCAGATGGAGGCCCCACCCTTGACAACTTTCCGGCCAAAGTCCTCCCGTGTTTCGCCGCCGGCGGCACGCTACCGACCGAGATTTTGCGGCGATTTACCCGACCACGCCTCTCCTAGAAGCGGATGCGCTACCGTCTCTGATCAGGCTCCCTTTGCGAGTTTGGCGGCGTGTTGAAAGGACACATCGAGAACACTGGCGATGTCACGAACCGGGATACCTTCGTCAGCCATCTCGTGAGCTAGGCGACGGGACAAGATGTCGACGACGGTGCGCAACCCTGCCAGCTCGGCCCGGGTGGCAACCCACACCTGACAAGCCCAGCTGGTCCTGAATTGAACCACTTGGCACCAAGGCTGAGCGTTTCGCCGACCTCGCCCACAGCATCGACAAGGAATCCTGGCAACGGACCACTCGACAACATGGTGAGAGTTGATCCGCACGTATCGAGAATGTAAACCTCCTGTATCGAGAATATAAATCCCAGGTCTTGCGACCGACGAGGTGCTCGCCGACGCCGTCCGACGAGCCCGACTCGACAACCGATCGTGGTCCCAGATCGGCCTGATGCTCGGCGTGTCGAAGCAAGCCGCCCAACGCAAGTACGCCGAGCGCTGCCGAGTCGCCTGACCGCGAAATTTACATCACAAACGCGCGATGCGGATTCCAGAAAGAGTCAGATTCGACGACCGAGCCACCAAGCAGATTCGTGAGGGCCTATCCGGATAGGTGCTCGAGCGGGTAGGAGATACCGACGTCGGCACCTTACGCGAGCACCCGCCCATTGCTCGGAAACCCGATGGCAAGACGTGCGGCCAAGACTATGTTCGACACGCCCGGAACTGTACCTCGGTGGAAGTTTGGCGGCGGCGTAGATGGCGGCCGCGAACCGACAGACAGGCACTCTCGGTAGATCTCCCCTGTTCCGACGTCTCCCGAGGGTCGGCTCACACGAGGTGGACGTCGAACTGAGCGATGTCACGAAACTTCTCGGCGATCGACTCCATCGTGGCGGGGCCGGGTTCGACGAGTGGCGGGTCGTGGGGCCTTGCGCCGTGATCCCTGAAGCCGATCAGCTTGACACGCATGTGGGGATCGATGGCGGCGAGCCATTCGGCGGTGCGGTGCATCAAGTCGTGGTCGTCGTTGAGCCCGGCCAGGACGAGCATCCGCACCTCGTACAGCAGGCCGAGATCGTGCAGATGGCGGATGCTGGCCAGTACCCGATCGTTGGAGTGGCCGGTGAGTGCACGGTGGATCTCGGGATCGAGGCACTTGAGATCGATCATCACCCCGTCCGTCACCGGTGCCAGCGACTCCCAGACCTCGAGCTCGCACGCACCGTTGGAGTCGATGAAGCAGCCGAGCCGGGCGAGTGCCGGGTCGGCCTTGATGGCGGTGAAGAGCTCGCGCAGGAACGCCGGCTGCTGCGTGGGCTCCCCGCCCGACACGGTCACGCCGCCGAGAAACGGGGCTGCGGCCCTAATGTGCTCGAGTAGCTCGTCCACCGACACCCGACGCGGGGCGTGACCGTCAACAACCCCGTTGCCGGGAATCGTCTGGGGGTTGTGGCAGGCCAGGCAGTCGAAGTTGCAGCCCTGCAGAAACACCACAAACCGGTTACCAGGGCCGTCGACACTGCTGAACGTGATCGTGTCGGCGACGAGGCCGCGCACGGACCTCTCGCCGCGGGCCGCCCTAACGAGGATCGCGCTCATTGCACCCGATCCGCTTCACCGCGCGCGACGTGAGGTGGTAGGCGTCCTCACTACCGGCCGCCAGGTAGTCGCTCGAGTGGCGCGCCCCGCCGTGGGCACCGATCGCCGCCAGGTCGCTCTTGCGGACGAGGTAGCCGGTTATCCGGACGAACTCGTTGCTGTCGAGGTTGAACGTGAAGTCGCGCATCCCGATGGCGAAGGCACCTCGGATGATGTCGACGACGGCACGCGGGTTGCGGACCGCGGTCTCGTCGACGTGGAAGATGTCGCTGACTCCCGCCGAGAACAGATGGTGGTGGGGTGCGCAGGTCGTGATGTGCTCGAGCATCGCCGGCTCGTCGCCTACCGGGATGCGCGTGCCGGCAGTGACGTCGTCGTCGAGGTCGATGCCGCCCTGGCTATGCAGGTAGCAGTGGCCGCCCCCACCCTCGCAGTACGGCATCGGCCGCGCCGCGACCAATTCGGCGACCCGTTCGACGACGCGGACCGCGAGCGCGTCGGCCGCCGCGTCGTGCCCGTAGCGGGCCTCGCCGCCGCGGTCGAGGCCTTCGTGGACCATCAGCAGGTTGACGCATTCGGCGAGACCGAAGATGCCAAACATCGCGGCGAAGCGATCGATGCTGACCAAGCCCTCGGTGGCGAGCCAGTGGGTCTCGAAGAACCGCTGCTCCTCGACGAGCGACCGCACCCGCGCCTCGGCTAGCTCGGCGGTGAGCCCGACGTAGCGCGGCAGCGTCTCGGCGAGGAACGCCTCGACACCGCCGGCGTGGCGCAACGCGACCTCTTTCAGGTTGAGCCGGACGAGGGTGTGGGCACCGCCGCCGATCTTGAGCGAGTTGTAGCAGCTCACCACGGCGTAGCCCTCGCCGTGGTCGGCGACCATCATTGGGTGGTTGACGAAGTGCGGCTTGCCGGTCTCGAACACGGTGCGCACCGCATCCTCGATCAGGTCGTCGGGGGTGATCGACGGGTCGACCTTGAGCGTGATGTTCGGCACCGACTGTCGGAGCGACCGCTCGACGCGCAGGACCGAACGGGCGATGCGGCTGTCGCGGGGACCGACGTCGAGGTGCACGAACGCGTCGGGCAGCATCCGGTCGAGGCCGACCCAGAACCGGCGCAGCGTGCGGTCGAGCCGTTCGTCGTCGATGCGGACGTCGACGAACGGCGCGAGCAGGTCGTCGAGATCGCCCAGGTACACGGGGTACGTGGTGACGCTCGGCACGTGCGCGTACATGATCTGCAGGAACGCGAGCGCGTCGTCGAGGTCGGTCGGCGGCGACAGCTCGAGGAACTCGATGCCCCGACGCATCGCTCGTCCGTAGTCGGGCAGCACGTAGCGCGGGGCGAAGGGAGCGTTGCCTTCGTAGAGGTCGCAGATCACCCGCTTGTCGAGCGCCTC